>NZ_AUFA01000045.1:0-50958 GCF_000426265.1 Bradyrhizobium sp. Cp5.3 | reverse complement strand
GATCCATGCCCCCGGCGCCCTCTACCAGGCCTTTGCGCCCGCTGAGGCCCGCCGTATCCTGCGTCGCCTCGAGTTCCACTACACCCCGAAACATGCCAGTTGGCTTAACATGGTCGAGATCGAGATCGGCGTTCTCCAAGGGCAGTGTCTCAGCCGCCGAATCGACGATCCAAAACACCTCAGAAATGAGATCGCAGCATGGGAGCGGCAGCGAAACAAAGCTCGCGCCCGCATCAACTGGATGTTCACAACAGACAAAGCTCGCGCCAAACTGGGCCGCGCCTATCCAGATACGTCCAAAGAGTCAAAATCACGGTGACGAGCCACTAGGTGACCCCGACCAATTTCTGCTTGAATGTCGCGTTGCCTAACGTTCAAGCCGGAGTCGGCCCAGTGGCCGCTGGCTATGATGTGGAACGAGCATATGCGCGAGATGTTGCGCCATCCGTCGGCTGTTGGTTCTGTGGCCTCTCGGCCGATCGCTTCAAAGGCTATTACGACTATAGCAAAGAGCATGCAGAGCTCTGGCATGGCGTGGTTGGTGTCGCGAGCGAGATGTTCGGCTCGGCAGCAAGTACTGGGGTCTGCTACTGGGCTACGGAGCCTATGGACAACCCACACGCCTGCTTCAATGGGGCGACAGGACCTGCCGCGTAATAGACTTTTAAGCATGTAAGTCGATGATATTTCGAACGAACCTTTACATCGTTCGCTATTTGTTCTATGCTCGCTCTATCGCCGACCTCAAAGGGAAAAGCAAGAGATTGCGTTGGATTACGGTGATTATCGACACCGTCAATTCGACGGAATCGGAGTGTACGGATAGGTTCGAGAAATGAATTTGATAGCTCGCATGAATTCCGGTCCCGCGGTCGCATCCGTCTCTCCACGCCGCGAGCTGGGTGCATACGAAGCGTTGTGGCTTGAAAAGGGCGCCACATTCAAGACGCTTGCGGAACGATTTGCGGCCGATCCGTCTGCGCTACCGTCCGATTTCGTATCCGACGCAGTCGCGGACGCGCGCGCCTCGGAAGTCTCGGCGAAACTCGCAAAGGCGGGGGTTTCACGATTTGGCACGCGGCTCAATCTAACTGGCAACTACCCGGCGAAGCTCCGCGATGCACGGCATCCCGTCGAGATGCTGTATTTCCAGGGAACTTGGGAGTTGACTGAGATGCGCTGTGTGGCCGTGGTCGGCAATCGTGAGGCCACTGCGGAGGGTTTGCGCCGAGCTGCGAAGGTTTCTCGAGCGCTGGTGGAAAAGGGCTTCACGGTCGTGTCCGGTTTGGCCGCGGGGATCGATGCGGCGGCACACAGCGCAGCGATCGAGGCGGGTGGCCGAACGATCGCCGTTATCGGAACGCCCATCGGCGTCTACTACCCGAAGGAGAATGAAAAGCTCCAGCGCCGAATTGCCGAGGAGTTTCTCCTGATTTCGCAAGTGCCCGTTCTGCGATACGCTGCCCAACATGTACCGCAGAATAAGCTGTTCTTCCCCGAGCGAAACGTCACGATGAGTGCTCTAACGGAGGGCACGGTCATCGTCGAGGCGGGTGAAACGAGCGGAACCCTCACTCAGGCGCGAGCCGCCCTTCAACAAGGACGAAAGCTTTTCATTCTTGATTCCTGCTTCGAGCGCAGTGACGTGACGTGGCCTGCCGTCTATGCCAAAAAGGGCGCCATCAGGGTGCGAGATATATCCGATATCTGGAGCGCGCTCGGCGATGGCGCTACGGCTTCAGAAGATTGACCCGACCAACCGCGGCGACCACTACTACCTCGTCGACGAGGACGAGTGCTATTTCCTGTACGAATACACCGCCCATGCCGGATGGCAGGGCGGCGCGACCAATCAATTGATCCATAACCTGCAGAAGAAGCGAAACGCCGGCGGCTACCAATACAAGACGCCTGCGATCGCGCAATGCGCTCAGGCGTTTTCCGAAGTCATCAACGCGGATTGGCTGGCGCACGCCAGTCTTGTCCCGACGCCTCCCTCCAAGATTAGAACGGATGTCGATTACGACGATCGCATCTGCCGCGTTTGCAACGGAATCCGTAAGCCTGGTGCCTGGTGCGCCTCAAGTGTTAGAGCTCATCGAGCAGATCACATCGACCGAGACGTTCAAGGGAGGAAATAGGAAGAAGCCAGACGAGCTTCGTCAAAACTATCGATTCAACGAGCAACTTCTTCGGGGCGGAGTGCACCCGAGCATCGGAATCGTCGACGACGTCCTTACCACAGGCTCACATTTCCGCGCGATCAAGGACATGATCTTGGAGCGCCTGCCAGATACTAAAGTAGTTGGGTTCTTCATCGCCCGCCGGGTAATTCCCGACCCATTCGATAGCGTGTCGATCGAGGACCTTCAAGTGAGACTGACTTCGGTATGCCGCGAGAATGCGAGCTAAGTCTCTCAGGTCCGAGAGCGATCTCCGCGACCGCAGCCGTGACGCTAGACATGCTCCAAAAGCGACTCGAAGACGTTCGAATCTGCTATGTTCCGGCTCCGATATACTGGAGCGGTTCGATGTGGTTCATCCTGAACCCTCCACGCTGAGCGCTCGTGGACCCCACCGTTGGCAGCAAGATCTCGTCAGCTTCTCGAAGGGCGGAGCGTCTGTTCGCAAATTCCTCCAGCAGTTCGTTTCCAGTCGGTGCCCAGCACGTCAAGCAGGCTTGCGGCCTGACGCCCCTTCCGACCTGGTCGAAGGGGCGTCAGGCCCTATTGTGTGAGAGGCCAAATCAAAGCGCTTCCTAATTAAACGGCAGAGGCGATCGCGATTATCAGGGTAACAAGAGTACCGAGATCGACTTCACTTATGGTCGCACGTCCAAAAATGAGTTTGGCGACCGTTGTTCGGTTAATGTCAGTACGCATATCCGCAGGCAGCGCTGCGACTGCTTCATCAAAAATACGTCCTAAAACCAAAAGCTGTTCCGGATCGTAGACGCCGCTCTGTTGATGGAGTTGCGCCGGTCGGAAACCGGCGATCGCGCCGGCTATATGGTCGTCGCGTTCTGGGCGGATTCTTGCCGCTATCAGTTCGCTCGTCAGCTCCGTGAGCCGCTTTGTCGCTTCACACGCGTTCTGGTCTTCCCAGATGAGTCTTGCGACCTCCTCGATTTGCAGCTCGATCATCTGCTCAAAATGCTGAACTCGCGAGCCGCAGCTACTCTGTTCTGCTGGTTCTGATCGGTCTGGTGTTGTCTGGGCCGGAGGCGGGGCGGCCCGAATTGAAGATGAGTTGAGCGGGATATGCAGAGGAAAGGGGACCATCCCGGCCAGTTCAGCGCATCGCGCTGTCATCCGAGACGGTCGTTTCTCGCGTTTTGTTGGCCGCATCCTTCCGGATCTGGACATTGTCATACTCATGGCTGCCTCCTGTACTGTTATGGCGGGGGAATTTGGGGGGCGTTCACGCCGGCGGTTCGTTGCGGGCAATGTCGGGTTCGGACATTCGGCGGTGGAGTCCCCTGGGGAGCGCACGCGCTCGATATTGCCTACCGATGTGCAATGAAAAGCGGTCTGGAAGACCCTTTTGGCCGCCAGCTGCTGCCAATCGAGGGCGGCGTGGCGTGTTCAAGAAACAGAAATCGGCCTTCACGAGCTGTACTTTCTGAGCGACCCGTTAAAAAGGAACTAGTCCATCACATTGGATTGGTACAATAGATAGTTATGATAGAATGCATCCGCGTCGTGAATGCATCGGACCAATGGCGGCCCATCGGATGACGGCGTGTACGCTCAGAAAGGCTAATGGTGCTGTCCGGTACCCAACTGTCGGGCTGCATCCTGTCTGCCCGGGACAGGTCCGATCACACTGACATCGGTTGGAATGCGAGCTTTAAGGGACCATGCGGCTCGATCGCTCCAACCATGCAGTCTCAGCTTTTCCGCGGGATCTCAACTTTGGCCGGCTCTCTTTGTGACGCCTGAAGGCTTTAGTCGCCAAGCGTTGGCGGGCTCGGTAAGATTGCGCCCGCTGCTAACTCACATCGATTTCTAGGATGAAAATGTCCGAGTTCATCAAAAAGGCAGTGATCAAGGGGCTGATCGATGAGCCGCTGACATCAATGCAATTTCGTTCGAGATCATCGGTCGCAATTCGTCGAAACAGTTGAGTCGAAAACTCTGATGCTCCCGCGCGGCAATCAGGATGACGTGGAGCGTCAAGTCGCACTCTTCCCACCAGATCGTCGCGCTATATCCGATCATGATGTATTCGGGCGCATTCTCCGTGCAATCGATTCGTCAGCGATCGATGCCACCATCGGACGCGCGGGCCGGCCGGCTGGATACAATACCTTAACGAGCCGTGTGAGGACGTCAACGCCGCTTATGAGCGGGAGAGCGATGACAGGTGTGGCCGGACGAGCTTCGCACCGGATGCGCGACCCGATTCGCCTATTTGTGGGTGCGCGGGGAGGCCGGAAGCCTCGCCCGGTGGCTGTGGGCGAAGCCGATTGCAAGGATACATATCTAGGATGGATGGATCGTATCAAAACAATTGATTTTACTGATTGTGGAGGCTGACCAATATAGAGCCATCGGTCTGACTAGTTGAGCTCGTTTCAATGATTGACAATTCTTGCGCTTCCGTTTCGCGCAATTATGGCATGTGTGCGGACTGTCGAACGAGGCATATGGCGACTTCGCCTAGCATTCTTCCCGTATTGGCAAGCTGGATGGCCCCGATCTCACACCGCAATCCGTCCAGAAATCTGGTGGTCAGCGAACCTTGCATGGCTCTTTGGTGCGAGGCTCGCTCCCTCCGAGCAACTGAACCCGCGTCCTCCTCGTAACGGGCCGACGCAAACGCCAGGAGCTTTTCAGCCGGGCCAAGGGGCTCGCATCTCCGCACGTCGTCAAACCGATTGACGGAGATGAGGGGACCGGCCTCCTTGAGTGCGAGAGAGGTCCTTCTTACGCGCTCGAGCCATTCTGATACGGTGGATAGTTTGATTAATGGGAGAGCAGGATACAGCGAGATCCTCGCACTAGCTCGAGGCGCCTCTCTGCGGCACGGCAAGATGCGGAGGAGACCGCCGTGAGGCTGGGGCGTTTGTGGCGCGCCGCTTTGCGCCGAGGCGAAGAAACAGAGAAAGCGTCATCAATCGATCTGCTGCCGAGCTGGCCGATACCCATGAAGTTCATATTGGTAAATCGTAGGACGCCGTGCGGAGTCTCTTGCTGCGCGGAGTGTCACCGCCCACTCGGAGAAGGCTACGTGCGCGATATGTCTACGCGGCGGCCTTACTGTAACTACGATTGTTATCTTCATGAGCAGACGAGGCGCCTGTTTGCGCCGTGGCGACTTTGGACAGAATCCGAGAGTGGCGGAGCGGTCGACTATTCGGCCCAGCTGAGAGTTCTCACATCCTCGATAGATGCATCCTGCTGGTACTCAATCTCGATTGCCAGAGCGGCGATGCGCGTGGTCAGGCTGATGACCGCCGAGATCTTGAGGGGTTAGCTCGCGCAAGATGAGGCCGAAGCTGTTGGTGCTGACAGCGAGAGGTGGTCCTGCTTTGTTGTTTGCAGGACTGACGGACTGGGTCCTGACGGGTGAATTTCGTGAGAGACGCTTGCCGTTTTTGAAGATGATTTGAGCTGGAGTTCGTTACCGCCGTGTGTGGCATTATTGGCGTTGTGGGCCGTGAACCGGTTGTGGAGCGTTTGATCGAATCGCTCAGACGGCTCGAGTATCGCGGCTATGATTCTGCAGGTGTTGCGACGCTCGAGGGCGGACGTCTCTCCTGTCGGCGCTCGGCGGGCAAGCTGAAGAATTTGGAGCGGCGTTTGCGGAAGGAGCCTGTGGGTGGACACACCGGCATCGGTCACACCAGGTGGGCTACGCATGGCAAGCCGACGGAAAACAACGCACATCCGCAAATAACCGAGAATGTCGCCGTGGTCCATAACGGCATTATCGAGAATTTCCGCGAGCTGCGTACGGAACTGGAGGCGCAAGGCGCCAAATTCGCCTCGGAAACCGATACTGAGGCGGTTGCCCAGCTTGTCGAACTCAGTCTGAAACGGGGGTGTACGCCGCAGGAGGCAGTGAGCGCATCATTGCCCAGGTTACAGGGCGCCTTTGCGCTCGTCTTCGTGTTCAACGGCCATGATGATCTCATGATCGGCGTCCGCAAGGGCTCGCCGCTCGCAATCGGATATGGCCGCGGCGAGATGTATCTGGGATCGGACGCCATCGCGCTCGCGCCCCTTACCGAGGACATCACCTATCTGGAGGAAGGTGACTGGGCCGTCCTCAGCCGGAACGAGAGCGTAATTTATGACGCGCAAGGCAGGCTCGCTCAGCGGGAGATGTTCAAATCCGGGATATTGCCGTTCTTGGTCGACAAGGCGAACTACCGCCACTTCATGGCCAAGGAAATTCATGAGCAGCCGGAGGTGATGGTCCGCACGCTGGCCCGCTATGTCGACGTGACGGCCGAGCGCATTAAGCTGTCGCAAGAACTGCCCTTTCACTTCGCGGACATTCAGCGGATCTCGATCACGGCTTGCGGCACCGCAAGCTATGCCGGCTCTATTGGCAAATATTGGTTCGAGCAGCTCGCCCGTATGCCGGTCGAACTCGACGTCGCCTCAGAGTTCCGCTATCGCGAGCCGCTTCTGAGAAAGGGCGATCTCGCAATCTTCATCTCACAATCGGGCGAGACGGCCGATACGCTCGCGGCGCTGCGCTATGCCAAAACCCGGGAGGTGCACACGCTGTCGGTCGTCAACGTGCCGACCTCGAGCATTGCGCGCGAGAGCGAGACCGTGCTGCAGACGTTCGCCGGTCCGGAGATCGGAGTCGCCTCGACCAAAGCATTTACGGGCCAGCTCATGGTTCTGGCAGCACTCGCCGTGGCGGCGGGAAAAGCCCGCGGCGAACTGTCCGAGACAGATGAGATCCGGCTCGTGCGGGAATTGATGGAGATTCCGGGGTTGATTGCCGCCGCGCTTGGGAGCGAGCCCCAGATCGAAAAGGTCGCACGCGAGATCGCCAAATCGCGCGACGTGCTCTACCTTGGCCGCGGCACCTCGTTCCCGCTCGCGCTTGAAGGCGCGCTGAAACTGAAGGAAATCTCCTACATCCACGCGGAAGGCTACGCCGCCGGCGAGCTTAAGCACGGACCGATTGCACTCATTGACGAGAACATGCCGGTCGTGGCGATCGCGCCGTATGATCAGGTATTCGATAAGACTGTCTCGAACATGCAGGAGGTCGCAGCGCGTGGCGGCAACATCATCCTCATGACGGATGCGAAGGGTGCCTCGGAAGCAATAGCGCAGACGCTCGCCACCATCGTGCTCCCGGATATGGCTCCCACGTTTGCACCGATGGTCTATGCCATCCCGGTCCAGCTTTTGGCCTATCACGCTGCGGTGATGATCGGTACGGATGTCGATCAGCCGCGCAATCTGGCGAAATCGGTAACCGTCGAATAGGCCGTCCGCGAGCGAGTTGGAGCACCTCGCGCTGTGTCTCCGGGCCAGACGGCCTGCGGCGCTCCGTTTCAAGAGTGATCGGCCACTCCAGGCGAGGTGAGCAAGACATATGGCGCAATCGATGAGAAATGCCCTCCGGTACCCGCCATTGCTGTCCGCCGTTATCGTGCTCGCTCTTTGCACTGTTGCCCGGGCGCAAGATCGCCGCCACGTCGTCGAACCCGCTGCGCCCACTGACGTCTGCGCCCGCCTGGTACCCTCCAGCACGAACGAGACGGCCAGGCTACAAGAGGCTATTGCCCACTGTCGCGCCGGGGCAGCTGTCTATTTGTCGAGCGGGGCTTTTCTCGCAGGCCCTCTTGAGATGAAATCCGGCGTAACGCTCTGGATCGAGCGCGGCGCTACACTTTTTGCGATCTCCGACCCGACCCTCTATGACAAGGGCTTGGGAAGCTGTGGTCGTATCGATCGCAAGGGAGACGGCTGTCGGCCGTTCATCAGCTTTTCAAAGACGCGCGGCGGCGGCGTTATGGGCGAAGGCTCCATCGACGGCCAGGGCGGTGCGGTCATGAACGGCACCAAAGAGACCTGGTGGCAGCTGGCGCGGCGTGCGCAAAGCGAGGGCGGCAATCAGAACGCCCCGCGCCTCATCCAGATCGATCATGCACAAGACATTGGCTTCCACGGCATCACCTTGCGCAATGCGGCGAACTTCCACGTGGCGATGAACCGGGTCGAAGGTGCGACGTTTTGGGGCGTCACCATCGACGCCCCGGCCGACGCCCGCAACACCGATGGGATCGATCCGGGCGCAAGCGAGGATGTGACCATCACCCACAGCTCTATCCGCACCGGCGATGATAATGTGGCCATCAAAGCCGGCAACAACGGCCCTAGCCGCCATATCTCGATCGTTAATAATTACTTCGGTTGGGGACACGGCATGTCGATCGGAAGTGAGGTGGACTCCGGGGTCAGCGACATATTGGTGCGCGATCTCGCCCTGGACGGCACGACCTGGGGCTTGCGCATCAAGAGCGACGTCAGCCGGGGCGGCCCGGTCGAGAGGGTAAGTTATGAGAATGTGTGCCTGCGCGGTAACCGTTGGCCGATCTATTTCGATACACGCTACGATGGTCGCGCACGCGGCGACAAAATTCCCGTGTACCGCCAGATCGCTCTGCGCCATGTGCGTGGCGGTGATGGCGCATTGGTCATGCGCGGACTGGACCAGGAGCACGCTCTGAAGATCTTGCTCGACGACGTGCGATTTTCCGATCGCGCAACCTGGCAGGTGGAGAATGCAGATGTGACGGCTTCCGGCGTTTTGCCACCTTTGCAGGGGGCAGCTGGCGCGCCGGCCTCAGGCTCGTGGGTTGGATGCATCAAGGCATTCCGCTGATATCTTCTTTTTGGACCAATCGTCGTCAGACCAAAGCGGCGGCTAGTGGGTCCAAGACGCCACGGCTGCTCCTATTTCATATCTTGATTGCCGGCTGGAAGCCAGGCGGTGTCGTTGCCGAAAAATGCCCTTAGCGACCATCCTCCGGCTTCGCTGTCTGTCAGCTGATGGGCGTAAGGCTCGCGTCGTCCGGGATTGGACCCGATACCCGTCGATTTGTATTCGGCATAAAAGGCTGTCTTCAGTCTCTCGGTCTTGTCGCGATCCCACTCGCTCCAGCCTTCTGCGATCACCGGCGCATCCATCTTGGTGAAGAGGAAGATCACCGTTGCATAAGGGCGCCAGGGACGACCGAGCGCGACTTCGTGTGCGCGAGGATCAGCCGTCAGGATACAATGATCGAAGACATAGGCACTGTCTTGATCTGGCGCGTCCTTACTCTGAGCAGTGTAGACGACGGCGTGATTGGCAATGCCGTGCAATTCACAGTGATCAAAATAGGCCCTGGCATTGCCGAATACGAAATCCACGTGTCCCTCGATGTAGCAGTCCTGGAAGTATTGCCGCGACATTTGGCCCTTCGACTTGCTACCTGCAAACAGCGTGTCCTGTGCGCCCAGCAGGCGGACGCGGGTGATAACGTTCCTGTCTCCGACCAGGGACAATGCGACTGCCTGCGACGGCGGATTGTCGGGATTCTGCGAGTAATCGTTTTGGACGCTCAGATTGTCGAGCCGAAAGTCGTCTCCAGACGATTCTAACGTCGCGGAATGCGAGGTTCCTCCCACTTTGATGGCACCGTCGCCATAAAGTAGAATTGTATCGTTCGGCCTCTTTCCGGTGCCGCGGAGATGAACGCCGGGTTTGAAGACCTTGATCTTCTCGCGATAGATGCCTGGCGCTATCAGGATATCGCCGCCCGGCGCTGGTAAGGCGTCTATGGCCTCCTGTACGGAGCGGTAGGCTTTGCCGCCGGATTGAGAGACCAGAAGTGGCTCGGCGCGTGCCTGAAGGCCGAAGCATCCGGCCAGGACGGCGGCGGGAATCGACAAGAATCGTATAAGCAGCGCAATCTCCTTCTGGTTAGCTGCAGGACTGATGTGTCGAAAGCCTCGAACCGACGCTCGACTTCTGACGGTCCGAGCCGAAATGAAATTCCATCAATAGCTACAGTGTTGGATCCGAGCCAAGTCAGTCCTCCGGTCTAGCCGGAGCGTCCCAAACGTTACATCCTGACATCCTTTCATACCGCCACAGACGACGGCATGAGCCGGAGTAGGGGGCGGCGCATCGGTCCTTCTGGCCGGGTTAGGCGCAAGCACGCAGCACGACGCTTCGCGTGGCATTCCGCCGTGTCCATTTTGCGACATCCCTGTCCGAAGCACGACGCCAGGATCGAATGGTTGGTCACGCCAACACGAACTGTGGCCTTCGCCTTCTCCGCTCTTAGTCGCACGAACCGGCTTTTGGCACGCCGATTGCTGTAGCCAAAAGGTCATTTGAGGCGCCGCCTCGTGGCTTAAAGGCGACAGCCTCGGATCAGCTTAAGGCTTGGTGAATGCGACCTCGGGATTTGTCCGAACTCCTCGATAGAGAAGCGATTCGCGATTGCATCTACCGCTATTGCAGGGGCATCGACCGGGCCGACGAGGCTGCCCTGCGGAGCGCCTACTGGCCGGATGCAACGGATCAGCATGGTATCTATGCCGGCCCGGTGCAAGGCTTCTTTGAGTGGGCACGCGACGTTTTCAGAACGAACGGCCGCAGCTTTCACATGGTCAGCAACATCCTGATTGAATTTCTCGATCCAGATCACGCGGCTGTAGAGACCTATTTCGTGGCCTTTCAGCGACGTCCGATACGAGATGGCGTTGTCGAGCAGCTTCTGATCGCAGGACGATATTGTGATTGTTTTGAGAAGCGCAGCGATGAGTGGCGCGTCCAGAAGCGAGTTGTGGTGTTCGACTGGATCGAGGAGGAGAAGTCAGCGCTTTGCGAGAACGAAGAAATGCGGTTCGGCTCGCGAAAGCCTGCCGGAGCAAAGTTTCCGGAAGATCCCATCTACGACGTAATCAGTCGTTCGCGCGGCGCGCAGTCGTAATCTGCGGTTCGCCCGGCCATCAGCAGCCGACGGTCCAAAATCAAATTTCACATATGGCGCGCCGATGAGGATATCACAATCGTTCAAGTTTGAGGCGGCTCACCGGCTCCCAAGCGTGCCGTCAACGCACAGGTGCAGCCGCGTGCACGGACATTCCTATAGGGTCGAGGTGCAGCTAGAGGGGCCTGTGGATCCAGTCACCGGGTTCGTTGTGGATTTTTCTACCATCGAGGAGGCCTTCGTCGAAATCATCAAGACACTTGATCATCATTATCTGAACGAAGTGGAGGGTCTGGAGAACCCGACCGCGGAGCGGATTGCAGAGTGGCTCTGGGAAAGATTGAATGATCAGTTGCCCGACATATCGTCCGTTCGGGTTTATGAAACCGCCGACTGTTGGGCGCAGTATGATGGGCGTTGATGAAGGCGCCCGCGGCGCATTCTGCCGGAGACCCCGGGTCGGGCGAGCGCGCGCTAGCGCTACTGGATCTTCGGCCTGAAGCGGGGCGCGTTCCGTACACAAGTCGCCGCGTACGCGAGCTCGGCTGTTCCGCGTCGATATCAGCCCGTACCGGGCAATGCGGCGGGCCGGGCAGTGACTAATCCACGAAACCGCGGATATGAGGTCACGAAGGCGAAGATGACCATTACCACCTTCGCGAATGCCGCGGACAAAAAGGCGGAGCTTGCTGATCGTTAGAACTTCTCAAGCGTGTTGCGGTGCCACCATGGATAGTCACGTTTCGGTCGGCATGAAACACGAGCTGAGCATCGTACAACGTGACGCAGCGTCAGATTCAAGATGTCTGCTGTGCTCTGCAAAAAGAAAACCGCTCCGCGTGTGAAGCAAACATGTGGCCTCAGTTTCGCCACGCTACTCGTTTCATTCAAGGCAGCATCATCACGGATGTACTGATGATGTGGAGGGAGCCCGGCGCGCTTTTTAAGACCTGGCGAAGTGCGCCGGGTACCTCATCTGACGCTGGCAATCTCTCCAGGAGAGAATCCGGTTGCGCAACGGAATGGCTGTCTCAGAGATGAGTCTGTGGCTTGCGGCCTGCTGTTCCAAGCAGAGAGACACCTTCTTAAGTTGAGGACCTCATAAGCGGACCGGGTGTTGTCTTTCTCTTTCGCAAGCAGCTGATCTGGTTCGCGGCCGAGCGTTGGCCAGCGTCACTTCTTTCTTCCAATCGAACTATTTGCGGTACGGTGAACATGGCATGTCTTTTACCTCAAGGCAGGATCGCGCTCTTTATCGATGGTCCAAATCTGTACGCTACAGCAAAGACTGTTGGATTCGATATCGACTACGGGCTCTTGCTCAGAGAATTTCAAGGCCGCGGCACGTTGCTGCGTGCGTTCTATTACACGTCGATCATTGAAGACCAGGAAGGTTCGTCGGTCCGTCCCTTTGTCGACTGGCTCGACTATAATGGCTACACCGTCGTCACCAAGCCGGGCAAGGAATTCGTCGACGTCAGCGGACGTCGCAAGCTCAAAGCCAACATGGATATTGAGCTCGCGGTCAATGCAATGGAATTCGCCGGGCGCATCGATGAGATGATCCTGTTCGCCGGCGACGGCAACTTCCGGTCACTGATCGAGGCTGTGCAGCGGCGCGGTGTGCGTGTAACAGTCGTCTCCTCGCTTGCTAGTCAGCCGCCGATGATCGCGGATGCGCTGCGACGTCAGGCTGACGTCTTTGCGGACCTTGTGGACTTACGCTCGAGAATTTCACGTAATCAGTCCGAGGGCGGAGTGCTCCGTGCGCCACATCTTCTAGGCAATGGGTCCTCGAGCGCGCGTCGACGATCTGGAAATCCGGCTAACCGCCACTCTTCTAAGGAGCAAGATCTGGTCTTCGACCAATCCCTCGCAGTTGAGGACCAACCAAGACAGTCTAATTGGCGATCCGACTAGCGGGCCGCAACAGACATCAGAGCTGTAGCGACGGCGTTTGACCAATGAGCATTCGCTCTTGTTTGAACCAGTCATGGAATCGCAAGCCCGACGTCGGACCACGATAACTGCTCTCACAAACTGCTTATGGCGCGGTTCTTGCTGAGAGTGACCGTGGGCGTCGCGGCGCACATCGAAGATGCGAAGGAGCTTTCGTGCCTCTCGACCGAAAAGATCGCAACCGTGCTGCTGGAACGACTTCTGGATCTGGTCTCGCGCTTTGCCCGACTCAAGCCGACAAGTCGCCTGCGCGAGTCCTTGGTGAAGCAAAAACAGTCGTTTTGACCGGCGCCTCGCGGGGCATCGGGCACGCCACGGGAAAGCTGTTCTCGGAGGCGGGTTGGCGAATTATTTCCTGTTCCCGTCAACCCTTCGATGGAGGTCGATGCCCATGGCATTCCGGGACAGACAATCATATCCAGGTTGAGTTAAGCGATTATCGCGAATTGCCGCGCCTGATCGCGGAGATCGAGGCGCGGCTCGACGGTGAGCCGCTCCATGCTCTGATCAACAACGCCGGGATTTCACCAAAAGCACCAAATGGTAGCCGACTGAATTCGTTGACGACGCCAGTCGACACTTGGATGCAGGTCTTTCACGTCAATCTCCTCGCGCCGATCCTGCTGGCGCGGGGCCTGTTCGAGCAGTTGAAGGCGGCCTCTGGCTCCGTCGTCAATGTCACATCTATCGTCGGTTCTCGCGTGCATCCGTTTGCCGGGACCGCCTATGCGACGTCTAAAGCCGCGCTTGCCTGTTTAACGCGCGAGATGGCACATGACTACGCTCCCTTCGGAGTTCGCGTCAACGCAATCGCGCCAGGCGAGATCAAGACCGACATTCTGTCGCCGGAAACTGAGGCGCAGCTGGCGCCGATCATACCGTTGCACCGTGTCGGTACGCCGGACGAGGTCGCAAAGGTGATTTTCTTCCTCTGCTCGAACGCGGCGAGCTACATAACGGGTGCGGAAGTTCCGATCAATGGTGGACAGCACGTGTGATCGTGCAAGGGTGACCAAGGGTCTGCGACTTGCGCCGAAAAAGGATGGCGTTTCGCGGTCTGCTGTCACTTTTGAAGTGAACTGGCAAGCTGCACGATAAAGGGCAAGGACGAGACGATCATTTTGAATGGCGATAAGACCCGCCTCGTGCGCCGGCAGGCCCGCGATGCCGAGCGAAACGACATCGAATGTTTGTCACAGCCAGATGGCGCTCCTATGAAGCGGATCCGATACAAAGATGGGCGATGTATTGCCGACCCGCTCTCAAGCAAAAGATGATCGCTGGTCCTTTCCGCTCGGGCAATCTGATTTGCATGAACCCACACGCATAGACCGGCGCCCAGGAAGTAAACGCTACACTCCGATCGATCCAGGCGTGCGACAACGACACTCGATATCATTGCTTTCGAGTGCAGCTCATTGTTTCGTTTCGAACAGCGAACTGGGACCGCAGATGTCGAAGCCGAACCCCGCGTCGGATTTGCGACAATCTCCATCGGCGCGAGCATCTATCTCGATTTGTGGGTTTTTTTCTTTTGAACGTGGGCTGGCACACTCGTTGCACAATGCTTGGCAAGTCGGGCCGCTGCGTCTTGAAGAGGATTTGAGCGGAGCGAGCGGCGATGGGACATGAGCGAACAGGGCGGTCGTCGATTGACCGGATGGAGAACAAGAATGTCTTCACTGAGACAAATTGCGTTTTACGGCAAGGGTGGTATCGGCAAATCGACGACATCACAGAACACGCTGGCGGCGCTTGCCGAGATGGGTCACAAGATCCTGATCGTCGGCTGCGATCCTAAAGCGGACTCGACCCGACTGATCCTGCATGCCAAGGCGCAGGACACGATCTTGAGCCTGGCGGCGAACGCCGGCAGCGTCGAGGACCTCGAGATCGAGGACGTCATGAAGGTCGGCTACAAGGACATCCGGTGCGTCGAGTCTGGCGGGCCGGAGCCGGGGGTCGGCTGCGCCGGCCGCGGCGTCATCACCTCGATCAACTTTCTGGAAGAGAACGGGGCCTATGAGGACATCGACTACGTGTCCTACGACGTGCTCGGCGATGTCGTCTGCGGCGGGTTTGCAATGCCGATCCGCGAGAACAAGGCCCAGGAGATCTACATTGTGATGTCCGGGGAGATGATGGCGATGTATGCCGCCAACAACATCTCCAAGGGCATTCTGAAGTACGCCAGTTCCGGCGGCGTGCGCCTCGGCGGGCTGATCTGCAACGAGCGGCAAACGGACAAGGAGCTGGAGCTGGCGGAAGCCCTTGCCAAGAAGCTCGGAACCCAGCTGATCTACTTTGTGCCGCGCGACAATATCGTGCAGCACGCGGAGCTGCGCCGCATGACGGTGCTGGAATACGCCTCCGACTCCAAGCAGGCGGATCACTATCGCAACCTCGCGACCAGAATCCACAACAACGGTGGCAAGGGCATCATTCCGACCCCCATCAGCATGGACGAGCTCGAGGACATGCTGATGGAGCACGGCATCATGAAGCCGGTCGACGAGGACCAGGTGGGCAAAACCGCCGCCGAGCTGGCAGCCCAGCCGGCCTGAGACAGCCGCCAGATTCGGGTCTCGAGCGAGTCTCGCCCCTGAAAGCGCAGACGATAAAACGAAGGATATTCGTATGAGCCCAGCAAGCAGCCAGAGCGTCGCGGAAATCAAGGCCCGCAACAAACAGCTCATCCAGGACGTCTTGAAGGTCTATCCGGAGAAGACGGCCAAGCGGCGCGCCAAGCACCTCAACGTCCATGAGGCCGGAAAATCCGATTGTGGCGTCAAATCGAATCTCAAATCGATCCCCGGCGTGATGACTATCCGTGGCTGTGCCTATGCCGGCTCCAAAGGGGTGGTGTGGGGGCCGATCAAGGACATGGTCCATCTCAGCCATGGTCCGGTCGGCTGTGGCCAGTATTCCTGGGGATCTCGGCGCAACTACTATGTCGGCACCACCGGCATCGACACCTTCGTGACCATGCAGTTCACCTCCGACTTCCAGGAAAAGGACATCGTCTTCGGCGGTGACAAGAAGCTCGTCAAGATCATCGATGAGATCCAAGAGCTGTTTCCGCTCAACCACGGCGTCACCATCCAGTCGGAATGCCCCATCGGTCTGATTGGCGACGATATTGAAGCCGTGTCGAGATCCAAGTCCAAGGAATATAATGGTAAGACCATCGTGCCGGTGCGCTGCGAGGGATTTCGTGGCGTATCGCAGTCCCTGGGTCACCACATCGCTAACGACGCCGTGCGCGACTGGATATTCGACAAGATCGCGCCGGATAAGGCCCCGTCCTTCGAGTCAACGCCCTACGATGTCGCGATCATCGGCGACTACAATATTGGGGGCGACGCCTGGTCCTCGCGCATTCTCCTGGAAGAAATGGGGCTGCGCGTGATTGCGCAGTGGTCTGGTGACGGCAGTCTTGCCGAGCTCGAGGCGACGCCGAAGGCGAAGCTGAACATTCTGCACTGTTATCGGTCGATGAACTACATATCTCGCCACATGGAGGAGAAGTTCGGAATTCCCTGGTGCGAATACAACTTCTTTGGACCGTCGAAGATCGCCGAGTCGCTGCGCAAGATCGCAACCTTCTTCGACGACAAGATCAAGGAGGGCGCTGAGCGCGTCATCACCAAGTACCAGCCGCTGATGGATGCAGTGGTCGCCAAGTACCGCCCGCGCCTGGAAGGCAAGACGGTGATGCTCTTCGTCGGGGGGCTGCGGCCGCGCCACGTGATCGGCGCCTATGAGGATCTCGGCATGGAGGTCGTCGGCACAGGCTACGAGTTCGGTCATAATGACGACTACCAGCGCACTGCCCAGCGCTACGTCAAGGACGGCACGCTGATCTATGACGACGTGACCGGCTACGAATTCGAGCGCTTTGTCGAAAAGATCCAGCCGGATCTTGTCGGTTCGGGAATCAAGGAGAAGTACGTCTTCCAGAAGATGGGCGTGCCGTTCCGGCAGATGCATTCATGGGACTATTCGGGCCCGTATCACGGCTATGACGGATTTGCGATTTTCGCCCGCGACATGGACATGGCGATCAATTCGCCGGTCTGGAAAATGACCAAGGCGCCCTGGACGGACGCCCCTCAGCCGACCCTGATGGCGGCGGAATGAGCAAACGACACGGCTCGCCCCAAGCTGTGGGAGCCGGTGCGACAGGCGATGCAACTGGAAGCCGATAAAGAGTGCCACAATGACGCAGAATGCCGAACACGTGCTCGATCATCTTGAGCTGTTCAAAGGCCAGGAATACCAGCAGATGCTGGCTAATAAGAGGGCGCTATTTGAATGCCCGCATGATCCCGCAGAAGTCGAGCGCATCCGGGAGTGGTCCAAGACGCCTGAATACCGAGAGAAAAACTTTGCTCGCGAAGCCTTGACTGTGAACCCGGCGAAAGCCTGCCAGCCTCTCGGAGCCGTGTTTGTTTCCGCTGGCTTTGAGGGAACGCTGCCCTTCGTGCATGGTTCGCAGGGCTGCGTGGCCTATTATCGCAGCCATTTGTCCCGGCATTTCAAGGAACCCAGCTCCTGCGTCTCCTCCTCGATGACGGAAGATGCAGCCGTGTTCGGCGGCCTGAACAACATGATCGACGGGCTTGCCAACTCTTACAACATGTATAAACCCAAAATGATCGCGGTCTCCACCACCTGCATGGCCGAGGTGATCGGCGACGATCTCAACGCCTTCATCAAGACCGCAAAGGAAAAGGGCTCAGTGCCGGCGGAGTTCGACGTTCCGTTCGCCCATACGCCAGCTTTTGTCGGCAGTCACGTCAACGGTTACGATCATGCACTCAAGGGCATATTGGAGCACTTCTGGGACGGCAAGGCCGGCAGCGCGCCCAAGCTCGAGCGCAAGAAAAATGGTAAGATCAACGTCATCGGCGGCTTCGATGGCTACACCGTCGGCAACCTTCGCGAGATCAAGCGCATTCTGGAACTGATGGAGATCGAGTATACGATTCTCGGCGATAACAGCGACGTGTTCGACACGCCGACCGATGGCGAGTTCCGCATGTATGGCGGTGGCACCAGCTTGCACGACGCGGCGAATGCGGTTCACGCCAAGGCAACCATCTCTATGCAGCAGTATTGCACGGAGAAAACGCTGCCGTTTGTTGAGGATCATGGCCACAAGGTTCTCGCATTCAACTATCCCCTCGGCGTCGGCGCCACCGATGATTTCCTGATTGCCTTGTCGCGTATCACGGGCAAGCCAATACCGAAGGCCCTGGAGCAGGAGCGCGGGCGGCTGGTCGACGCCATGGCGGATTCCAACGGTCACATCCACGGCAAGAAGTTTGCAATCTACGGCGATCCCGACCTGTGCTACGGACTTTCAGCCTTCTTGCTGGAGCTCGGTGCCGAGCCAACCCATGTGCTCTCAACGAATGGCGGCAAGGCCTGGGAAGAGAAGATGCAGGCGCTGTTTGCCAAGTCGCCCTTCGGGCAAAATTGCCAAGTCTATCCTGGCAAGGACCTCTGGCACATGCGCTCGCTCTTGTTCACCGAGCCGGTCGACTTCCTGATCGGAAATACCTATGGGAAATATCTGGAGCGCGATACGGGCACGCCGTTGATCCGGATCGGCTTTCCGATATTCGATCGACATCACCATCACCGATACCCCGTCTGGGGATATCAGGGTGGGATCAACGTGCTGGTGAAGATCCTCGACAAGATATTCGACGAAATCGACAAGCACACGAACATCGCGGGCAAGACGGACTACAGCTTCGATATCGTTCGCTGATGCGGCCACGCATCTTGACCTTATCGCCCATTGTCGGAGCTCCGGCGCGGGCGCGACTATGGTCTGCGCCTGGACCGGGAAGCCACCGGCCCATGCAAGGGGACATTGATGAGTTCGCTATCGACCAAGATCCAGGATGCCTTCAGCGAGCCGGGCTGCGCGAAAAACGTCAATAAATCGGAAGCCGAGCGCAGGAAGGGCTGCACCAAGCAGCTGCAGCCAGGCGGCGCCGCCGGCGGCTGCGCCTTCGATGGCGCAAAGATAGCGCTGCAGCCGGTGACCGATGTCGCCCATCTCGTCCACGGCCCGATCGCCTGCGAAGGCAATTCCTGGGACAACCGCAGCTCCGTCTCCTCCGGCCCCGACCTCTGGCGCAGGAGCTTTACGACAGACATGGACGAGATGAACATCGTGTTCGGTGGCGAAAAGCGGCTCTATAAGGCGATCCGCGAGGTCGTCGAGAAGTACGATCCGCCGGCCATCTTCGTCTACCAGACGTGTGTGCCCGCCATGATCGGCGACGATATCAACGCAGTCTGCAAGGCAGCTGCAAGACGGTTCGGAAAGCCCGTCATTCCCGTCAATTCGCCGGGTTTCGTTGGCTCAAAGAACCTCGGCAGCAAGCTTGCCGGCGAGGCGCTGCTCGAGCACGTTATCGGCACGCAGGAACCCGATATCACGACACCATACGATATCAATATCATCGGCGAGTTCAATCTGTCCGGCGAGCTCTGGCAGGTCAAGCCGCTGCTCGACGAGCTCGGCGTCCGCATTCTGTCCTGCATCTCTGGCGACGCGAGATATCGCGACATAGCCTGCTCGCACCGCGCCAAAGCTGCGATGATCGTCTGCTCCAAAGCGTTGATCAACGTCGCGCGCAAGATGAAGGAGCGCTACGGTATTCCCTTCTTCGAAGGATCGTTCTACGGCATTCAGGACTCCAGCGACTCTCTGCGCAATATTGCAAGCATGCTGATCGCGCGCGGCGCGCCAGCCGAGCTGATGACCCGGACCGAGGCCGTCATCTCCCGAGAGGAGGCAAAGGCCTGGGCCGCGATCGACGAGTTCAAGCCGCGGTTCGCCGGGAAAAAGGCGCTGCTGGTCACGGGCGGCGTAAAGTCCTGGTCGGTCGTGGCCGCCCTGCAGGAAGCGGGCCTCGAGATTGTCGGAACGTCCGTGAAGAAGTCGACGAGGGAAGACAAAGAACGCATCAAAGAGCTGATGGGCCAGGACGCTCACATGATCGAAGAGATGAGCGCGCGCCAAATGTACGAGATGCTGAAGGACGCGAAGGCCGACATCATGCTCTCCGGCGGAAAGTCGCAGTTCGTTGCGCTGAAGGCCGCCATGCCGTGGCTCGACATCAACCAAGAACGGTCTCACGCCTATTTGGGATATGCCGGCATGGTGACGCTCATGGAGGAGATCGACAAGGCTTTGTACAATCCGATCTGGTACCAACTCCGCAGACCGGCGCCATGGGACTCCGTAAGCCACAGCGCGTGCGAGGGGAGGATGCGTGACAGACCGGCTGTGCATGCTGCGCCTCGCCTGCAGGCGGCGGAGTAGGGCAGCGCGGCATGGCGACCGTCACAATGTCGAAGAAAGCCTGCTCGGTCAATCCGCTCAAAATGAGTCAACCGGTCGGCGGCGCTTTTGCCTATCTCGGCGTGCGCGGCGCTATGCCCCTCTTGCACGGCCCGCAAGGATGTACCTCCTTTGCACTGACGCTATTGGTGCGGCACTTCAAGGAAGCTGTGCCGCTGCAGACGACTGCGATGAGCGAAGTCGCAACGGTGCTCGGCGGCTACGACAACGTCGAGCAGGCGATCCTCAACATCTATAGCCGGACCAAGCCCGAGATCATCGGCATCAATTCAACAGGCGTCACCGAGACAAAGGGCGACGACGTCGAGGCGTTCATCCGACAGGTCCGGCAGAAGCACCCGCAGCTCGAAAAATGTCCGCTGGTCTACGTCGCGACCCCAGATTTCAAAGATGCGTTTCAGGACGGCTGGGACAAGACGGTCGCGCGAATGGTAGAGGTCCTCGTCGATCCCATTGACGCGGCTGCGCCGCGCGACCCCTTGCGCGTGAATGTGCTGCCGGGCTGTCATCTAACGCCCGGTGACATCGACGAGTTGCGCACGACTTTCGAGGATTTCGGGCTGGATCCATCCTTCCTTCCTGATATCGGCGGTTCGCTGGATGGCCACATACCGGACAAGTTTACGCCCACCACGATCGGAGGAATTGGCGTCGAGGAGATCGCGAGCATGGGGCGCGCGGCCTGGACGGTCGCAATCGGTGCACAAATGCGCCGGGCAGCGGATGCCATGCATGCCAGAACCGGGACGCCAGTCCGCCTGTTCGAGCGGCTCTGCGGCCTCATCCCCAATGACGAATTCATCGCCTTCTTGAGCGAGATCAGCGGGCGGACCGTCCCGCCCAAATACCGTCGTCAGCGCGGACAGCTCGCAGACGCGATGTTGGATGCTCATTTTCACATCGGAGGCCGCAAGCTCGCGATCGGCGCCGAGCCCGACCTGCTGTTTGATGTTTCCAGCATGCTGCACGAGATGGGCGCCCAGATCGCGGCAGCGGTGACCACAACCGCCTCCCCGGTGCTCGAGCGGGTCAAGTCCGAGGAGGTGCTGATCGGCGATCTCGAGGACCTGGAGGAACGCGCCAGGGGACGCAACTGCGATCTCCTTATCACCCACGCGCATGGGCGCCAGGCAGCCTCGCGGCTGAAAATCCCATTCTATCGCGCTGGCTTTCCGATATTCGACCGGGTCGGCGCCGGGCATCTGAAGACCGTCGGTTATCGCGGCACGCGGGATCTGATCTTCGATCTGGCGAACCTCATTATCGCCGATCGCGAGGACAATCGCCAGCCGACGCCGGACACTTGGCGGACCTCCGATCCCGGCTTCCAGGTCGTTCCGCCGCAGTTGCACTGATGCCAGAGGAGGGCCTAAGTCGATGAAGGTTGCATTCGCCACTCAGGATTTGAAGCGCGTCGATGCCCATTTCGGCTGGGCCAGAAACATCGCCATCTATGACGTCCGACCGGACGGCCACCGCTTTGTCGAGGCAATCCAGTTTGACGGAGATCTCAAGGAAGACGGCAATGAGGATAAGCTCACGCCGAAGATCGAGGCGATCAAGGACTGCGCCATTCTTTATGTCGCCGCGATCGGCGGCTCGGGCGCGGCGCGCGTCGTTGCCCAGAAAATCCATCCCATGAAGGTGGCCGAGCCGGAGGCGATCGACGATCTCTGTGTGAAGCTCGAAGGCGTCCTGAAGGGCTCTCCGCCGCCTTGGCTGCGCAAGGTGCTCGCCAAGGGCGGGGGGCGCAATCTGGAGTTCGAGGACTGATGGCACCTGTCATGAACAAACCGGCTGAACCCACTCCTCGCGATCTGGTGATGGACACGCCCTTCGTCCGGGAACTCGTCAAGATCTGGCGGGCGCAGGACACCCACGGCGCGTGGGAAGGCAAGAGGGATATCGACCTCCTTGAGCCCTACCTGCTCGACAAGGAGAAGCGGCGCATTCTTCCGATCGTCGGCGATCCAGACCCGGATACGATCTGGCGGCTTGAGCTCTTCTTCGACGCCGTTGCGCTTTCGATCGAAAGAGAAACCGGAGTAGGGGTGTCCCCGATGCTGAAGATGCACCACGAAGGCTTCGGTCGGCTGGTCCTCATCGCAGGTCGGCTTGTCGTCGTGAGCAAGCGGCTGCGTGACGTGCATCGCTTTGGCTTTGATAATCTTGCAAAGCTGGCCGCCGAAGGCGACGGGCACGTCAACAGCGCGGTCCAGATGATCCGCAGGTTTCCGGAAGTTGCGAACTACTGAGGCGATCATGAGCGATCTTGAATCACTGAAAGCCGAGATCAAAAAACTATCGACCAAAGCGACCCAGGCTAAGATGGATCTCCACGATCTCTCCGAAGATCTCCCCGCCAACTGGACCTCGATCCTGGAGGTCGCTCAGAAGGCCTACGACGCTTTCGCCGTTCTCGAACGCAAGCGTCAAGAGCTCAACAACTTGGAAAGAGCATAGGCGATCAACGATTATGGCATCAGTAACCCGCGACGGCCGCGAGTGGAGCCCGGAATACCTTGTTTCAATCGATCCGGAGAAGTGCATCGGCTGCGGCCGCTGCTATAAGGTATGCGGCCGCGACGTCATGACGTTGAAAGGTCTCAATGAGGACGGCGAGATGATTGAGCTCGATGACGATGATGACGAGGTGGAGAAGAAGATTATGGTCATGACCGATATCGGCGCTTGTATCGGCTGCGGCGCGTGCGCGCGCGTCTGTCCCACCAATTGTCAAATTCACGCTATCGTCGCCTGAGCCGCTCACTTGCGAGGTCGCTCGCTTTCGAAGGCGGGGCCTAACAGAGGTGATATCCCCATAGCCGAAACTTGAGTAGGTCCTATTCGATCCCCTGATCACGTGCTTTCATCATTGCAGCGACTCGAAATCGCTCATGAATGGCGACCGGGCTTGCGAGCAGGGTAGTCTGCGCGTTCCTGAGGGCCTCGATCACAATCTCAGCTTCTTCGCGCGTCAACGGAACGCGTCCGGCCATGTGGCTGGCATCCGGCACAGCTGCCCAGATCGCGCGGCGATAAGGATGATCCTTCACCTCGATCAGGCTGTCGCTTTCGAGCTCGCCGCCAAGTGTAATGGCGAGCCCTGTCACTTCGAGCTTGCGGCCGTCCTGCGTGAGCTTCACAAAAGTTGGCATCGATGGCTCGGCTTCTGGGCCTAGAGGTGGTCAGGCCATCCCCGCCAGCTCCCCTCGGGAGAGACATTCGAGGCGATCTTCCTCGACGCGTCTTGCGAGCAAGTAGCCTCAACAGAGCCGACCTTGTCCTTGCCGCCACCAGCAGAGGGATCCCCAACCATGATCCCATCCGTCCTGGCGGCACGAGCGTCGCGCGGTGCGCCAGCGCCGGAGGTGGGAATGGGATTGGCCGCGGAGCGATGGACGAGTTCCGGCGACGTGTTCATGTCAATCTCCATGCAAACGTGTGCTT
Source organism: Bradyrhizobium sp. Cp5.3 (assembly GCF_000426265.1). Lineage (NCBI taxonomy): Bacteria > Pseudomonadati > Pseudomonadota > Alphaproteobacteria > Hyphomicrobiales > Nitrobacteraceae > Bradyrhizobium > Bradyrhizobium sp. Cp5.3. The sequence continues at coordinate 27,199 of NZ_AUFA01000045.1, read as the reverse complement.
GAGGGCGAGGATCAAATCTCGTGCCATATCCGCGCTTCTGCACCCAACAACGTGGTGCTAGCGGGTGAAAAAGCCCCCCGCGATCCCGCATGCGTGGCCTAGCACCTTGCATCGCATCTGGCCTTTAAGAGGTGATTGGACCCGGGCGGCCCCGAGGTCTTGCGCGATTCTTGCAATTTGCCTGGCCGAGACCTGGTCCCTTAGTGAGGACAACATGGAGCGGAACATCGCGTACGCGATCTGCAGCTTCGGCGATGTTCCGAACCGGCGAGCGATCGGCTTTCAGCCCATGATTAGCGGTAACGACGGCGCGCCAGGCCATGGCCGATCGTGATCGTGCGCTCGGGTAAAGACGTGATCGGCTATCTCGACGTTTGCCCACATGATCACGTGAAGCTGGACTGGGTGCGGAACCAGTTCCTAGATCCCAATGGGCTCGCGCCTGATGTGCGGCAAGCGCGGCTCGACGTTAGAGGTCGGTACAGGGCTTGCGGTGGACGGCCCCTGCAAGGGGCAGCGTCGATTGCCCTCGCAGTGCTCGATGGCGACATCTGCGTCACGGGAGTTGAGCTTGTCGAAGATGACGAGGCAAAGAGGGTCTGAGACAAAACGCTAAACCGGACGATTCTCGTTCCTGTTCTTGACCGGCCCCATCTTTGACAGGCCCTCTTTATAAGAAAGCTCAGTGCAGGACACCTCAATGTCCTTGGCCGCGTCGATGAGGTAGTCGAGCTTTCCCGCCGTATCGAAGGCCTTGATGTCGTTCTTGTCGACACCGGCCAGGTCCATCATCTCCTTCCATACGGTCGATTCCTCGCATGGCAGCACGCAGAACGTGATGTCACCAATTTTGGTGCGGTATTTCGCGAGCAAGTCGATGTTGTTGCAGAATATGAAATATCTTCCATCCGGGCTCAGGGTACCATCAAGCACCTGTGCGACATCGGCCAGATAGGCAAAGGAGTGTAGATAGCCGGCCAATATCGGAATCTTCGGCTCTCCCCGTTCCGCGATCGTCAGCACTTGTTCAATCGAATAATCCGGCGGCCGCTTCTCGTCGGCGAGTTGGGGCTGGAACCTTAATGCGATGTCGCCGCGAAAGCCAAAACGGCCATCCTTCTTGGTCCAGCCCTTCAGCACCGCATTCACCAGCCTGCCTTCCTTCTCAAGACGGCCAAGGGCAGTGTTGTCGATCGATGTCATGAGGCCTCCTCTTCGAGTGCCGAGCGGACATTTCGGTCCGCGGGAATTTGCGCGTGCGACTTTATGCAAGTTGTCTGCCGTCAAACCTACTGGGCGCGCAAGCTAGCGGCAGGTCGGCGCGATTGCAGGACATGTCTCGCCGCACCGCGGGCGCCACTGGTCCGCGCGCCCGCAAATACGTCTTGTCGCACACCCGACACGCGTCGCCAACCAAACAATGACGTCGGCAAATGCGAGCGCTTTTGCTTGCGCGATCGATGGCATGGGACTTGCCAAGAAGGACTTGTCGCGACGACTTGCCAATGAGCACGACAGCCAATCGTCCAAAGCAGTTGGAGGGTAGAATGATCAATTTGACTGAGAATGCGCTGAACGCGGTGAAGAGTGCGATCACCTCAAAGGGCGCCCCGTCGCGCGGCCTGCGAATCATGGTCGAAGCCGGCGGCTGTTCCGGATTCAAGTACACGATGGGCCTCGCGGAGGCGGCTGAACCCGATGATAGCATCGTCGAGCGCGATGGCATCAAGGTGTTCGTGGACAATGCCAGCCGGGAGCATCTTGCCGGCACCACAATCGATTTCGCGGTGACCATCGAGGGGTCTGGCTTCATGTTCGACAATCCGAACGCGAGCTCGCGCTGTTCCTGCGGCAAATCGTTCAGCTGATTTTGCGCGCCAGATCGTCTGGCGGAAAGGTCATCGCAACATGCAGGTCCAGATCCACGACAAGAAAGTTGCGTCAGCCGTATCCTCTGCAGAGCGCGAGGGAATCGTCCGCGCCGTGCTCGACGAAGTGCGGCCAAACCTCAAGCGTGATGGCGGAGACTGCGAGCTGATCGAGATTGACGGTAACAAGATCATCGTCAAGCTCACCGGTGCCTGCGTGCTCTGCAAGCTCGCGAGCGCGACGTTGGAGGGTATCCAGGCGCGCTTGATCGAGCGGCTAGGTGAGTTCGTCCGCCTGATCCCCTCTGCTGGAGCTGCGAAAGTGCGGCATTGAGTGAGGCGCTTGGTGCGGCCAATTTATCTCGATAATAATGCGACCACGCGCACTGACCCGCTGGTCATCGCGGCGATGCTACCGTTCTTCTCGGAGCGGTTTGGCAATGCCTCGTCGGGGCATGTGTTCGGAAGCGATGTCGCGGGAACCGTCAGGGAGGCCAGAAAATGTGTGCGGGCCCTGATCGGTGCGGAATTTGACAGCGAGATTGTGTTTACCTCGGGCGGTACAGAGTCCGACAACACAGCCATTCTGTCCGCGCTTGCGGTGCAGGAAGGGCGTGACCAAGTGGTCACCACGGCGGTGGAGCATCCGGCCGTGCTATCGCTCACCAACGAGCTCACCCGTCGTGGCACGACATGCCATCTTGTTCCCGTCGATAGCTGCGGCCGGATCGACGTCGAGGCATACCGCCGGGCTCTGTCGCCCCGCACCGCGGTTGCTTCTATCATGTGGGCAAACAACGAGACGGGGACAATCTTTCCGGTAGAATATCTGGCTAAAATGGCGCGCTCAGCCGGCGCCCTGTTCCATACCGACGCCGTACAGTCCGTGGGACGGATCCCAATCGATCTCAAGCGGACGGAGATCGATATGCTCTCGCTCTCCGCCCATAAGCTCCATGGGCCGAAAGGGATTGGCGCGCTTTACGTGCGCAAGGGCACCAGGTTCAGGCCGCTCATCACGGGCGGCCCACAGGAGCGGCAGCGCCGCGCCGGCACCGAAAACGTCCCGGGGATCATCGGCTTGGGAAAGGCGGCGGAGCTTGCCGTGGCAAGGCTCGAGCAGGAGCAGGCGCGGATTGGCGCATTGCGCGACCGCCTGGAGCAGCGCCTTCTGAATCTCGGTCATTGCATGGTGCTCGGCGACGTCAACAGCCGCTTACCGAACACAACTGGCATCGCGTTCGAGCATCTCGAAGGCGAGGCGATCATCCATCATCTAAGCCGCGCCGGCATTGCCGCATCCGTTGGCTCGGCCTGCACGTCCGGTTCGATGGAACCCTCGCATGTGCTGCGCGCGATGAAGGTGCCGCCAGACTCAATGAACGGAGCGATACGCTTCTCGCTGTCGCGCGAGACGACAAGCAGCGAGATTGAACGCGTCGTGCAGGTAATGGCCGATGTCATTGCGAGCTCTCGGGCAACGTCAACCGCGAAGCAGGAGCGTGCGAGCGGCACCTCTCTTCCCATGGAGCTGAGTCCATGAAAGTCATGCTTCGCCGGTCGCCGGAAACAGGCTTTTCAATCTACGTGCCAAAGAAGGATCTCGAAGAGCCGATCGTGGAATCGGAGAATGAGGCCTTGTGGGGTGGCTGGATCAGACTAGCCAATGGATGGGTTCTTGACCTGCCTCAGATGGCAGGCGACACCAGCCTGCCGATTACGATTAACGCCAAGAAGCGGGGCGGGGACAAAGAGGACTGATGAACGCGCTGGCCCCTCGCATCGACTTCGCCAGCTCGGCGGACGCCGAGGCCAGCCTCCGAGAAGTCGCACAGCACCTGCGGAAGGGCCGCGTCGTTCCTTATCTCGGGCCTGGCTTGGCCGAACTCTCCACCTCGACAGCGCCGATGGCTCCAGAGGCGCTCGCGGCGTTCTTCGCCAGCAAGGTCGCGCTGCCGCGCCGGGCCAGGGGAAACGCCTGGGCCTCGGCTCAGCACATCGAAAACACGAGGCATCGTGCTACCGTGAGCGCGCTGATGGCAGAAGCATTCGCGGCGGCAGCCGCGCCGACAGCATTGCACCAATATCTGGCCACGCTGGCGCTACCATTAGTAGTCGATAGCTGGTACGATGGAGCGATGCGAGCAGCCTTCGGCCTGCGCGAGGACTGGGGCGAGATCCAGGGTATCACTCGCGCCGGCCTCGGCGAGGAACGCTGGTATCGCTTCTACGATGCGGCGGGCCAGGAGGTCGATGGTCAGATCGCCGGGCGCTGGACCACCATTCTCTACAAACCGCATGGCAGTGTCGCGCCGGCAAGGAATTTCCTGATCTCGGATGCGGACTACGTTGAAGCATTGACCGAGATCGACATCCAGACGCCAATTCCGGACGAGGTGAAGGCGCGCCGTACGGATCGTAGCTTTCTGTTCGTCGGTTGCCGGTTCAACGACCAGCTCCTGCGTACCTATGCCCGACAAGTGTTGAAGCGTTCGGCGGAGACCCACTACGCTGTGGTGGATCCGACTGCGCTCTCGAAAAATGAGTTGCGCTTCCTGGTCGCGCAGGGCATGGCGCCGCTCGCCATCCCGCTTTCGCGCGCTATCGAGCTCGTGTGCGCGGCTTAGCCTTCTTTGCTCCCTTGCGCCAACAGGGACGTTCAAATCAAGGAGACCGTGCCATCTCACCTGTTTCGGCGGTGGTCCCCCAATGCGGAAGGCAATGGTCGTAGTTCAGGCGCTGCTCCAGCTCCTGCGCCTGGCTTATCGATTGGTGTAGTGAATCCACGAGCCGTTTGCTTTCCGAGATAGCCCTGTCGGCCCTCTGAAGAAGCTGATCCCGCTCGCGCTCGATCAAGAGATGATGTACTGCCATCTCGCGTTCCGTGGGTCCATGCAGCCGGGAGCGCTATCAGCTTCTTAGCTACGTGGAAGTCTGGAAATATCACGCCGAAAAGCAGTCGCAACAATTCGATCTGCTTCTACCTCCTGTCTCCACCACGCTAGCCACCGTGTCAAACGATTCTACCACGGGATAGAGACAGCTGTGGGGCTGCGACAGGCGACGACTAGCGTGCCGCGGTTCGACTTCAGTTCGTTCAGCCTATGTCAAACCACATTATCGCTGCGCCCAGGTCCCAGCTTCTCCGAACGGGTATAAGGGAGGCGAGTAGCGATTTTTGCAGCAGGGTCGACGCTGTCGGAAACAGTACGGCGTGTCAGACCTACGACATCCGTCAGCACGGCGTCCAAATTCCGGCCCCTACGCGCCTTCCCGTTAAACCATTGAACCAAGCAGCTAGTTCGCGCGATGCGACCATGGCACGTGAGTTGCTAATGGTCTGCAGAACGGCTCCAGGAAGTGATCATGGAGCCGCTTCGACCCTCTATGGAGACCGGGTATATGGACGTGTCAGCGGAACGCAAGGCATCGGATGGCAGCGCAACGATGGATAAAGCCAGACAGGCCTTCACGGAGCGCGGGAGATGCAGCGGGACCGGCGCTGGCGGAATGGCGGGCTGTGCACCGCACGCAGTCTCGGCTGATCTGACGTCCGAGATCTGGGAGAAGGTCAAGAATCATCCGTGCTACAGCGAGGAAGCACACCATCACTTTGCGCGAATGCATGTCGCGGTGGCGCCGGTCTGCAATATCCAGTGCAACTATTGCAACCGAAAATATGATTGTGCCAACGAGTCGCGCCCGGGGGTCGTCAGCGCGAAGCTGTCGCCTGAGCAGGCGGCGAACAAGGTGCTGGCTGTGGCTTCCACAATTCCACAGCTGACGGTACTCGGGATCGCGGGCCCGGGTGATCCCCTTGCCAATCTGGCAAAAACCTTCAAGACATTCGAGCTCGTCAACAAGGTCGCACCCGACATCAAGCTCTGTCTGTCGACCAACGGACTCGCGTTGTTGGATCACGTGGATGCGATCGTGAAATGCAACGTCAATCACGTCACGATCACCATCAACGCGATTGACCCGCAAGTCGGCGCAAGGATCTATCCCTGGATATTCTACAAGCATAAGCGCCATGTCGGAATCGATGCCGCAAAGATCCTGATCGAGCGGCAGCTCCAGGGGCTTGGCGTCCTCACACAGCGCGGGATCCTCTGCAAAATCAACTCGGTCATGATCCCGGGGATCAACGACAAGCATCTGGTTGAGGTCAACAAGGAGGTGAAATCGCGCGGAGCGTTCCTGCACAACATAATGCCGCTGATCTCTTCGCCAAAGCATGGCACTGTGTTTGGGTTGAACGGGCAGCGTGGTCCGACGGCACGGGAACTGAAGACGCTGCAGGATAGTTGCGAAGGCGAGATGAAAATGATGCGACACTGCCGCCAATGTCGTGCAGACGCAGTCGGCCTCCTAGGTGATGACCGCCGAGCCGAGTTCACCACCGAAAGGATCGTGGCGCTCGGGCACAAATACGATGTGGAGGCCCGAAAGGCCTATCAGGCCAGGGTCGAAAATGTGCGCCACGCCAAAGTTGCGGCCACACGTCGGCAGCTTGCGGAGCTCGCGGATTGCGCCGACACCGTAAAGGTGCTGGTAGCGGTCGCGACCAAAGGCTCGGCACTGATCAACGAACATTTTGGCCACGCCAAGGAGTTCCAGATCTACGAACTCTCCGCCACAGGCGCAAAGATCGTGGGCCATCGTCCCGTCGAGCTCTATTGCGGCGGCGGCTATGCCGAGGAAGATCGGCTCCCGACCATTATCCGTACAATCGACGATTGCCACGCGGTCTTCGTCGCAAGGATCGGCGGCTGTCCCAAAGCTGAATTGATCAAGGCTGGCATTGAGCCAGTCGATCAATACGCCCATGCGTTTATCGAAAAGTCGGCGATCGCCTGGTTCAAGCGCTATCTCGACAGGGTTAAAACCGGCGAGATCAAGCATGTGGAGCGCGGCGACGCCGCGACCGCGCCCGCCTCCATGATTTCAGCGGCGTGAGGCGGGGGAGCAAAACAATGCCGTTCAAGATCGTCGCCTCGCAGTGCACGGGCTGTTCTGCTTGCGAACAGGAGTGTCCCAATGTCGCAATCTCGGAGAAAGGCGGGATTTTCGTGATCGATCCAAAAAAATGCACCGAATGCATCGGCTATTTCGACGAACCGCAGTGCGTCGCGGTCTGCCCGGTCGACAACACTTGCGTGCTTGACATGGCGCGACCGCGCTACGCCTCTTGAGGGCAAGAGACGATGAGGGGCGGGGGCCTTTCCCATGCACGGAACAAGTGAGACCGGCGCAATACTGCGGTCGATGGGACGCCCGCAGGCTTTTTGTCTCGCGGTCGGCCCCGTCCAATCGCGTTGACTTGCCATCGAGTTGGCTACCAAGAGCGCGCAACGCTCTCGACGCCGTCGAACGCGACAGCATCAAAGCTGAATCTGCCGGCCGGGGACCAGATGTGAAAAGCGAGCTCGCTGAAATGGCTGCTTGGCCTATTCCACAAGCGTAAGGAAATGCTCGCTCAACTGGTGCCGCCGACGACCGACACGGGTTTCAGTGCGCGACTGGACAGTGAGCGAGACGTCGCCGCCTGAGCCCTGTCCCACGTGGGCTGCGAGCGCAAACCGAGGCCGAGAGAGTTGAACATGAGGAATATGGCTGATGATGACGTCGTCGAGTTGACGTCGGCGCCCTTCTTCAATTGCGGTGAGAAAGTCCGGGCCAAGTACACGATTCGTAACGATGGCACTTACGCCGGCAAGCAGGTCGGCGACATCCTGGCGAAGAAGGGAGAGATCGGCTACGTGATCTCGATCGGGACGTTCCTGCAGAAATTCTACGTGTACGGCGTCGAATTTGTCAGGACCGGGCATCGGGTCGGGATGAGGCGGAAGGAGCTCGCTCTGCTCTTGGCGAATGAGGACGCCGAGGAACGGCCCTTGCCCGGAGGTAATTGCCGATGATCAAACCAAGGCGGCCGAAGTATCAGTCTGGCCAGCGAGTCAAAGCGAAGGTTGATCTCATCAATAACGGCTCATTGCCGGGAGCACCGTCAGAAGGCGTTCTGGTCAGCGTCGGCGACATCGGCCAGGTCGTCCGCGTTGCACAGCACACCGGAACGAACTTGCCGATCTATGTCGTCAAGTTTGGCAAGGAACTGGTCATCGGTTGTCTCGAAGAAGAAATCGCACCGATCCCGGAAGGCAGAGTTAATGAGCACGACGGCTCATGAGCCCGAACTGCCGGCGCATCCTAACGATCTCGATCGCAGGCGTATCGAACGAACGTTGGACACGCGTCGGTACTACCGTTATGTGTCACCGCGAGTGACCTGCGTTCCGGCTGGTTACTTGATCGAGAGTCCATGCTGCTCACGCCATATCGACATGCAAGGTGGTCTCATCGATATCGCGCTCCTGCGCCACGATTGCAGGAGCGCAAGGTGGCGGCTGTTGCGCAAGAATCACGATAACAGCCTTTGGGAACTCCACTCGACGCACAAGTGCCTGAAGAGTGCGACCGATTTCTTGAGCGCCGATCCCGAGCGCTCTTTCTGGCCCTAACAATTCCGCACGGCACCCTTGGTTGCTCGAAATCAAGCTGTTGGGCTCGGTGTTGGACGTCGCATATCGGATCGATATTTGGCGACCTGGCCAATTGCACCGCCCGATATGGATCGAGTTTATTCTCGCTTCGACTGACCAAAGTGATTTGCGCTCTGCGCTGCTTGCAGGGCCAACAAAATTGGCTCACGTTCACCCGTCGTATCTCTGACACAAAACATTGCCGCGGTGCCGCTTCGGCGAACCGTTCATCACCGTCGTACTGTCATGATGACGCGCGTAGCGCCGGCTCGGAGAATGGCACGCCGCTTGCTATTAGCTACTGCGAGCGGAGCTCAAGGACGTGCCCTCGTCAGTGGCTGCGAGATCGTTCTTCCTGAAACCTGTCCGCGCGCAGTTTAAAGAGCATCAACATCGCTGAAGTGCTGCGCAAAATCATCGGCAGTGGACTGGATGGAGAACAAGAATGTCGTCACTGAGACAAATTGCGTTTTACGGCAAGGGTGGTATCGGCAAGTCGACGACGGAAGCCCTTGCCAAGAAGCTCGGAACCCAGCTGATCTACTTTGTGCCGCGCGACAATGTCGTGCAGCACGCGGAGCTGCGCCGCATGACGGTGCTGGAATACGCCCCCGACTCCAAGCAGGCGGATCACTATCGCAATCTCGCGAGCAGAATCCACAACATCATCATTCCGACCCCCATCCGCATGGACAAACTCGAGGACATGCTGATGGAGCACGGCATCATGAAGCCGGTCGATGAGGACCAGGTGGGCAAAACCGCCGCCGAGCTCGCCGTTCAATAGGTGGTCGCGGATACCCCGAAGATGGGCACGCACAGTCGCACGAGATGCAGGAAAATCGACCGGAGTCACAGGTGACCGCAGCGCGATCAAGTTCATTGGACGAAGTGTCACCCTCGCTGGCTAGCTCTGCTACGGAAGGTCGGGACGTCGGAATGCAATTCTACAGTCTTCTGGTCGGCTGCGATCCCACAGATGCCGACCTAACGGACGATCGCGATTTTGATCGTCATGTGCTCGCCTCCGTCCTTTCCGTCGCCGCGATGGATGGTGGGCCTCTCACCGAGCAGGTCGGGCTTGTTGAGCAGGAGCTCGATCAGCTTCGCACCAAATGCTTCCCATCTGCGCCCGTCTGGCCGGTCGCTCGGACGGCGAAGCCGGGCTCAACTAACGAGGACGAGACCGTCATGGTGCGTGACCTCTTGCTCGCGCAGCGATCGACAGAAGGCGAGATCAGCCGCTGGCTCGCTGCCATGATTGCGCGCCGCGCGATGGAGCCGAATCATCTGTGGGAGGATCTCGGATTGCGCCAGCGAGCTGAGTTGTCGCGTCTTCTGACACGACATTTCGCGCCACTGGCTGCACGAAATACAAAAAATATGCGATGGAAGCGCTTCATCTATCGCACCCTATGCGAGGACGATGGCCTGGTGATGTGCACGACACCGGTGTGCACTCAATGCAATGATTTTGATCTTTGCTTCGGCGAGGAGAGTGGCGAAAACCGCATGGCCGAGCGCCGCCGGGAATTTATGCGCGACGCCGAGAAGCATGAAAAAGCCGCCGGTCCACTGACCGGGTGAAGGTTGGCGCTAAAGGTGCGGTCCGCTGATCATTGACCCCTTGGTGACCGCGGCATCGGGCCGGCTTCGCCTCGTGCGAGGAGCCTCGATCATGGCGCATCTCGCGAAGCCTCGGTCGAGGGCTGCCCTCTGAGAAGGTGAGTCCGATGAAGTGGTTGCTACGCTGCGAGCCTTGTGCTGCAACCGCCGGACGTCGCTCATGCGGGGGGGGCCTGGGTGCTCGGGATTTACCCCTGATCGTTGGACTGAAAAAATGGGAACGACACTATGACAGCGGAGTGCGAGATCAAATCTGCGCACGTGGAAATGCGAGTAAACACCGTCTGGACAATCGTGCTCGGCTTTGCATCCGATCCATTGGCGCGTTGGAGCTGGCCTGACTCGAACCAATATCTCAGCAGTATGCCGGAGTTCGTCGTCGCATGCGGAGGTCGAGCATTCGAGAATGGCACAGCCTACATCGCGACTGGCATCCGGGCCGCAGCGCTGTGGCTCCCCCCCGGTGTGCCGCAAGATGAGCCGGCGCTGGACGTGCTCATGGAGCGGTCTCTGCGTCCGGAGATTGCAGAGGATATGGCCTGTCTTCGCAGAGGAATGGCGGAACATCATCCACCAGAGCCGCATTGGTATCTGCCACTCATCGCTGCTGATCCGAACTGGGTCGGACAAGGTCTTGGTTCGAAGCTCATGCAGTACGCGCTTCGAAGATGTGATGAAGAAGGCGTCGCCGCCTATCTCGAAAGTTCAAATCCACAAAACATAACGCTTTACAGACGCCACGGCTTCAAAACCATTGGCGAGATACAACACGGTTCCTCGCCGCCGCTCACGCCGATGTTGCGACTGCCGACTTGAGCGGAATCCTTTGACGACAAGCGGATACACCAGAAGCGACGAGCTCGGACCTTCTCAGATCTCACAAGGCGAAGACTAGAATCAGTCAGCATCCTTTCGACCAACAGCTGCGAGCGTACACATGGGCGCGAGTGCTGCCACGCAGCTCCAGCTGGTAGCGCATCCGCAAGGCGGTCATCTCCAGTCGTTCGACCATAAGGGATGGCGGCACGCGCTTTGTCCGAATCGAACCATTCAAAATCAATCGATGCGATCTCATCAATGCTTGGCTTATGACATAGGCGACAATTCACCTGATCTATCTTGGCGTTCGAATCAAGACAAGCGAAGGCACTGCAATGCAGAACCTAGCGATCCTTACAGCGTCCGATATGGCACGGTGCTTGCCCTGGTCCTGACTGCATCACTGAAGCCGTCGCGTGATGCAGGGGCGGACTCGGCGCTTGTTGGTTCATGCCGTCGGGTCCGTTCCGTTCTGATCTTGCCCGCCACGGGCGGCTCGAGGTGCATCGAGGTGGCTAGCTGAGCCCCATCCCCAGATCCGCAAGTATCGCAATTTCGAGAAGAAATCGGTTCTGACGGGGGCGCGCGCGAAAACTGTGGTGAGTCTGGCTCGTCGGCTAGAGCCGCTATCTGACCAAGAGTGTCGTATCGAGGTAGCATGAAATGAGCTGGAGCCAGGGAGACCGGGCCGACCAGGAGGATCCAGGTTCGAGATGAACGTCAATGTCGCTCGCAAGCGACGCAGATCTGAGCTGGCGCGCTGTCGACGTTGTTAGTTTCGCGACAAAGACTCATCGACGGACAGGTCCGCATCTTCGAGCGTATAGGCTCTATCGTGATCTGGCATGCCGGTTGCTCACCGTCACAGAAAGTGGAGTATTGCCCCCTGATGAGAGTGATGCAGTCCGGTAAAACGCCGCCGCGACCGATCGTCCTGAACGACACCACCTTGCGCGATGGCGAGCAGGCGCCTGGCGTGGCCTTCACGGCGGCAGAAAAGCAAGCGATTGCCCGCGCGCTGGTGCGCGCCGGAATTACTGAGATCGAAGCCGGTACACCGGCCATGGGCCAAGAAGAGATCGGCGCGATCCGGGCTATCGTCGAAGCCGGTCTGCCGGCGATGATCATCGCCTGGTGCCGCATGCGGACCTTTGACGTCGATTCGGCGCTCAGCGCCGGTGTGTCAATGATCAATTTGTCGGTTCCATCCTCCGACATCCAAATTGCGGCCAAGCTGGGGGGCAGCCGACCGGCTGCACTGGAGCAGGTGAGGCGGGTTGTCGGCTATGCTCGAGAGAAGGACCTTGATGTCTCAGTCGGCGCCGAAGACTCCTCGCGGGCCGACGTCAATTTCCTGATCGAATTGCTGGCTACGGCAAAACGCGCCGGCGCACGCCGCTTTCGTGTCGCGGACACGCTCAGCGTACTCGACCCAGATACGGCCTTTGCCATAGTTTCGGTACTACGCGCCACCACCGATCTCGAGCTCGAATTCCATGGCCATGACGATCTCGGTCTTGCGACAGCCAACACGCTCGCCGCCATAAAAGCGGGCGCGACACATGCGTCCGTCACCGTGATCGGCCTTGGCGAGCGCGCCGGCAACGCGCCGCTGGAAGAGGTCGCTGTCGCGCTCAAGCAGCTTTATGGCCGCGACACGGGCGTCGTACTGTCGGAGCTTGAGAACGTCGCGGCCCTTGTCGCGGCGGCCGCCGTTCGCGCGATTCCACTCAATAAAGCGATCGTCGGTGAGGATGTTTTTACCCATGAATCGGGCATACATGTCGATGGTCTCCTGAAGGACCAGCGCACCTATCAGGCACTCGACCCACGGCTGCTTGGTCGTTCCAATCGTTTCGTGATCGGCAAACATTCAGGGCTCGCCGCCATCACGGCGTTGCTCTCCGAACTGCGGCTATCGGCGACCGACGTTCAAGCGAGGGCGGTCCTTGCCCGGGTCCGCAAGCATGCTGTCGAGTGCAAAGGGACGGTCACGCGAGAGACCGTGATAAAGATCTGGCACGACGTCCGCGACCGCTCGCCGCCCAGCTGCTTCCAGGATAGCGCTTCGGTACAAAGGTGAAGACGGAGACAGTAAATGGTTGATGGCATCCTCGCGCGATTGAACAAGGCCGCGGCGGCCGAGGAAATCTTCGCGATATTGGAGGTCGAATACGACCCGAAAGTGGTGAATGTTGCGCGGCTCCACATTCTAAGACGCATGGGACAATATCTCGAAGCCGAGGATTTTACTGGCGCGCCGGATGAAGCTGTAGCGAAACGGTGCAAGGAAGTGCTGGAGCGAGCTTATGCCGATTTCGTCACCTCCTCTCCAATTGACCAGCGCGTGTTCAAGGTTCTGAAGGACGCCGTCAGTCCACGGCCGAAAAAGGCTCAAGCTCTCGTTCAGCTCAACGCTTTGAAGTGAAAGAGCTGGCTTGCGTGTGTGGAACGCCATTCTCAATTCCAGGCCAAGTCAGCTCGCTAGATCTTTAATGCGTGCGCGTGAAGGCATTGATCGGTCAATCGAAGTTGCGGCGGGAGATGGGCATGTCGCGTTCTCGACAACGTTGGTTTCAGCGATCGCCGTGGCCTTGTCGTGTTTCCGACGTCTGCCGCTTGTCGGCGCCGCGACCCAATTGCACGCGAGCGATGAGCGGCTTACGCAAAATCCATATAGCGGCGCAGGATTTGCCAGACATGTAAACTTGGTACGACACTTGCTGTCTGCTTTGCGCAGCTAAGCTTGGAGAAGCGCATGCGCACCGCTGTTTGCAGCAACAGCTGCCTCACTCCGGTCGGGCAGGAATGCTGCCCGTGACCGATCCTATCCTGCGCCAGGAGCGCATACGACTGTCGTCCCCTGCGGGCGGTCCATCCTTGTGGCGCTCCGGGCAGGCCCGCGGCAGGGCGACCTCGCGGACCATGGGTCCACTTGCGGCCGAAGTGTATTTGCCCAAGGCGCGCATCTTCGGGGCTAGTTCCGCCATGGGAGTGACCGATTGCTACCTGGCCGCCCGTGATAGGCCTGTAACGGTCGGCCAGCACTTAACCGCAACCGGGCAACTCTTGGCCGGTTCCGCGAGGGGCCGAGCGGGCCCAACTCGGCTCGGCCCGTGCGGTCGGCGCCGCTTGCGCGCAGGCCGAACGTGGCGAGCGGCGGCCCGAAGCATTCCTCGAGGCGCTTTTCAGAAGGTGGGCGAAGCTGGAGCACACGGCACATGCGCGGGCCTTAGAGAGGAAGAAGTACCATGAGCAGTAAATCCAGGACGCCGGCCGCCGCAGCAGGCCGTGCCGCGACGAAGAAGGAGTTGCCCGAGCGTTTCAGGGCCTACAGGCACGTCTGGGTCTTCATTGAGCAGGAGCGCGGGGTCGTGCACCCCGTCTCCTGGGAATTGATGGGCGCCGGCCGCAGGCTCGCCGATCAGCTCAAGGTCGATCTTGCCGCGGTTGTCATCGGGCCGGAAGGCGCCGCAACACAGCAGGCCGTGGCCATGTCGTTCGGCTACAGCGCCGACCTCGTGTACCTGGTCGCGAACAACATCTTGGCTGACTATCGCAATGAGTCCTACACCAAGGCGCTGACCGAACTCGTCAACACACACAAGCCGGAGATACTGCTTTTAGGCGCAACCACCCTCGGCCGCGATCTTGCGGGCTCGGTCGCGACCACTCTGCTCACCGGGCTCACCGCCGATTGCACGGGACTCGACGTTGACGCCGATGGCTCCCTTGCCGCGACACGACCGACGTTCGGCGGTTCGCTCCTTTGCACCATCTACACGCTGAACTACCGGCCGCAGATGGCGACGGTCCGTCCCCGCGTGATGCCGATGCCCGAACGCACCGCGCGTCCCGTCGGTCGGGTCATCACCCATGCACTGGACCTCCGCGAAGACGATATCGTCACAAAAGTTCTCTCCTTTCTGCCCGATCGGGACTCCGCGAAATCCAACCTTCCTTATGCTGACATAGTCGTTGCCGGCGGCCTGGGCATTGGATCGCCGGAAAATTTTCAGCTGGTTCGGCAGCTCGCGACCGTTCTGAAGGCCGAGTATGGCTGTTCGCGGCCGCTGGTGCAAAAGGGGTGGGCCACCGCCGACCGCCAGATCGGGCAGACGGGCAAGACCATTCGGCCCAAGCTTTATATTGCAGCGGGCATTTCGGGGGCTATCCAGCATCGGGTCGGCGTCGAAGGCGCCGATCTCATCGTCGCCATCAACACCGACAAGAATGCGCCGATTTTCGACTTCGCCCATATGGGCATCGTTGACGACGCCATCCGCCTGTTGCCGCCGCTCACCGCGGCGTTTCGCGCGCGGCTGATGAGCGAATCGCGTGGCCGATCGAAAGCTGCAGGAGCATCGTCATGATCGATGAAAAGTTCGACGCCATCGTCGTTGGAGCTGGCATGGCGGGGAACGCGGCGGCGCTCACGATGGCCAAGAATGACATGAAGGTGCTGCAGCTCGAGCGCGGAGAGTATTCTGGCTCCAAGAACGTACAAGGTGCGATCCTTTACGCTGACATGCTGGAGAAATTGATTCCCGACTTCCGCGAAGACGCCCCGCTCGAGCGGAACCTGGTCGAGCAGCGCTTCTGGATGATGGACGATCACTCGCACACCGGCCTGCACTACCGCTCAGATGACTTCAATGAAGAGAGACCAAACCGCTATACGATCATTCGTGCCCAGTTCGATAAATGGTTTTCTCAGAAAGTTCGCGAAGCCGGCGCCACGGTATTGTGCGAAACCACTGTGACCGAGCTTGTTCGGGATACCTCCGGCGGCGTGGTCGGCGTTCGGACCGATCGCCGCGACGGCGAGATCCATGCCGACGTCGTCGTCCTGGCGGAGGGCGTCAACGGCCTGCTCGGTGCGCGCGCCGGCCTGCGTGAGCGGCCGAATCCCGCGCACGTCGCGCTCGCGGTGAAAGAAATGCATTTCCTGCCGCGCGAGACTATCGAGGCACGCTTCAATCTAAAAGGTGATGAAGGCGCCGTGATTGAAGCCGCAGGCACCATAACGCGCGGCATGACCGGTATGGCGTTTGTTTATACGAACAAGGAATGTATCTCGCTCGGGATCGGATGTCTCATCGCCGATTTTGAGTCGGCTGCCGAGACACCTTACGGGCTGCTCGAGCGGTTCAAGCGGCACACCTCAGTCGCGCCGCTGATAGAAGGTTCGGAGGTGAAAGAATATTCTGCACATCTCATTCCAGAGGGCGGCTATAAGGCAATCCCGCAACTCTACGGCAAGGGCTGGGTCGTGGTCGGCGACGCCGCGCAGTTCAACAACGCTATTCATCGCGAGGGATCAAACCTCGCAATGACTTCCGGACGTATCGCAGCGGAAGCGATCCTAAAGCTCAGGTCTCAGAAAAGGCCGATGACGGCCGAGAATCTCGCCCTGTACAGGAGGATGCTCAATGAGTCCTTCGTGATGAAGGATCTGAAAAAGTACAAGGATATGCCTGCGCTGATGCATACGCAGTCGCAAAACTTCTTTTTGACCTATCCGCAGCTATTCTCGAAGGCGATGCAGGGCTTTTTGCGCATCGACGGCACGCCGAAGGTCGAAAAGGAAAAGCTGGCACTCAAGTCGTTCATAACGGCCCGCTCGCGCAGGGGGCTGTTCAGCGACGCCTTCCGTTTTGTGCGGGCGTGGCGTTGAATTGAGCGATGGGAACTGACGGAGATTGGACCATGTCGATCGAGCCACCCGAACGCGTCCAGGACAAGCTGTTCTATAATCGCTACCGTGTGGATACGGGCCGTGCGCACATCAAAGTACGGCCGCACAGCACCCCCTCGCCGCAGCTCTTGTCCCTGCTAAAGGCCTGCCCCGCGCGCTGCTACGAGCTCAATGACCAGGGGCAGGTCGAGGTGACCGTCGACGGCTGCATGGAATGTGGCACCTGCCGGATCATCTGCGAGGAGAATGGCGACATCGAGTGGAGCTACCCCCGCGGCGGTTACGGAGTGCTATTCAAGTTCGGCTGAGCCGAGCCGGGGGCAAGCAACAACGGCGCACAGCACCCGCTACGACATATCAGATTGGATCCTCATTTCAGATTGGATACTCAATCAGCGTCGCGTCCTTCGCTGGATCGAGAATCGAGTTCTCTAAGTACGCTATGCTGGATCTTGCCCAATGCTGTTCGCGGCAGTTCTTTCGTGAAAATGATCTCGCGTGGCACCTTGAACCGCGCCAGATGGAATTGCACGTGCGCCACCAAAGTCTTTGCGTCAGTCCGAGTTCCCGCCTGCATGATGACGTAGGCGATCGGCACTTCATCCCATTGCGGATGGGGTCGACCAATGACCGCACACTCTGCGACATCGGGATGATTTAGAAGTACGCGCTCGACTTCCGCCGGATAAATGTTCTCGCCACCAGAAATGATCAGACGGTTTTTCCGGTCCTTTATCCAAAAATGGCCGTCAGTATCTTGAGCCGCGATGTCACCAGTGCGATACCAGCCAGCGCGCAGTGCGTCACGCGTTGCCTGCTGGTCGCCCCAATACTCTTGCAAAACGTTCGGCCCGCGCACGGCGATCTCTCCCGGTACCCCTGCGGGCAACTCGTTGCCGCACTTATCCATGACAATCGCCTCACAGCATAGCCCCGGTAGGCCGGTCGAGTCCTCTCTGGACACTTCGCCGCCCAGCCGCGTGTAGATTGCAATCGGGCTCGTTTCGGTAGAGCCATAGACCTGCAATACGGGGACGCCGCGCCTGACCAAGCGATCAATCAGATACTGCAGCGCGATCGTGGAACCGACAGATACGGCCCGGAGCGACGACAGATGGGCCGTTGGCCACCTGACGCTGTCGGTTATGGCCTGAATGATCGCTGGCACGAGCACCGTCAACGTCGGCCGAAGGTGATTCAACGCGTCAATCGCCGCATCTCCGGTAAAGCGTGGATGGATCGTTACTGTCGCGCCGACATGTAATGCCGCGTCGTCTGGATGTTGAGCCCGCCAACGTGGAAAAGCGGCAATACCGTCAGCACGTGGTCGTCCGACGTGAGGGCGTGCATATGCTGGCTCATCACACCGTTCCACAGTAAGGCCTGCTGGCTCAACACCGCACCCTTTGGCCGTCCTGTCGTACCTGATGTGTAGACGATCAGGAGCGGGTCCGTCAGGTCCGAGGGAGAGTCGCAGCTCTCGCGCGACCCCTCGTCCAACAGGGAGTCCCACATCCGCCCGTCGGGAGGCGCAAAGTCCAAGCCAACTGTCGCGATCTTGGGCAGTGTTTCCGCGATTATTGGCAGAAGGCCGCCAAAGGCCCGCTCGAGCACAAGCACCTTGGCACCAACGTCGGATAGGATGAAGCTCTGCTCGGCGAGCGCCAGACGCCAATTCACCGGAACCAATATGGCCCGATCCGTGCGCAAGAATACAGAAGAACGAGATAATCAGGGCGGTTGAGGCTGAGGACGGCGACACGATCGCCTTTATGGACTCCGAGCGCAGTCACAAGGGCTTGTGCCGTCTGTTTGATACGTCGATCAAAGTCGGCGTAGCTCAAGCTGTCGCCCTCGAAGCGGATTGCCGGCTTGTTGGGAGCGAAGGCGGCATTGCGCTCAATGAGTGTGCAAAGATCCATGAGTCATCTCGCTTTCGTTGACCGACACATCGAGCCGGGCCTCAATTCCTTACGTGGCGATTGTACCGGCGCATGGAACGCGTGAGAGCCGGTTTGTCGTAACGTTGTTATCGATGCGGAGGGTCTCTGGTCCGAGCCGACAACCTCATCCGCCGCTACATCCTGAAAACGCCATAGTGTGGCGCTTCGATTGAAGCATTGAGCGATGCGCTCAAGGCGATTGACAGCGCGTTTCTGGTGTCTACGGGATCTAGAATGCCGTCATCCCAAATCTCGGAAGTCGCGTAGTAAGCGCTCGACCGCTCGCGATATTCTTCCAATATCGGCTCTCGAATGGCCGCTAGTTGTTCGTCGGACAGACGTCCACCTTCACGAGCCAGTTGCCGTGCCTTGACATGAGTGAGGACGCCAGCCGCTTGCTCCGCCCCAATGGCGGATATCTGAGATTGTGGCCACGCAAATACAAAGCGCGGATCGAAGGCACGTCCGGCCATGGCGTATGTTCCTGCTCCATGGGAGCTGTTGCAAATCACCGTAAACTTAGGCACCGACGCGCCTGACAGCGCCATGATCAGCTTGGCTCCATCTTTGGTGATGCCGCGCCGTTCGTATTCGCGACCAACCATGAACCCGGTGATGTTCTGCAGGAAGAGCAGGGGCGTTCGGTTCTTGTCGCACAATTGAATGAAGTGCGCGCCCTTAAGCGCGCTTTCGTTTAGAAGCACGCCATTGTTGGCAAGTACGCCGATTTGATATCCATGAAGGCGCGCGAAACCGCATACGAGCGATTGGCCATAGCTTGGCTGGTATTCATGGAATCGGCTGCCGTCGACCAGACGAGCAAGGATCTCCCGCATATCGAACTGAACGCGAGAATCGCTTGGGATGATTCCATAAATTTCGGTTGCATCATAGGCTGGTGGTTCCGGGGCGGTTTGATCAACCGGCGCTTTCGTGGGGCGCGTCGTGCGGGCGACAATGTCCCGTGCGATGGCAATCGCATGCATCTCGGAGGTCGCGAAATAGTCTCCCGTTCCCGAGATGCTCGTATGCATGTGAGCGCCGCCAAGCTCCTCGGCTGACACGTCCTCTCCAGTGGCGGCCTTTACAACCGGGGGACCCCCAAGGAAGACCGCTCCGGTGCCCTGCACGATGATGTTGTAGTCGCTAAGGGCCGGAACGTAGGCCGCCCCCGCGGAGCAGTGACCCATCACCACCGCGACCTGAGGAACCCCCATCCTGGAGAGGATCGATTGGTTGCGTAAAATCCGACCCGCGCAATAGCGGTCGGCAAAGAACTCCGCCTGCAAGGGCAGAAAGCCGCCTGCGCAGTCGCACAGATGGACCACGGGCAGACGATTCTCTATCGCGATATCCAAAGCACGCACGAGCTTCTTCACGGACAGCGGGTACCATGCGCCGCCCTTCACGCTGGCGTCATCTGCATGAATGATGACTTCCCGACCTGCTACCAGGCCGATGCCGACGACCTGTGCCGCGCCAGGGACCTCGCCGTTATAGGCTTTGTTGCCGGCCAAGCTCGACAGCTCGAGGAACGGAGTCTCTGGATCGAGCAAAGCCTCGAGCCGTTCGCGAACGAACAGCTTGTTTTGTCGACCGCAGCCGCTCAAGATCTCGTTCGGGGCGGTCGAAACGGGTTGAATGCTGGCGTTCCTTCAATTCTGCGGCAAGCCGTCCGTTATGAAGTGCGTTCAGGCGAAACGCCTGCGAGTTGACGTCGAGCCGTGAAACAATCCGTTGCATGTCAGCGACCTGTCTCGGATAGCGTGATCAGCGTGGCGTCTCGCTCGAAACTCTCGCCTTCTCTAAAATGAATCTGGTCGACCCTGCCATGCCTCGGAGCGTAAATGACAATCTCCAGCTTCATACTCTCGATCAGCATGAGCGCCGTACCTGCAGCAACGACGTCATCTTGCGAAACCTTAGTCGCAACCACAAGTCCGGGCATCGGTGCGCGGGCCACGAGATGCTCGGCAGCTGCGTCAGCGCAAGCGAGTGCCCGCAATGGATCGAGGTATCGCAAACTGTGCGTCCTGCCACGGATGTGCAGATGGATCGTGTCACCATCGATCGCGAATTTGACGGGAATGGCGTCGCCCTCAATCACAAGCAAGCCGCTGCCGTCGCTTTGATGCGAGAACGCGACCTGCGAAATCGTCCCTCCCGGCAAGTGAAGCCGATAGCCCTGTTGGCAAGGTGAAAGCCATACTTCCCAGTTGTAGCCATTGAGCTCGAAAAAGTGCTTCACGTCAGTTTCTCCACTTGCCAAGAGCTGCGTGGAGGGCGGGCACGGCGTCCGCCGAATCGCGAACCGGTCTGGTCAGAAGCGCGGCAGCCGCCAGGAAGGGAGACATGTCGCTCCTAGATCCAAGGGCGAGGCCTGGGTTGTCATCGAGACATCCAGTATGCATATCTCCGTTTTGAAACGTGCTGTCCGTCAGCAGATGTGCTAGAAAGCTCGCGTTTGTCTCGCAGCCGAGAAGGACCAGCTCTCGAATTGCCCGTTCCAATTTGAGGGTAGCCTCGGAACGCGTGGAAGCGTGTGCGATGATCTTGGCCAGGAGAGGGTCGAATGCCGCCGTGATCTCTTGACCTTGAACGATACCGCTGTCAATTCGCACATCTGCGCTTTCTGGGTACTCAAGCATTAGTATCTTGCCCGTCGTCGGTGCGAATCCGACTTCGGGAGCTTCGGCATACAGTCTGGCCTCAATCGCGTGACCTCTCAAGACGATATCCGACTGCAAAAATGAAAGTTCATGTCCCGCGGCGACATGGAGTTGTGCCGCAACAAGATCTATTCCGGTGACCACCTCGGTCACGGGATGCTCGACTTGCAGCCGCGTATTCATTTCAAGGAAGTAGAACTCGCTTCCCGAAAGGATGAATTCCACGGTACCGGCGCCTCGATACTTGATGCTACGGGCAATACTGACGGCGGTGTCGCAGAGCCGCTTCCTCAGCTCTTGTGGCAGGGCCGGCGAGGGAGTCTCCTCGATGATCTTTTGGAATCGGCGCTGGACCGAGCACTCGCGCTCGAACAGGTGGACGACATTTCCGAAGCCGTCACCCAGCACCTGAACTTCAATGTGGTGTGGCCTTTCGACATATCGCTCGGCGTACAGCCTGCCATCCCTGAAATACCGCCGCGCCTCGCGACGCGCTTGAGCAATCGCGTCATCCAGAGCGCGGACATCCTGTACAATCCGCATACCTTTGCCTCCGCCGCCCGCTGAAGGCTTGATGAGCAAAGGCAGCCCAAGGGCCCGCGCTCTTGACGCGAATGTCGATGCATCGTCGTCCTCGATGGCCGAGGGCACGACCGGAAATCCGCTCCCCTGAACGAAATTGCGAGCCCGGGTCTTGTCGCCCATAAGTTCGATGTTTTCGGATGTGGGCCCAACGAATGTTATGCCAGCCAATTCAACGGCCCGGGCAAACTCCGCGCTCTCTGATAGAAATCCGTAGCCTGGATGCAGTGCGCCAGCGTTTGCGCTGCGAGCGGCGGCAATGATTTGCTCGGAATCGAGGTAGGCGGACATTGGCGGATGGCCGCCTATAGCGATCGCGGTATCAGCCATGTAGACGGCCGGCGTCCGGGCATCGGCTTCATGGTAGACAGTTGCAGAGCGAAGCCCCAGGTTGCGCAACGTCTTGATGATGCGTACGGCGATTTCACCCCTGTTAGCTATCAGAACCGTGCCGAATGGAAACGTCTGCATTCGTTTACTCTCCGAAGAATCAGGGGCTGAAATTCGAGGCTCGCGAGTGATTGACCCGCAATTGTCGTGTCGTCCTCGCACATCCTAGCTCCGTGCCGCCTATGGACGGCTGGGACGAGCCCAACGATGGTCGATCGAAACTTGTCGCGATGTAGTCAATTCGAACTGGTGCGTCCTTTTGCACGACCTCAAACTGTCATCACATGGCGAGATCACTCGAACTGACGACTCTCGTTCGCAGTCAGGCGGTGAGCGTGTTCGATAGGTGAGGGAGAAGTTCTTGTCGGGTATCCGACACAGCGGCCAATCCAAATGTGCTGGGCCTCAGATGGGTGGTCTGCTGGATAGGCTGTGTCCGCGTCAAGTGTTGGAGCGAGGCCCCCGCACCTTGGCGGGCTTGTGTCGTGGGAGGCTGAACGGGCAGAGACATTGAGATTCCCCAACTCATGGGTGGCGACGACCTAGCCAGAAATCGCCGTAGTATTGTTCGAGATCGTACAAGTTGACGCGACGTGTGATTCAAGCCCTCGGATAGGCTCGCCTGCTGAAATTGGGCAGATTTTCGTGGTGGGCGGCTCGAGCCAGTCGGCTGATCAGTTGGCGGCATTCGGACCGTAGGGATTGCCCTGATCGCTGCGACAAGAAAGCTGAACTGCTCGCGTGCAGGAGCCAGGTTGCAACGGCGCACGGATCCGACAGCTTCGCAAACGGATCAAAAATCGGTCCCGGCTGGTGACAAACGCTGTCATTGAGCGTCGCGCCTTGAACGAAGGTGAGGACCCTTGGTACCTCCTGCGGCTTCGGCGTCGACCATGGTGCCTAGTTACCTCGATTGGTCGGCGACATGCCTTTAATACCAATCTCGAGGTACATGTCTCGGTTTTGACCAGAACGGACCACCGTCGTCATATGCGAGTGTGCGTCCGGTCAACTACCAATCTTGGCAATTGATCGAGAGGGCAGGCCGGTGTCACGGTCCCAGACCATTTGGCGGACCTGGGCTGAAGAGCGTGTCAATCGATGGATCAAGCACCGCTTCTCTTGACGGATGCCGCGTCAGGTCGCGTCTCAGGCAACCGGTGATTCTCGCCAAAAAACGGCAAGCTCGGAGAATGCCAGCGTGAATAGAGCGGTCGCGATCGATGCTGTTATTCCACCCGCTGATATCGTCAAGCGCGCAGGGCGCATCGGCGCCGAAATCAGGAACATCAAGCTTTCGGGGGCTTTGCCGGACCAGACGATCGCTGCGATCAACACCTTACTGATCTCACACAAGGTCATTTTCTTTCGCGACCAGGGGCATCTCGACGACGTCGAACATGAGCGATTCGCTCATCGTTTCGGAAAGCTTGTCCCGCATCCGACGCTCGGTGCCATCAAAGGAACAACGTCGATCATCGAACTTGACTCCACCCGCGCCGCGAGCCGGGCCGATCTCTGGCACAGCGATGGAACCTTCCTTGACGCCTATCCCAAGATCGCAGTGCTGCGGGGCGTCGTGTTGCCCTCATTCGGGGGCGATACGATCTGGTCGAACACGGCAGCCGCTTATCTCGATATGCCGCCGCCGCTGCGCAGGCTTGCCGACGAGCTCTGGGCCGTTCACACCAACGCCTTCGACTACGCCGTAATGGCCCGCGCCAGCCAGGAAGACAAGAAGCATTTCGATGAAGTCTTCACTCGAACGATCTATGAGACCGAGCACCCGGTTGTACGCGTTCACCCAGAGACTGGCGAACGTACACTGGTTCTTGGCGACGTGGTGAAGCGGTTCGTTGGGATCCCGAAATATGATGGCCAAAAACTATTCGATCTATTTCAGTCCCACATCACAGCTCCCGAGAACACGGTGCGCTGGAGCTGGAAAGAGGGCGACGTAGCGATGTGGGACAACCGCGCCACGCAACACTTTGCAGTCAATGATTACAATGGCCAGCACCGGGTCGTGCGCCGGGCAGCGATCGAGGGAGAGGTCCCGGTCAGTATCGACGGTCGGCCCAGTGTCACGCGGACAAAAGTCACCAAGCAACCGCTTGCGGCGGACGCCTAGCAGCTTTGCGCTGCGGCTGCATTTACTCCCTTCGCTTGTCCCACTGATCTGGCTCGGCGCCCAACGAGCCGTCCGCTCCGTTCGCTGAACCGCTGTCCATGTCCTTTCTTCCGGCCAGGTCCGGATCTGTACCAATCCGCGTCACGACGGCAGATCGGCCAACGATACCCTGTCGCGAATCGCGGGAGCGGCTTGATCCAGCTTCGGAGATTGAGAGTGCTTTTCCGGAACCGCAATTCTATGGATCACGACGGGGCTCGGCAGCCACTTCGCTCCCGCCTTCTTGGGTAAGCGATGGCGGCGGCAACTCGACCGCCCGCTTTGCGCGGCCGCGTATCCGTCGCAAAGCCCATGTTCTGTCCATTCATCCCGCCACGTACTTCGGGAAAGAGCCCTCGCACATCGCACCAGCTGAACTTGGCAGGCAAAGCGAGCTCAATCCATCGCGTGCTGCCTTCTGCGAACGCCTGGCGGGCGCCAACGACCTCAGCCGCACGCAGCGAGACTCAGCCCCGCGGACCTCGTCAACTACCAACCTCGGCAATTGATGAACGAGGCGGCACATGACAGTCGTGGGCCCATGAATGGCGAGCCGCTCGGGCACTGCGTTCGTTCGCAAGCGGTACAAATCTGGGCGTCAATCGCTCCTGTCCTGTCGAACATGCGGTCTCTTGAATCGGATGATCAGAATGAGCGAAATCTTTAGGCCGACGACTGAGATGGGTCGCTCCCGTTCATGAACGGCGAACACGTTCGGGTCGCCGTCCGCGTCTCTCGCGCGGAAGTACTTATCGAGCGATCGACATATGCGCTCATGCGCATGTCCCGGCTCCAGTAGCCGATAGAGCGCGAAAACCGTGAACGAGTATGGGGCGGATAGACGGGGCTGGCGCCTCGAGCGTCGCCGGCGTGACCTCCTGACAATCAGACGCTCCGGACCGATTTGCTGGAGGGCCTGGTCCAGTAAAGCTGAGAAAAGGGAAGCGGGGTTCACTATGTACGGTTGCGTGGTCGCGGCATCGATGCGGATACATTCGGCCGCGGCGACGCTTTGGAGCATCGGAACAGCCAAGCAGGATAGATCGCTTGCCATCGCACTTTCTCTTGCCGCGAGCCTTGGCGTCAATTCGGCGCCGGTACAAGGCACCAGCGTGTCTCAAAGGATCGATACTCCCGATGAGCTTTCCGAGAGCAGGGTTCGAAAGAAGCCGGTTGGCGGGGCGAAAGTCCGCGTCCGAGAGCTTAGACGAGCAGCGAGCGTCGTCGGCGGCTGTGCGTCGGCGCAAGCTGTTAATCGCTCGTCCCCGCAATGCTCCAGCACAAACGAGGTGACCAACTATCAAACTCGAAAACCCGCCGACCCATTCGCCAGGTTCGAGGCCCTTCGTGAAAAGGGAATGTGGCTCAACATTCCTGGTCCTGCCGACACTATCGATCAGGATAGCGGCGGCGTGAGATCTGCATTAGCAGAGGTGGGAATAGGCTATGTTGGCTGGACCCAAAACACTTTCATAGACAATCAACTGCCCAATGCGGCTAGAAGCACCATTGCTGATCAGCGTTATATGGGACAAAATCCGACGTTTAATACCGCGAATTTCTTGATCGTGACCTACGATCTGAGCCGCTTTGGAATTCCCGATGGTCAGATTATTGTGGGAGCCGAGCAGCAATACTGGACATGGAAGCCGGGTGGGCCAGATCGGGTGGGCATCAATACGATTGCCTACTATCAGACGTTTTTCGACAGGAGGGTCGAACTCAAGCTGGGTTATCTCAGAAATCAAAATGAGTTCGCCGGCACAGTGGTTGGCGGCAATGCCGGAGTCAATGTTTTTGGACCCTCATCGAACATCCTATACCAGGCAGGAATGAGCAACAATCCGGCGCCCACGCCGGCTCTCAATGTGAAGTACAATTTTGATGATCGCATCTATAACAAGTTTTCAATCCAGCGCTCGCTGAACCCCGACGGTCAAGCGGCGCAGATAGCCGAAAATCCTACAGGTCTAAACTGGAGTACGACTAACGCCGGTATCCTTCTGCTTGACGAGTCTGGTTACAAGAACAAAGCGGCTCCCGGCGCGCCCGAGACATGGTTGCGGGCCGGCCTCGGCTTGAACAACAGCAGCTACACGAATTTGCAATATCCGGGTCAGCCGAGAAACAACGCGAACAGCGTCTACTACGTCGCTGCGGACAGGCAGCTCTGGCAGCTCGATATGGAAACCTCGCCATCTCGCGGTATCTATGGCGGGTTCTCTGCAATGTACGCTCCGCCCGACCTGAACAAGGTCAGCCAGTATTACGAAGTCCGTCTTTATGCAAAGGGGTTATTTGACAGCCGCCCGCATGATCAAATGGCAATTGTTGCCACCCACACCGCGTGGAGTGCTTTTGCAGTTAACGCTGCGCTCGCTGGAGGGCATCTTGCGCATCGCGATAGTACTGCGATATCGGGGACGTATACCGCGCATGTGGCGCCCGGAATATACACAAGTATAGGACTGACCTATATCAACAATCCGACGAGCATCACATATACACGTCAAACCGGCCACGCCTTGAATCTGTTGGTATCGACGTCAATGTTCTTCTAGACCCTATGTTTGCCCTCTGAGGTGACAGGCGGCCCGCCCCGCGGCAAGCTCCATCGAGGGTTGCGCCGGATGAGCCGGTGCCGAGCCTCAAGCATGGGGAGCGGGCCTGATGAACAATAGCATTTTCGTGGGACTGGATGTGCACAAGGCGACGATTTCGGTCGCAGTGGCGGAAGGGATGCGCGGCGGTGAAGTTCGTAACTTGGGGATCATCCCTAATCGCGCTGATCAAATCGACAAGCTGGCGAACAAGCTTGGCAAGGGTGACCGGCAGGTAAGTTTTTGTTACGAAGCCGGACCCTGCGGATATGGCCTGCATCGACAACTGACG
>NZ_AUFA01000044.1:0-51628 GCF_000426265.1 Bradyrhizobium sp. Cp5.3 | reverse complement strand
CCCGGCCGAACACTGGAAACACTTGCGGACGACCAATCCCATTGAAAGCACCTTCGCTACCGTGCGACACCGCACGATCCGATCGAAGGGTTGCCTGTCCAACAGGACGGCACTCGCGATGGTCTTCAAACTGCTTGAGGCCGCGCAGAAAAGCTGGCGTCGTCTCGATGGCCACAACCAGTTGCCAAAACTCGTTCTCGGTGTGACATTCAACGACGGGATCGAGGTCATCGCCAAACCGACTGACCGTCAGCCCATAACCGCCGCCGCCTGACCGGCCGCGCCGTCACCAAAATTTGGCGATAGCTCGGAGGAGGTCGGCCGGACCCACAATGTGGGGTCCAACGTCGTCCTGCTTCATGCCCACGCCTACGAGCCGATCCGGAAACAGACCGCGCTGCCGTCGCGCCTTGTGACGCTGGGCCTGCGCGACCGCGCCGACTATCGCGCCGCGCAAGTCCGACGCCTGCCGCTCGACGACAAGCTCGCCAAGATCAAGGGGCCGGCCACCATTTCGATCTCGACCGTGCAGGGCCGCTTCAGCGTGGCCTTCGATTACGCCGGCTACGCCGAGGGCTGGGGGCAGAGCGTGCCCGCGCACCTCATCCGCACCGACGACGGTTTTGAAGTTCACTACGGCGTCACGCCGAACAGTCTGCCAGAGGAGGAGAACGCCATGGATACCATCGCTGCCGCCCCCGACAACTTCCTGTCCCGGGTCGGGCGCCTGATCGCCGGGATCGCCTACGACGCGATCGAGCAGGCGGAAGGCAAGAACAAGCTCAAAGTCGTTGGACAGGCGATCCGCGAGATCGAGCGGGCCGAGAGCGAGGCGCGCGATGCGCTCGCCTCCGCCCGCGCCGAGGAATATCGCCTCAACGCCAGGCGAACCGAGATCGAGCGCGAGATGACCGATCTCGCCGCCAATATCCAGGGCGCGGTCGAGGACGGGCGCGACGAACTCGCGCGCGCCGGCATCGCACGTCAGATGGATCTGGAGGCGCAGTTCGAGGTGCTGTCGCGCGCCATCGACGAGAACAATGAGAAGATCGAGCAATGCGTCACCTCGCTCCGCGCCGTTCTGTCGGCACTTCAGGATGCTGAGCAGCGCCGCGCCGATCTGGAGAAGAGCGAAGCGGCCGCAAGCCATCAGGCCTCCACCTCGCCGCGGAAGCAGGGCGGCGCCTCGGCGGCGGCGAAGGCAATACGGGCCGGCAGGGCGGTGGCGCGCGCCACGGGCGTGCCGCCGGGCATTCCGTATTCGAGCGACATCGATGAACTCAGCGCGTTGCATCGCGACAAGGAAATTGCGGCGAGGCTCGCGCGGCTGAAATCGCGCTCCTGAGTGCCGTGTCATGAGCGTTCTGCTCGAACATGTGATGGCGCCCGAGGTCAGGCCGTTCGCGATCGCGGCGGCCATGATCCTCATCGTCGGCTCCGTCGAGATCGTCTCGATGCTGGTCGGCGTCTCCCTGAGCGAGATGCTCGGCGGCACCGTGGATTTCGGCCACCCCAGCGACAGCGGCGTGATCAACGCGATCTCCTGGATCAATGTCGGCGGCGTGCCGCTGCTGATCTTCCTGCTGTTGCTGCTCGGCACCTTCTCGATCACCGGCTTCCTCATCCAGGACGTTGCGCGGATGGTCGCCGGTCCGTTGCCAGCCATGGTCGCCTCGATCGCGGCCGTCGTCGTGTCTATTCCGCTGGTCCGCGCCGCGAGCGGGACCATCGCGCGGGTCATTCCCAAGGATGAGAGCTACGCCGTCGGTCTCGGCGATCTCGTCGGCCGTGTCGGCGAGGTCGTCATCGGCCCCCTGGACCAGGGCCCGCCCGGCCGCGTCAGCGTCGCCGACGTCCACGGCAACCGGCACTTCGTTCTGGCGATCGCGGCACCCGAGTCAGCCCCGCTGCCGCAGGGGACCCTAGTCCTCCTCGTCGATCGCGACGGCACCCGTTTCGTGGCGGTCAAGGCCGACGATGAACTCAAACCGTCCAAGCCCACTCTAAGCCAGCAAGCCCATTAGCGGAGAAAGTCATGTTCGACATCGCAGTCCCGGCCATGATCGGCGTCGCGCTGATCGTCGTCCTGGGGATCGTCTTCACCATCCTCTACAAGCGCGCCACACGCGACGAGGCGTTCGTGCGTACCGGCCTCGGCGGCAAGAAGGTCGTGCTCGATGGCGGCGCCATGATCCTGCCGATCTTCCACTCCTATGCCAGCGTCAACCTGAAGACCCTGCGGCTCACGGTCGAGCGCAAGGAGCGGGAATCCCTGATCACCAAGGACCGGCTTCGCGTCGACATCGTCGCCGAGTTCTACGTCCGCGTTCGCCCCGACGAAGAGAGCATCGCGCTCGCCAGCCAGACGCTGGGCGCGCTGACCAACGATGCTGAGGCGCTGCGCAACCAGGTCGAAGCCAAATTCGTCGACGGCCTGCGCTCGGTCGCCGCGACCATGACCATCCTGGAGCTCCAGGAGAAG
Source organism: Bradyrhizobium sp. Cp5.3 (assembly GCF_000426265.1). Taxonomy (NCBI): domain Bacteria; kingdom Pseudomonadati; phylum Pseudomonadota; class Alphaproteobacteria; order Hyphomicrobiales; family Nitrobacteraceae; genus Bradyrhizobium; species Bradyrhizobium sp. Cp5.3. The sequence goes on along the minus strand of NZ_AUFA01000044.1, from coordinate 49,146 downwards.
CGCTCGGACTTCGTCAAGCACGTGCAGTCGACCGTCGAGTCCGACGTGAAGTCGAACGGCCTCGAGCTGGAGTCGGTGTCATTGACGAAACTCGACCAGACCGACGTCAAGTTCTTCAACCCCGAAAATTTCTTCGACGCAGAGGGTCTCACCCAGCTCAAGACCATTACCGAAACCCGCCGGCGCGACCGTAACGCCATCGTGCGCGACAACGAGGTGGCGATCGCGCAGAAGGACCTCGAGGCGCGGCAGCAGACCCTGGGGATCGAGCGGACCAAGAAGGAGGCCGAGCTGTCGCAGGAGCGCGACATCGCCAACAAGACCGCGAGCACCCGTGCCGAGGTGGCGACCGCGACCCAGACGGCGCGCCTGACCGAGGAGAACGCCCGCATCGATACCGACCGGGCGGTCGCCGAGAAGGAGGCCGGTGCCAAGCAGGTCAAGGAAACCGCCGTCATCGAGTCGGATCTCGCCATCAACAAGCGCAAGACCGACGCCCAGCGCGAGATCCAGATCGCCACGCAGGAGAACGAGATCCAGATCGCCAGCAAGAGCAAGCAGACGTCGGAAGCAGTGGCCGAAGCCAAGGCGGCCGAGGCACTGGCCGTCTCCGCGGAGGAAAAGGTCGTCACCGCGCGCGCCGTCGAGGTCGCCGATCGCGGCCGTCTCACCCAGGTGCTGGCCGCGCGCACCGAAGCCGAGCGCAAATCGACCGAGCTGATCGTCGCAGCGGAGGCCGAGAAGAGGGCGGCGCTCGATCGCGCCGAGGCTACCAAGACGTTGGCGACGGCGGAGGCCGAGTCCAACAAGATCAAGGCGGTCGGCGTCAGGAACATCGGTGAGGCCGAGGCCGCCGTGATCACGCTGAAGAACGAGGCGCAGAACAAGCTCGGCAACAACGTCATCGATTTCGAGCTCGCCAAGAAGCGGATCGAGACGATGCCGTCGGCGCTCGCCGAGATGGTGCGGCCGATCGGCAATCTGAAGGACGTCCGCATCCTTCACACCGGCGGCGCGTTCGGCGGTAGCGGCAACGGCGCAGGCAATGCCGGCTTCGGCGAAGGGCTCGCCGGCGAGCTTTTGAAGGTCCACGCGCTGCGTCCCATGATCGACGAGATCCTGCGCCAGAGCGGCTTTGCACCCGGTGAGGACCCGGTGAAGGCGCTGGTTGGTGCCGTCACCGGCAAGAGCAACGGCGCGGCGGTCACGCCCGCCGCAGTCCCTGCGCCGGAGAAAACAAACGCCGCAGATCTATGAATGCCCGTTCATTGCTGCGGTGAATGCTGATCGATAAGAACAGGCCGTGCGCGTCTCACCTCGCGCACGGCTGTCCGAGTGCAAGGTCGATCGCGTGTTGAAGCTTTCGATCGCCCTCCGAACGGATGTTCCTACGATCAGGGATTTCACATGAAGTATTTTCTGTCTGGACTGATTGCCATCGGTCTTTCGATTGCTGCCGCGCCATCCTTTGCGGCCGACGCCCGCAACGTCTCCGTGGTCAACGAGACCGGCTATGCCATCAAGTTTCTAGGTTTCAACGCGCCCGATGACGGCCTGGACGAATGGGACAACGAACTCGACAAGGTCTTGCACAACCAGGTGAGCACCTATGTCGAGTTCGACGAGGATGACGAGGGCTGCGTCTGGAACATCCGCGTCGACTGGCAGAACTATGACGAGTCGGTGCTGTGGAAGAACGTCAACCTCTGCAAGTTCAACGTGCTGAGGTTGCGCTACGACCCCGGCACCAAGACCACGTCCTTCATCGCGGAGTAGTTCGCCTTCGATGCCGGGAGGAGGGGCTTGACGCCCACGAAGGCCCTTCCTCAGGCGTTTGCGGAAGATGACGAATTCGTCCTTTGCAAGCGCAAGCGGCTTTGTTATACGCAGCCGCGCGCGAACGTCGGTTCGCCCTTTTCCTCGGTAGCTCAGCGGTAGAGCATCCGACTGTTAATCGGATGGTCGCTGGTTCGAATCCAGCCCGGGGAGCCAAATTCCGCTGCATTTTCAATAGATTGCGATTGCCTCTTCTGGCGTCGTGCGATGTCGTTGCAGTAAGCTAACAGGTACCGCCACCCCCTGCCTCGATGCAGAATCGCACTCAGGCATCAAGCAGTTGTGTGGAACAGCGCTGTCGCGCCACGAGGCCGGCGCCAAATCGACTCAATTCAAACCGAGCTTCCCGGGGCTGGACCCCAGAGGAGCTGATTCCAATGCGAGACATCCAGGTCGACTATTCGCGCTTGGCCCCCTCGATTCTTCCTGCCGACATTCCCGAACTCAGTGACGATGAATGCCTGGCGCGGCTCGCGCGTGCCGTCGAAGCGCCCGATTCTGCGCGACTAGACGAGGTCGCCGCGCTGATCGGCCGGCTCGCAGTCGCGATCGAATAGACCTGTTTGGATCGCTTTGCGGTCACGGGGACCGGGATGCTGTCCCGGCTGGTCCCTGCCAACGCCCGTGTTGCGTTTTCGCGGAGCTTGTTCCAAAGATGCCGCCAACTTTCGTCCGCGGCATTGTCCGCATTTCAGGGTCCGCAAATGTCCGGTTTTTCGACCGCGCGCCAAAAAATGGTCGATGGCCAGGTGCGCACCAATGACGTCACTGATCGCCGCATTCTCGACGCCATGCTCACGGTTCCCCGTGAGGCGTTCGTGCCCGCCGGCCGGCAGGCATTGGCCTATCTCGACCTCGATCTCGACGTGAGCGAGGGCGCTGCCAAGCGGTACCTGATCAAGCCGGCTCTGACCGGCAAGCTGCTTCAGGCCGCCGGGATCGGCGAGGCCGACAAGGTGCTCGTCGTCGGGTGCGCGAGTGGATATCTCGCCGCGCTGGTCGGCAAGCTTGCGGGTCAGGTTACCGCCACGGAATGCGATTCGGCGCTGGCCGCGAAGGCCAAGGACGCCATCGCCAGCCTCGGGCTCCCCAACGTCAGCTGCAAGGCTGCGCCCTGCACCGAAGGGGACCCGGCCGCAGCCCCCTATGACGTCATCGTTCTCAATGGCGCCGCCGAGGTGACGCCGGAAGGGCTGCTCGGCCAGCTCAAGGAGGGCGGGCGCCTGGTTGGGGTCTCCGCCGAATCGAAGCCGCCCCGGGCCATGATTGTGACCCATTCCCACGGCGAATTCGGCCATCGGACCCTGTTCGACGCCTCTGCACCGGTCCTCCCCGGGCTGGAACGGACCGCCGCCTTCGTCTTCTGACGGCCGATACCCCGTTAAAATACCGTTCTGAATCAGAAGTGTGGCCGGGAAGCTGCAGGTGAAGAGTTTCCGCTGAGAACTACTTCCGGGTAGTTCCGTCGCGCTCAACCCCGTCCTATGTTGCGACGGGGCAACGACTCCACTCGGATACGGTAACCAGGTTCGCGGGCACGAACCTGGCGTGAGATGAAACGGAATTTAAGGGATGCATGGGGTGAAGCTCTTCACCGGAGCTGCGGTTTCGGTCCTGCTGGCGGCGATCGCGGGGCCGACGCCTGCCTTGGCGGACACGATCGAGGCTGCGCTGGTGCGCGCCTATCAGAACAATCCGCAGCTCAACGCACAGCGTGCCCAGGTGCGCTCGACCGACGAAAACGTGCCGCAGGCGCTGTCGGGCTATCGGCCCAAGGTCGCGGTGACGGCCAGCGTCGGCGTTCAATACACGGATACGAACATTACCTCCGGGGGCTCGCTGAGCCAGATCGTCAGGACCGAGAACCACGGCGTGAACGCGCCGCGCAGCGCCGGCGTGACGGTGACGCAGAACCTGTACAACGGCAATCAGACCGCGAACAGGACGCGCGCTGCCGAGAGCCAGGTCTCGGGTTCCCGAGAGGCGTTGCGCGTGATGGAGCAGAGCGTTCTGCTCTCGGCCGCGACCACTTACATGGATTACCTGCGCGATTCGGCGACGCTGGAAGTCCAGCGCAGCAACGTGCGCGTGCTCGAGCAGACGCTCAAGCAGACGCGCGACCGCTTCAACGTCGGTGAGGTGACCCGCACCGACGTTGCGCAATCCGAGGCGCAGCTCGCCGCCGGCAAGACGCAGGCGCTGCAGGCCGAATCGAACCTGGTCACGACCCGCGCCAACTTCCGCCGCATCATCGGCAACGAGCCGGAAAACCTGGCGCCGGGTTCCCCGGTCGATCGCTTCCTGCCGGGAACGTTGGCCTCCTCCGTGAGCCTCAGTCTGGTCGAGAACCCCAACGTCACGGCCGCCATGTACGGCATCGACGTCAACTATCTCCAGGTCAAGATCAACGAAGGCGCGTTGCTGCCCACGATCAATTTCCAGGTCGCGGCGACGCAATCCTACGAGCAGACCATGACGATCTTCCGCTCGTTCGGTGCCTCGGCGGTCGCGCAGGTCTCCGCACCGATCTATCAGGGCGGCGCTGAATATGCGCTGATCCGTCAGTCCAAGGAAAACCTGGCGCAGCAGCGTCTCAATCTCGAAACGACCCGCGACCAGACCCGCGCCAACGTCGTGCAGTCATGGGGACAGTTGCAGGCCGGCAAGGCGCAGGTCGCCTCGGCGCAGGCGCAGGTCACTGCCTCCGAGATCGCGCTGAACGGCGTCCGCGAGGAAGCCAAGGCTGGACAGCGTACCACCCTCGACGTGCTCAACGCGCAGCAGGCGCTGGTCAATGCGCGCGTCGCGCTGGTGACCGCGCAGCATGATCGCGTGGTTGCGTCCTACTCGGTGCTGAGCTCGGTCGGCCGTCTGTCGCCGCAGGTGCTCGGTCTCTCCACGACGACCTATGATCCCAGCGTCCACTACCATCAGGTCCGCGACAGCTGGGCCGGCGTGCGCACGCCTGACGGACGCTGATTGCCGCAATGAGATTGGCCTCGCAAAAAGGCGAGGCCAATCGGCGGTTTGCTTGCAATCATCAAAATCCCTGACATAGCCTTTCAAGGAAGCAGCGGGCCGATTCGGCTCGCATGCGATGTCGTTTGCGTAACGTTTGGTGCCTGGGGCAGGGGCGCGCCGCACGTCGAGCCGTGAATTGGGGACAAGTCTGGCCGTCGCGACGAAAATGTCGGACTGCCCGTCGCGGAACCGGCCAATCCTGTCGTGCTTGGTGTAAAACAACGCATGCGAGGGCGTTGATGATGTGGAGTCGGAGATGACGCAGCCTGCAAAGGTCACAGAACCCTCGATGGAGGAGATTCTGGCCTCGATCCGGCGCATCATTGCCGACGACGAGGCCAAGCCGCCGCCGACAGACGCTGCCAAACCCGAGAAGGCTGCTGCGCCTGCCGCGCCCGCGCCGAAACCGCAGGCGATGAACGACATCCCGCCGTCCAAGATCACGCCGGCAAAGCCTGCCGCGGAAAAGCCGGCCCCGGCGGCCGCCGCCGCGAAGCCCGCATCGGCGCCAGCGCCTGCGGCGCCGAACAGCCAGGACGATATCGACGCATTGCTGGCGGGGCTGGACGAGGCGACACCCGCACCCGAGGTGCGGGCCCCGGAACCTGAGCCTGAACCCGAACCCGATGTGCTCGAACTGACCGACGAGATGGCGATGGAGCCGACGCCGCCTCCGCCGCCGCCGAGCTTCCGCAAGGTCGAGCCGCGCGACGATCTCGAGTTCGCCGAAGCGGCCCCATCGCGGCCCTCGACGCCACCGCCGTCATATGCGCCGGTGGATTTCGACGCGCCGCCGTTGCCGCCACAGCAGCCGATCCTGGCACAATCGACGGTCTCCGCGGTCGAATCCGCCTTCAATTCCTTGGCTCACACGGTTCTCTCCAGCAACGCACGAACGCTGGAGGATCTGGTCAAGGAAATGCTGCGGCCGATGCTGAAGTCCTGGCTCGACGACAACCTGCCGGGCCTTGTCGAACGCATCGTGAAGGCCGAAATCGAGAGGGTCTCACGCGGCGGCCGGTGAGCCGGGCCGCCTGGCCCCGATAAAGCCCTGCTTCCGTGTCCTATCTGGTCTGTCCGGCGGGCCGGAAAGCCCTTTTGCCGCTGAGCTTTCCGTTGACTTGAACCCCGCGCGCGGCTTTCTAGCAGCCCCATGATCGAGAAAAACTACCAGCCCGCCGATATCGAAGCCCGCATGTCCGTCGTGTGGGAGGACAGCCTTGCGTTCAAGGCCGGCCGTCCCGACCGCCGCGATGCCGCGCCCTTTACCATTGTGATCCCGCCGCCGAACGTGACGGGATCGCTGCACATGGGCCACGCCCTCAACAACACGCTGCAGGACATCCTGTGCCGCTTCGAGCGGATGCGCGGCCGCGACGTGCTCTGGCAGCCCGGCACCGACCATGCCGGAATCGCAACCCAGATGGTTGTCGAGCGGCAGTTGATGGAGCGCCAGGAGCCCGGTCGCCGCGAGATGGGACGCGAGAAATTCCTAGAGCGGGTCTGGGAGTGGAAGGCCGAGAGCGGCGACACCATCATCAACCAGCTCAAGCGACTCGGCGCCTCCTGCGACTGGTCGCGCGAGCGCTTCACCATGGACGAGGGCCTGTCGCAGGCCGTCATCAAGGTGTTCGTCGAGCTGCACCGCGATGGCCTGATCTACAAGGACAAGCGGCTGGTGAACTGGGACACCAAGCTGCTCACCGCGATCTCCGATCTCGAAGTGCAGCAGGTCGAGGTCAAGGGCAACCTCTGGTATCTGCGCTATCCGATCGAGGGCAAGACCTTCAGTCCGGATGATCCCTCGAGCTTCATCGTCGTCGCCACCACGCGTCCCGAGACCATGCTCGGCGACACCGGCGTCGCTGTGCATCCGGAGGACGAGCGCTATCAGAAGCTGGTCGGCAAGCACGTCATCCTGCCGCTGGTCGGCCGCAAGGTTCAGATCGTCGCCGACGAATATTCCGATCCGGAGAAGGGTTCCGGCGCGGTCAAGGTGACGCCGGCGCACGACTTCAACGACTTCGAGGTCGGCAAGCGCCACGGGCTGCGCCAGATCAGCGTGCTCGACAAGGAAGGCTGCCTCGATCTCCTCGACAACGAGGACTATCTGCGCGACCTGCCGGAAGGCGCCTCGCAATTCGCCGAGGAGTTCAACAAGGTCGAACGGTTCGCCGCGCGCAAGCGCATCGTCGAGCGGCTGGAGACGTTCGGCTTCATCGAGCGCATCGAGCCGCACACCCACACGGTGCCGCATGGTGATCGCTCCGGCACCGTGATCGAGCCCTATCTGACCGATCAGTGGTACGTCGATGCGAAGACGCTCGCGAGGCCCGCGATCGCGGCGGTGCGTTCGGGCGAAACGGCGTTCGTGCCGAAGAACTGGGAAAAGACCTATTTCGAGTGGATGGAGAACATCCAGCCCTGGTGTATCTCGCGCCAGCTCTGGTGGGGTCACCAGATTCCGGCCTGGTACGGACCAGACGGCAAGGTCTTCGTCGCCGAGACCGAGGAGGAGGCCGTCAGCCACGCGCTCGGCTATTACGTCGAGCAGGAGGTGATCACGCCGGAGCAGGGCCGCGAGATGGCGCTCGACCGCAACAAGCGTGAGGGCTTCATCACGCGCGACGAGGACGTGCTCGACACCTGGTTCTCCTCTGCGCTGTGGCCGTTCTCGACGCTCGGCTGGCCCGAAGATGCCCCCGAGGTGAAGCGCTACTACCCGACCAACGCGCTGGTGACCGGCTTCGACATCATCTTCTTCTGGGTCGCCCGGATGATGATGATGGGCTTGCACTTCATGAAGGAGGTGCCGTTCTCGACGGTCTACATCCACGCCCTCGTCCGCGACGAGAAGGGCGCCAAGATGTCGAAGTCGAAGGGCAACGTCATCGACCCCCTGCATCTGATCGACGAATACGGCGCGGACGCGCTGCGCTTCACGCTGGCCGCGATGGCCGCGCAGGGGCGCGACATCAAGCTCGCGACCAGCCGCGTCGAGGGCTACCGCAACTTCGCGACCAAGCTCTGGAACGCCTGCCGCTTCGCCGAGATGAACCAGTGCATTGTCCCCGAGGGTTTTGAGCCGGCGAAGGCGAAGGAGACGTTGAGCCGCTGGATCGCGCATGAGACCGCGCACACCACGCGCGAAGTGACCGAAGCCATCGAGGCCTATCGCTTCAACGACGCGGCAGGCGCGATCTACCGTTTCGTCTGGAACGTCTATTGCGACTGGTATGTCGAACTCGCAAAGCCCGTGTTGCTCGGTCCCGATGGACCGGCAAAGGCCGAGACCCGCGCCATGGTCGCCTGGGCGCGCGACGAGATCCTGAAGCTGCTGCATCCCTTCATGCCCTTCATCACCGAGGAGCTGTGGGAGGTGACGGCCAGCCGTGAGAGCCTGCTCGCGCTGGCGCCATGGCCGCTGAAACCGGCCGAACCGACGCCGGAGCAGCTTGCGATGCTCGCCGCGGCGGCCGGGCCGACCGATCCGCTGATCTCGCCGGCACTCATCATGCCCATGTTCGATCATGCCGACTTCACCGATCCTGCGGCCGAAGCCGAGATCGGCTGGGTGATCGATCTCGTCACGCAGATCCGCTCGGTGCGCGCCGAGATGAACATCCCGCCGGCCACGCTGACGGCACTGATACTTGCTGGCGCCTCCGCGGGGACGAAGGAGCGCGCGCCGCGCTGGACCGACGTCATCAAGCGTATGGCGCGGCTCTCGGACATCTCCTTCGCCGATCGCGCGCCCGATGGTGCGGTCCAGATCCTGGTGCGTGGCGAGGTCGCCGCCCTGCCGCTGAAGGGCGTGATCGATCTCGCTGCCGAGCGCGTGCGTCTCGACAAGGAGATCGCCAAGGCTGACGCCGACATCAAGCGCGCCGAGTCCAAGCTGGCGAACGAGAAATTCGTTGCCAACGCGGCGGAAGAGGTCGTCGAGGAGGAGCGCGAAAAGCGCGAGGCGGCGCTGGCGCGCAAGGCGAAGCTGCTCGAGGCGCAGGAGCGCTTGAAGCAGGTCTCGTGAGGCTCCGGTCATTCCGGGGCGATGCGCAGCATCGAACCCGGAATGACGCTCACTTGGGAAACGGCTTGCTCAGAAACTTCGATCCCTTGACGCCGTAGCGCCAGGGCAGCTCGACCGCCTTGGTAATGCCGATGCGGATGCCGGTCGCGACCTCGACATCTGCTGTCCGCGAATGCAGCGCGATCGGCGGCCGGTCGAGCGGCAAAGCGTTGTGGTCGATCGTGATGCCGAGCGCCTCCGTCAGCTTGCCTGGCCCCGAGCAAAGCGCGTGCACGTCGACAAGATGACGTCGCCGGCGCATCGCGCCGATGCCATGCGTCGGCGCCAACGCGCGGATCAGGACCGCACTGGCCGAGCCTTCCTCCTCGCAGACGAAGTTCACGCACCAGTGGATGCCGTAAGAGCGATAGACATAGGCAAAGCCGGGCGGGCCGAACATGACCCGGTTCCGCGGCGTCGGCCCGCGATAGGAGTGCGCCGCCGGGTCGGTATGATGATAGGCCTCGACTTCGACGATGGTCCCGCCGACGCCGCCAACCAGCATGGTCGCGCCGATCAGGTCGGGGGCGACCTCGTGGACGCTGCGCCCGAAAAAGGCACGCTTCAGCGGCTTGCCGAGGCGCGGCGTGGAGGCGTTCGAACTTCGTAGTTTTCTTGGAGCCATTCGAAGTGAGAATCGTCTGAGAACAGAGCAGGATATTCCCCATATCTGCCATGTTCCCTGAAGAGGTGCGAGCCGGGTTGCGATGCCATGCGATACCGACTAGGTAGGACCTGAACAGACCGGACACCCCATGGTCGTTATTGTCGATACCATCACGAACCCGTTGCGCCCGCGCCACCCGGAAAAGGTGAATCGGCCCGATTCAGCGTCGCCGCCGAAGCCGGACTGGATCCGCGTGCGGGCGCCCAACACCCGCGGCTATGCCGACACCCGCAACATCGTGCGGGCGAACGGCCTGCACACGGTGTGCGAGGAGGCGGGCTGCCCGAATATCGGCGAGTGCTGGGACAAAAAGCACGCGACTTTCATGATCATGGGTGACACCTGCACCCGCGCCTGCGCCTTCTGCAACGTCAAGACCGGCCTGCCCAACGCCCTGGACGCTGCAGAGCCGCAGAACGTCGCCGAGGCCGTGGCCAAGCTGGGGCTCGCCCACGTCGTCATCACCTCCGTCGACCGCGACGACCTTGCTGACGGCGGCGCCGAGCACTTTGCCCAGACCATCCGCGCGATCCGCACGGCCTGTCCCTCGACCACGATCGAGATCCTGACGCCCGACTTCCTGCGCAAGGACAGCGCGCTCGAGGTTGTCGTGGCGGCCAAGCCGGACGTCTTCAACCACAATCTCGAGACCGTGCCGTCGCGCTATCTCACAGTGCGGCCCGGCGCGCGCTACTTCCATTCGATCCGGCTGTTGCAGCGGGTCAAGGAGATCGATCCGAGCATTTTCACCAAGTCCGGGATCATGGTGGGCCTCGGCGAGGAACGCCACGAGGTGCAGCAGGTGATGGACGACCTGCGCTCGGCCGACGTCGACTTCCTGACCATCGGGCAATATCTCCAGCCGACGCGCAAGCATCATGCGGTGATGCGCTACGTGCCGCCGGACGAGTTTTCGTCATACGAAAAGATCGCCTACACCAAAGGCTTCCTGATGGTGTCGGCGAGCCCGCTCACCCGTTCGTCGCATCATGCCGGCGAGGATTTTGCAAGACTGAAGGCAGCGCGGGCCGCAACGGCTCGCTGACGTCCAATGCATCGAGTTTCGAGCAAGCACCGCGTCAACCACAGTGCGTCCGAGATGTTTGATCTGGTCGCCGATGTCGAGCGCTACCCGGAATTCGTGCCGCTGTGCAGCGCGCTGAAGGTGCGTCAGCGATTGGCCAAGCCCGACGGGACCGAGGTGCTGGTCGCCGACATGACGGTGTCGTTCAAGCTGGTCAAGGAATCCTTCACCAGCCGCGTGACGCTCGATCGTGCCAATTTGAAAATTCTCGTCGAATATCTGCAGGGGCCGTTCAGCAATCTGGAAAATCGCTGGACGTTCGAGCCGAAGGGCGAGGGGGTCTGCGACGTCGGCTTTTTCCTGTCCTACGAGTTCAGGAGCCGCATGCTGGCGATGCTGATGGGCTCGATGTTCGACGCCGCATTCGCGCGCTTTTCCGCGGCATTCGAAAAGCGGGCCGATGCGATCTACGGGCGGCCGAAGCTCGCATCGTCCTGATCAATCAACGGCTTTCACGATATCCGGCGGCTGCGAGGCATAATAGGCCGCGGCCTCCTCGATCTCCTGCGGCGTCATCGCGCGCGCGATGTTGCGCATCTGCTGGCTGATGTCGTTGCGCCGTTCGCTTGTGGCAAACGCCTGGAGCTGCGCCTTCAAGTAGGCCTCGGATTGGCCCTCCAGCCAGGGACTGCCGGTCTTGTTGTCGAGACTGCCGTGGCAGGAGCCGCAAGGTGCAATGCCGCGCATCGGCGCGCCGTAGATGACGATGTTGGGCTTGGGAAGCTGCGGCGTCGGATGGTACGCCGGCAGCCGCGGCAGATAGGCGTAATAGACTGCGAGATCGGCGATTTCCCGGTCCGTCAGGTTGACCGCGAAGGGCGACATCACGGCGTTGGTGCGCGCGCCGGAGCGGAAATCGTGCAGCTCCTTGTAGATCACGGCGGCGTACTGGCCGGCGAGGTTGGGCGAATCCGCCCGGCTGATGCCGGTCGGGCCGTGGCAGATCGCGCAGCGCTGCGCCAGCGTGGCGCCGCGGCCGATCGCCTCCTGGTTCGGACGCGACAGCGTGCGCGAGGTCAGCACAACCTCCGACAGGCGCTTGTCCTGCGCCTGCGCAGCGACGCCTGCTGAGCGTTGCGGCACCCCGGCAGCGCTGCAGATCGCATCCCAGACATTGGCGAATTGAACCCAGGGCTGCGCGAAGGGCAATACGATGAAGCCGACAATCACCGTCACGATGAAGATTGCAGCGGTGATACCGACGCTCGACTTGAAGTGCCAGTTGCTGAGCGTGAAAAGGTCGCGCGCACTCATCACTGCGCTCCCACATAGACGGCCGGCACCGACGTGCCCTCGGTCATTGCCAGGGTGAGGATCGGGTAGCCGTAGTTGGTGATGGTGAGCGCGATCATCAACGCCACCCACAGCGCATGCGTGTTGAGCGCAAGCGGAACGGTCGCCGGCTGATGCACCGCGAGGCTGAAGCGATAGGCGCCGGTCTCGGCCGCGGGCGATCGCATGCCGCGCGCCAGGATGACCAGGAACAGGATGCCGGAGGTCAGCAGGATGAAGCCGCCGATCGCGGAGAAGGTGACCGAGAGCGCCTGCGGCGCGATCGCGGGATCGCCGAAATCGAAATAGGCCATGCGGCGAGGCATGCCCAGAATGCCGACCCAGTGCCACGGGAAGGTGGTGACGATCATGCCGACGAACCACAGCCAGAGCTGAGTGCGCATCAGGCGGAGATCGACGAGCTCGCGGCCGGTGAGATGCGGCCACAGATCATAGGCGATCGCGAAATACATGATCACGATGGCGCCGCCGAAGATCAGATGGAAATGGCCGGTGATCCACTGCGTATTGTGGATCGATGCATCGAGCTGATAGCTCATGTTGATGAGGCCGCCGGCGCCGCCGAAGCCGAGCATGACGAACGAGAAGGCGAGCGCCAGCATCATCGGATTGTCCCAGGGCAGCGCCCGGAGCCAGCCAAACATGCCGCGGCCGCCGCGCAGGCGCGCCGCGATCTCGATGGAGGCGCAGATCGTGAACACGGTCAGAAGCGTCGGCAGCGCGACCAGCGCCGTGAAGGCCGAATGGATGAACTTGAAGCCGGCGCCGACCTGCGGATCGGCGAAGGTGTGGTGCATGCCGATCGGCATTGCCACCACCAGGAACAGGATGAAGGAGATCCGCGCCATGGTGTCGGAGTAGACCCGGCCGCCGATCGCGCGCGGCACGATGGTGTAATAAGCGATGTAGGTCGGCATCAGCCAGAAATAGACGATGGCGTGCAGCGTCCAGGAGAAGAACACCCGGGCAAGTCCGGCATCGATCGTGGCCTTCAGCCCCGCCGCGACCGGGATAATCTGCAACAACAGCTCGAGCGCCGCACCGAGCGCGGTCCAGGCCCACAAATAGGAGCCCGCAACATTGGCGAACATCGCCAGCGGCACCGCTGCTCCGGGGTGCGCCCTTCTCCAGACGCGCAGATTGATCGACATCAGCGCGACCCAGATCCAGGAGCCGACCACGACGAGCACGACGCCGATGTAATAGAAGACGTTGCCGATCAACGGCGGATAGAAGGTGTAGAGCACCGAGGCGCGCCCCAGCGCGATCGGGATCACCGCCATGACGCTGCCTGCAACGATCAGCCAGAAGCCGGCCCACGCCCAGCGCACGCCGACCAGGCGCTGCTCCAGCGCGGACTCGCTGATCGCATAGCCGAATCCCATCGCAACCAGGGTCGGGAAGACGTAGCCCATGACCGTGCCATGCGCAGTCAGCGAGCGGTAATAGAGCTCGGGATTGGAGAGCCAGGTGCCGATCGGACTGCGGATGAACATCTGCCAGGCGCCGAGCGTGAGAGCGACGCCGAACACGGCAAAAGCCAGCCAGAAATGGGCGAGGATGAGCTTTCTATTGGCCAACACAGCTCACCCTCCCACCGCTCTTCGCAAGCTCCGCGAACTTCGTTTTGTCGATCACGCGGACCTTGCCCCACATGCCCTCGTGGCCGAAGCTGCAAAACTCCTGGCAGGGCATCAGATAGTCGCCGGTCTTCTCGAAACGCATGAGCTGCTCGGAGACGTAGCCCGGCACCAGCATGGTGTTGATGTTGGTGCCCTGGATCAGGATGCCGTGCACCACGTCGGCGCTGGTGGCGCGCAGCGTGATCGGCGTCTCGGACGGAACCACGATGCAGGCCGGCGTGAAGGAATATTGCTGGCCGATCGCGCGTACAGTCACCGCGCCATTGGTCTCGAGCACGCTGCCGAGATTGCTCTCGATGAACTCGCCGGACAGATGTATCCGTGAAGGATCGGTCGTCTCGACGCGCGGCTGCGGCATGGTCGCACGATGAATTCCGGCAAACGCCGCCAGCAGCGCCATCCCCACGATGATGATCACGGATACCGTGGCCCAGCGCCGCTCGGTGCGCGCCGCGATCTCGGCGCCGTGATGGCCGTCCTCCTGCACGCTCATTGCAGCGCCCCGCGTGGCAGGAAGACGAAGAGATAGAACGCCAGCCAGATCGCGACGACGCAGGCCGTGGCGATCCCCGCGAGCGCGATGGCGCCGGACGGGCCTTGCGCGACGACCTCCTCGACGGCCTGGTCGGCTGCGGCTGGGCTGGTCGGCGGATCGGAATTGATCATGGCGGCCTCAGTTCAGCGGTGCGGAGCGCAGCTCGTTGGCTTCGCGCGCCGAAACCGGCGTGCCGCGATTGCCCCAGGCGGTGCGGATATAGGAGACGACGGCGGCGACCTCGTTGTCCGAGAGGAGCCCTGCGAAAGGCGGCATGCCGTAGGGCATCGGATTGCCCTTGGTGCCTGGCGGATAGCCGCCGTTGAGCACCATGCGGATCGGATTGACCGCCGACTGCATCTCGATCGACTGGTTGTTGGCGAGCGGCGGCCAGTGCGGTGGCTTGCCTTCGCCCTGGGCACCATGACAGCTCGCGCAGTTCTTGTCGTAGACCGTCTTGCCGAGGCTGATCAGCAGGCTGCTTTCGGTCGTCGGCAGCACCGAGCTCGCCGGCGGCGGAGGCGAAGGCTCGGAGATCCCCTTCAGGTAGACCGCCATCGCCCTCGTATCCTCGTCACTGAGATATTGCAGGCTGTTGTGTACGACCTCGGCCATCGGGCCGTAGACCACGCCGCGCTGCGAGACGCCGGTCTGGAGCAGATCAGAGATGTCCTGGATGCTCCAGTCGCCGAGACCCGCCTCGCGGTTGGAGGTCAGGGAAGGCGCGTACCAGTTCTGCATCGGGATCAGCCCGCCCTTGAAGGCATCGGATTGCGCGGTGCCACCGAGCGCGTTGATCGGCGAATGGCACATGCCGCAATGGCCGAGGCCTTCCACCAGATAAGCGCCGCGATTCCACTCGGCCGACTTGGTGGGGTCCGGCTTGAACTCGCCCTCGTTGAAGTACAGCGTGCGCCAGCCAAGGATGAGCTGGCGGTTGGAATAGGGGAAGCGGAGGTCGTGCTCCCGGTTTCTCTGATTCACGGGCGGGATCGACTTCAAATACGCGAAGATCGCCTCGCTGTCGGCCCGCGTGACCTTTGTGTACGAAGCAAACGGCATCGCCGGATACATCAACCCACCATCCGGGAAGCGGCCGGTGTGCATCGCCTTGTAGAAGTCCTCGGCGGTCCATTTGCCGATTCCGGTCTCCCGATCCGGCGTGATGTTGGACGAGTACAGCGTGCCGAAAGGCGTCGGCATGGCGCGTCCGCCGGCGAAAGTGCGGCCCTCAGGCGCGGTGTGGCAGGCGATGCAGTCGCCGGCGCGCGCCAGATACTCGCCGCGCGCGACGATGTTGTCGCTGGTCGGGCCGGACTTCTGCTGCGCCTCGGCGGCCGAGCCGGCAAACAGCGACCACAGCAACAGTACCAGGATTGGTGAGCGCGATGGCATCCTCGTCTCCTCACTCCGGTTCGCTGCCGCAGGCGAAGGGCAGCACGTAGGTGCCCTTCGGTGCTGGAGCGTTCATCACCGGCGCCGGGTGGTTCGCCAGCCATGCCGCGACCGCTGTGACATCCTCCTCCGTGAGTCGAGCAGCAACCTGCTGCATGCAGTCCGGCGCCTTTGCCGTGCGGGTGCCATAGCGCCACGCTCCGAGCTGGGCGCTGATGTAGTTTGGGCGCAGTCCGAGCAGGCCGGGGATTCCCGGTTCCATGCCGGTCAGGGCCGGGCCGTGGCAGCTACCGCAGGCCGGTATCTGGCGTTGGGGATCGCCGCGCGTGACCAGTGACTGACCGCGCTGGAGGACCTCCTGGCTTGCATCGCTTGCTACCAGTGGCGGCAGCGCCGGATGCTGATCGGCGAAGTAGTCCGCCATCTGCTGCAGGTAGGGATCGGTGAGGAATTCCAGCAAATAGTTCATCGGCGGGTATTTTCGCCGGCCGTTCTTGAAGGCAAGCAGCTGATTGTAGAGATAGCCGGCCGGCTTGCCGGCAAGGCGCGGGAAATAGACGTCGCTGGTGCCTTCGCCCTTGTTGCCATGGCAGGGCGTGCACGCTTCCACGCGCGCCGCCATGGTATCCGGCGGCTGGTTGGCCGTTTGTGCGGCCGCAACGTTGCAGGCGGCCAAGGTAGCAATGGCGAGAGCCAAAGCAGCGTTACGAGCGAACACGTCGCCGCCCTCCAGAACTGGATCGGGTTGATTCCTGATCGCAACGTAGATCTGCATTATTGCGCCAATATAGTCGCGCGCAAGCTTTGAAGAGGACGATGACGTTTGGTCGCGCGGCCGAACCGCGATCATGATCGTTTTCGGCAAATTTCGCGCGGTTTTTCCAAACGACGGATGAGGCGCATCGATCTCCGGCGTGTTGCACCCGAGTTTTCCAGACTGGGCTCCACGGCCGTGACAAGTGCAGTTTGTGCCAAAGAGTGACCTGCTGACGGAACGCCCCTTGCCGCGAGCGGCACACCTGTAAAGCTGCATTTCATGGGATTTTCAACTAAAGTTCGAGTCGGCGCTCGGGGTAATATGTGTGGGTAGGACCAGGGGACATGGGACGCTGGAAGCAATCGTGGAGTGCGGAAGATCTGAGCAAGCTCAAAACACTCGCAGGCACCAAACCGGTCACGATGATCGCAAAAGAACTCGGCCGCACCACGGGCACGGTGCTTGCGAAGGCGATCGAGCAAAACCTTCCGGTCCTGCATCGCATCAAGCAGACGGGCGAATGATCAGGCCACCGGTCGCTGAGTCCGAGCCGGTGACGATCCGAGATTGATGGCCGCTGTTTCCGCTGGACCATGTGATCCGGTGGCAGCCGTCTGACGATATCGGATCCCAGCCTCAGCAGAATGCGGCGGCCTGCAGCGTTGTAAGCCACATAACTTCATCGCGAGGGCCTGCCAGGTCTCACCAGGTCAGACGGCTCACCCGCGCGGCGTACGCCGGCGCTTCACCGCGTGCCGTCGCGGCGAACGGGCGACGCGCGGGCGCAGGCGGCTTGCCGTGTCGCGGCGCGGCTTGACCTGGGCCTGCGGGCCGCGGGCGAGATCCATCAGCATGCGCAGCGCCTCGACCACCGAACGCTGCCGCACCGCGGTGCGGCCGATGGCGCCGAAACGGTGCTCGCGGTGGATGATGCGGCCGTCGCGCGCAGCGGCGGCGAAATGCACGAGCCCAACCGGTTTGCCGGGCGTGGCGCCGCCGGGCCCGGCAATGCCGGTGATGGAGACCGCGAGGTCGACACCGGCGCGCTCCAAGGCGCCGACCGCCATCGCGGTCGCCGTCTCCTTGCTCACCGCGCCGAAATTGGCAAGCGTGCTCGTCTCGACGCCGAGCATCGCGCGCTTGGCATCGTTGGAATAGGTGACGAAGCCGCGGTCGATCACATCGGAGGAGCCGGGGATGTCGGTCAACGCGCCGGCGACGAGGCCGCCGGTGCACGACTCAGCAGTCGCAATCGTCAGCTTGCGCATCCGGCACAGATCGAGCAGCGAGCGGGAGAGGGCGCGTGCGTCGCTGCCGCCCATGGTTCACAGGCTCCAGGGCAGGCGGATGGTAGCGCTCGCAGTGGCCGCGATGCCTTCCTCGCGGCCGGTGAAGCCGAGCCGCTCGCTGGTTGTCGCCTTCACGGCGACGCGGGAGATGTCGACCCCGGAGATCTCGGCGATGCGCGCGCGCATGGTATCGCGCAGCGGGCCGATCTTCGGCCGTTCGCAGACCATCGTCACCTCGAGATTGGCGACGCGGCCACCGCGGGCCGTGACGCGCTCGATGGCGTATTTCAGGAACTGGTCAGAGGAAGCCCCCTTCCACTTCGGATCGCTCGGCGGGAAGTGCGAGCCGATGTCGCCGTCGGCCAGCGCGCCGAGGATGGCGTCGACCAGCGCATGCAGGCCGACATCGCCGTCGGAATGGGCCAGGAAGCCCTTGGTATGCGGCACGCGAACGCCACAGATCATGACATGGTCGCCTTCGCCGAAGGCGTGCACGTCGTAACCCGTGCCTGTCCTGATGTCGCCGAGTTGGGCGGCCAGGCGCGCTTCCTCGCGCACGAAGTCTTCGGGAGTGGTGAGCTTCATATTGGCAACATCGCCTTCAAAGGTTGCAACCGTCAATCCCGCCCATTCGGCAATCGCCGCATCATCGGTGAAATCGCTGCGTCCTTCCTTTGCGGCGCGACGATGCGCCTCGAGGATGACGTCGAAGCGAAAGGATTGCGGCGTCTGCGCGATTCTCAGGCGCGCCCGGTCCGGCGTGCCCTCGACGTGTCCGGCCTCGCCGGTGAGCTTGATGGTGTCGGTGACGGGGATGGCGGGGATCGCCGCACCGGTGCGGCTCGCCGCTTCGATCGCGCGGGAGATCAGCGCCTGCGAGACGAACGGCCGTGCCGCGTCATGGATCAGCACTATGTCCGGCTTGTGCTTGGCAAGCGCCTCGAGACCCGCAAGCACCGAGGCCTGCCGGGTCGCGCCGCCATTGGTCGGCGGCTCGTGGCGTAGCCCTTCGACCGCGGCGGTGAACATCGCGCTGTCGTCGGGATTGACCACGGGCTGCACCGCGAACACGTCTGCATGGCGGCTGAAGGGTTCCATGGCGCGATAGATCACGGGCTGGCCGCCGATCGTGCGGTATTGCTTCGGCCCGCCGGCGCCGGCGCGCAGTCCGCGACCGGCTGCGACGAGAACGACTCCAGTGCGCTCTGATTTCGCCATAGGGCTCGATTACTCAATTGCTGGTGGAGAGTCGGAGAGTGGGGTGATTACGGGCATGCCTCTAGCACGGCAGGGCCGCAAAAAAAGAGGTTTCCCTGCGTTGTGGGAAACAGCATTTTGCTGCACTGCACTTGAAAGATCGGAAGAACTGTCTAAACTGTAGGCATGACGCTTGACTGCACAAGAATTGTGCGCAAGATAGGTCATGACAGGTGCGATGAGGCCCTGTCCTGTGAACGAGACCTTCGTGACCGGCTCGGAAGCATTCGGCGCTAAGCCGTTGAAGATAGGCGATATTGACGTCGCCACCCCGGTTTTCCTGGCGCCGATGTCAGGGGTGACCGACTCGCCGTTCCGGCGGCTGGCCGCGGAGCTCGGGGCCGGCCTTGTCGTGTCCGAGATGACCGCCAGCGACGAACTCGCCAATGGCCACCGGATGTCGCGGTTGCGCTGCGAAGCTACCGGGATCGGTCCGCATGTGGTCCAGCTTGCTGGCTGCGAGGCACGCTGGATGGCGGAGGGCGCCCGGATCGCGGAAGCCGGCGGCGCCGACATCATCGACATCAACATGGGCTGTCCGGCCCGCCACGTCACCGGCGGCCAGTCCGGCTCGGCCTTGATGCGCGACCTCGACCATGCCGTCACCCTGATCGAGGCGACGATCGCAGCGGTGCAGGTCCCGGTGACGCTGAAGATGCGGCTCGGCTGGGACGACCGCACCCGCAACGCGCCGGAGCTGGCGCGACGGGCGGAAGACGCCGGCGTCAAGCTCGTCACTGTGCATGGCCGCACCCGCTGCCAGTTCTACAAGGGCGAGGCCGATTGGGATGCAATCCGCGCGGTGCGCGAGGCGATCTCCATTCCGCTGGTCGTCAATGGTGACATCACCTCTTATGACAAGGCACTCGCCGCGCTCGACGCCTCCGGCGCCGATGCCGTGATGATCGGCCGCGGCGCGCAGGGCCAGCCCTGGCTGCCCGGTCAGATCGGCCGACGCCTGAGCGGCAGGGCGGCAGAGGCCACGCCGTCGCTCGATCAGCAGCTCGGCTATGTTCGCGCGCTCTATGAGGGCGTCTGCGCGCTCTACGGCCTGCGCATTGGCCTGAAGCATGCGCGAAAGCATCTCGGCTGGGCGCTCGATGTCGCCGCGCAGGCGAGCCGTGCGCCGGCCGAAAAGCTGAAGACTTGGCGCCAGACGATCCTCACCTCGGAGGATCCGCGCCTCGTTCACCGGTCGCTGCAGGATGCCTTCGACGATTTCGCATGGAGCGCTGCCGTATGAGCTCAGGCGCTGACCATCGCCGACCGCTTTCGTCCGACAGCGATGCCATCCTGGATGCATTGCCCAATCCCGTGCTCACGATCGGGCCCGACGGCAAGATCGTCGCCGCCAACATCGCGACCGAGGCGTTCTTCGAGATCTCGACGCAGTTCCTGAAGCGGCAGTCGCTGAAGGAGCTGGTGCCGTTCGGAAGCCCCTTGCTGGCGCTGATCGATCAGGTCCGCTCCTCCAACTCGCCGGTCAACGAATACAAGGTCGATCTCGGCACGCCGCGCATGGGCGGCGACCGCCAGGTCGATCTCCATGTCGCCCCGCTGACGGAGCGGCCCGGTCATATCGTGGTGATGCTCCAGGAGCGCACCATCGCCGACAAGATGGACCGCCAACTCACCCATCGCAGCGCCGCGCGCTCGGTGATCGCGCTGGCCGCAATGCTCGCGCATGAGATCAAGAATCCGCTCTCCGGCATTCGCGGCGCGGCACAGCTTCTTGAGCAGCAGGCCTCCTCCGAGGACCGGATGCTGACGCGGCTGATCTGCGACGAGGCCGACCGCATCGTGACGCTGGTCGACCGAATGGAGGTGTTCGGCGACGAACGCCCGGTGATGCGCGGCCCGGTCAACATCCATTCGGTGCTCGATCACGTGAAGCGGCTGGCGCAGTCCGGCTTTGCCCGCAACATCCGCTTCATCGAGGACTACGATCCCTCGCTGCCGCCGGTGCTGGCCAACCAGGACCAGCTCATCCAGGTGTTCCTCAATCTGGTGAAGAACGCCGCGGAAGCCCTGATCGACGTCCCCGACGCCGAGATCCAGCTCACCACCGCGTTCCGCCCCGGCGTTCGCCTGTCAGTCCCCGGTCAAAAAACCCGGGTATCCCTGCCGCTGGAATTCTGCGTCAAGGACAATGGACCAGGCGTGCCCGACGATCTTCTGCCCAACCTGTTCGATCCCTTCGTGACCACCAAGCAGACCGGTAGCGGTCTTGGCCTGGCGCTGGTCGCGAAAATCATCGGCGATCACGGGGGCATCATCGAATGCGAGTCTCAGCCGCGCAAGACCACCTTCCGCGTGCTGATGCCGATGTACTCGACATCGGTCAAACACGCCGATCACAGCAGTCACGCCGACTCTGCCGGGAAGTCGTCGCCTGCATCACAGGGGGCAAAATGAGGATTAACGATGCCCGCAGGTAGCATTCTCGTTGCTGATGACGACACCGCCATCCGCACGGTTCTCAATCAGGCACTATCCCGCGCCGGCTATGAAGTCAGGCTGACCGGCAATGCCGCCACGCTGTGGCGCTGGGTCAGCCAGGGGGAGGGCGATCTCGTCATCACCGACGTCGTGATGCCGGATGAGAACGCCTTCGACCTGCTGCCGCGGATCAAGAAGATGCGGCCTAACCTGCCGGTCATCGTCATGAGCGCGCAAAACACCTTCATGACGGCGATCCGCGCCTCCGAGCGTGGCGCTTACGAATACCTGCCGAAGCCCTTCGATCTGAAGGAGCTGATCGCCATCGTCGGCCGCGCGCTCGCCGAGCCGAAGGAGCGCACGCCGAGCCCGGACGAGGACGCCGAGATGGAGGCGATCCCGCTCGTCGGCCGCTCGCCGGCGATGCAGGAAATCTACCGCGTGCTGGCGCGGCTGATGCAGACCGACCTCACCGTGATGATCACGGGCGAGTCCGGCACCGGCAAGGAGCTCGTGGCGCGCGCGCTGCACGACTATGGCAAGCGCCGCAACGGCCCGTTCGTCGCGGTCAACATGGCGGCAATCCCGCGCGACCTCATCGAATCGGAGCTGTTCGGCCATGAGCGCGGTGCCTTCACCGGCGCCAACACCCGCGCCTCCGGCCGCTTCGAGCAGGCCGAGGGCGGCACGCTGTTCCTCGACGAGATCGGCGACATGCCGATGGAAGCGCAGACGCGGCTCCTGCGCGTGCTCCAGCAGGGCGAATACACCACAGTCGGCGGCCGCACCCCGATCAAGACCGACGTGCGGATCGTCGCCGCCTCCAACAAGGATCTGCGCGTCCTGATCCAGCAGGGGCTGTTCCGCGAAGACCTGTTCTTCCGCCTCAACGTCGTGCCGTTGCGGCTGCCGCCCTTGCGCGAGCGCATCGAAGACCTGCCGGATCTCGTGCGCCATTTCTTCGCGCTGGCCGAGAAGGACGGCCTGCCGCCGAAGAAGCTCGATGCGCTGGCCCTGGAGCGGCTGAAGCAGCACCGCTGGCCGGGCAATGTGCGCGAGCTCGAAAACCTCGCGCGGCGCCTCGCGGCGCTCTATCCGCAGGACGTGATCACGTCCTCGGTCATCGACGGCGAGTTGGCGCCGCCCTCGGTCAGCCCGGGCGCGGCGGTCCAGCAGGGTGTCGACAATCTCGGCGGCGCGGTGGAGGCCTATCTGTCCTCGCACTTCCAGGGCTTTCCCAATGGCATGCCGCCGCCGGGCCTCTATCACCGCATTCTCAAGGAGATCGAGGTGCCGCTGCTCACGGCTGCGCTGGCCGCCACCCGCGGCAACCAGATCCGCGCCGCCGACCTGCTCGGCCTCAACCGCAACACGCTGCGCAAGAAGATCCGGGATCTG
This sequence comes from Bradyrhizobium sp. Cp5.3, assembly GCF_000426265.1. Classification (NCBI taxonomy): domain Bacteria; kingdom Pseudomonadati; phylum Pseudomonadota; class Alphaproteobacteria; order Hyphomicrobiales; family Nitrobacteraceae; genus Bradyrhizobium; species Bradyrhizobium sp. Cp5.3. Next base: position 26,463 of record NZ_AUFA01000044.1, on the reverse strand, counting down.
GATATTCAGGTGTATCGGAGCGGTGGGTAGTCCCCTCAAACCGGACGGTGGCTCAGCTCCCCCTACCACAGCGGAGCTGAGCCTGTCCGAATCGCGCTGGCCTGAGTGGCCGGCGCGGAGAGCAGAAGTCGGAATATGACCGAAATGTTCCGTGGTCCTGCGCGACCTGGTTCGCTCGATCGCGGATCGCACCTATCTGATAAGCCGAGCCGGCGCCGCGGGCAGGACGTTGGCAACGTTGGCCGACTGTTGCATGCCGGGGCTGTTAACCAGACGGTCCGCGGCCACGATCAGCAACAGGACGGCCGAGACCATCATCGCGAGAAAAAATCTATCCATCGCCATCAAGCCGCGATCCCGCCAGTCAGTTCCGCGGGACGGCCGGGCTCGAACATTAGGGCTCGTCGGGAACCGTAACCCTGTGGATGCGCCGGCCGCCGTGGCTGAGACGCCGCGGAATTGTCGCAATTCGGCAACAATGTGGTACGAATACATCAGTATCCGCCCGCCGCGGACCCCTTTTCAGCATCGCCATTGCCGGAATGATCAGCGCAGATACCTCGGCCGCATCCTATGACACGGCCCAACCCGAAGAGCCCAGGCGCTGGTCGCTGAGCCGGTGGCTGGCACCTTTTGCGGTCGGGCTGGCGCTGCTGTCGGCCTTCCTGACCTTCGTGGTCCTGACCGGCCTGACCAATATCGAGCCCACGCCGGAGGTCGTCAGATCCTTCCTGCTGATCAATGCCGGCACCATCCTGCTCCTGGTCGGCATCATCGTCCGCGAGGTCTGGCAGATGGTCCAGGCCCGCCGGCGGGGCAGGGCGGCGGCGCGGCTGCACGTCCAGATCGTCGGCCTGTTTTCGATCGTTGCGGTGCTGCCGGCTGTGCTGGTGGCCATCGTGGCCAACGTCACCATCGAGCGCGGCCTCGACCGCCTGTTCTCGGGACCAACCAAGGAGGTCATCCAGAACTCGCTGATCATCGCGCGCGCCTACATGCAGGAGCACGCGCAGCTCATCCGCGGCGACATCATCGGCATGGCCAACGACGTCTCGCGCGCCTCGCTGCTGTTCGACCGCGACCGGCAGTCCTTCCTTCAGCTCCTGACGGCGGGTGCGGCGGCCAGAAACCTGCCGGGCGCGATGATCATGGGCAAGGACGCCAATCCGATCCTGTCGGCGGAAACCGGCGGCATCCCGCTCGCCTTCGCGCCGCCAAATCCTGAATTCTTGAAGAACGTCAACGAGAACGAGCCCGAGATCGCGGTCCTGCCCGACCAGAATCTGGTCGCCGCCGTGATCAGGCTGAGGTCGTTCAACGACACCTTCTTCCTCTACGTCGCCCGCCAGCTCGACCCGCGTGTGGTGGACCAGCTCAAGCAGACCGAGCTCAGCGTCGCCGAATATGCCCAGATCGAGTCGCGCCGGCTCGGCATCCAGGTCGCGTTCGCGCTGATGTTCGCGGTGATCGCGCTGACCATCCTGATGGCCTCGGTGCTGATCGGGTTCAACTTCGCCAACTCGCTGGTGGCGCCGATCCGACGGCTGATGAACGCGGCCCATACAGTGTCGACCGGCAACCTGCATGTCCAAGTGCCCGTGCACAAATCGGAGGGCGACCTCGCGCAGCTCGGCGCGACCTTCAACAAGATGACGCAGGAATTGCGCAGCCAGCGCGACGAGCTCGTCAACGCCAGCGATCTCATCGACAGCCGCCGCCGCTTCATCGAGGCGGTGCTGTCCTCGGCAAGCGCCGGCATCATCGGCGTCGATGCCTCGGGCAGCGTCGGCATCCTCAACCGATCCGCCGAGAAGCTGATCGGGCACGCCGAATCCGAAACGCTCGGCCATCCCTTGTCCGACGTGCTGCCCGAACTCGACGAGATGACGAAGACGGCGCGGGAAGGGACCCAGCGCCTGGTGCAGGGCCAGATCACCATCACGCGCGACGGGCAGGAGCGCAATCTGTCGGTCCGCGTCAGCGCGGAGAAGACCAGCCAGGCGCGCGACAGCTACATCATCACGCTCGACGACATCACCGAGCTCGTCTCGGCGCAGCGGACCTCGGCCTGGGGCGACGTGGCGCGCCGCATCGCTCACGAGATCAAGAACCCGCTGACACCGATCCAGCTCTCGGCCGAGCGCATCCGCCGCAAGTTCGGCAAGACCATCACCGAGGACAAGGACAAGCAGATCTTCGACCAGTGCACCGACACGATCGTGCGCCAGGTTGACGACATCCGCCGGATGGTCGACGAATTCTCGCGTTTCGCGCGCATGCCGAAGCCGGTGATGGAGGGCGAGGACGTCGCCGACACCGTGCGGCAGGCGGTGTTCCTGATGAAGGTCGCCCATCCCGAGATCGATATCGAGGCGGAGTTCAAAGAGGATCCGCTGCGCGCCCAGTTCGACCGCCGGCTGATCTCGCAGGCGGTCACCAACATCGTCAAGAACGCCACCGAGGCGATCGAGCAGGTACCGCCCGAGGAGCTCGGCAAGGATCACGGGAAGGGCCGCATTGACGTCGTGGTGTCGCGCGAGGGCGAAGACGTTCTGATCGACGTCATCGACAATGGCATCGGCCTGCCCAAGGTCGCGCGCTCGCGACTTCTTGAGCCTTACGTCACGACGCGCGCCAAGGGCACTGGCCTTGGGCTTGCGATCGTCGGCCGCGTGCTGGAAGACCATGGCGGCCGAATCGAGCTGAAGGACGCCTCCGACTTCCGGGAAGGCCAGCGCGGTGCCTGGATGCGGATGCGCTTTGCGATCTCCGGCCATCCCAAGAAGATCGAGGTCGCGGATGCGGCACCAACCAGTCCCGACCAGGAAATAAAGGAGCCGGCCAGCGAAACCAAAGAGCCGGCCGAAAAGACTAATGACTCAACGAAAATCGAAGCCTCAACAGGCAGCTGACAACACAGGCGCGACCCATGGCTAGTGAAATTCTGATTGTCGATGATGAGGCCGATATTCGGGATCTCGTTGCGGGCATTCTCGAAGACGAGGGATTCGTCACAAGGACCGCGCGCGACAGCGACACGGCGCTCGCCGAGATCGCCAACCGCAGGCCGCACCTGGTTTTCCTCGACATCTGGCTCCAGGGCTCCAAGCTGGACGGGCTTCAGTTGCTCGAGCAGGTCAAGAGGGACAATGCCGACCTGCCCGTCGTCATGATCTCGGGCCACGGCAACATCGAGACCGCGGTCGCCGCGATCAAGCGCGGCGCCTACGACTTCATCGAGAAGCCGTTCAAGGCGGACCGCCTGATACTGGTGGCGACACGGGCGCTGGAGAACTCACGGCTCAAGCGCGAGGTCAAGGAGCTGAAGCAGCTCGCGCCGAGCGCAAGCCAGCTGGTCGGCCGCTCGCCCAGCATGAACCAGCTGCGCCAGACCATCGAGCGCGCGGCCAAGGCCAACAGCCGCATCCTGATCGTCGGCCCCGCCGGCGCCGGCAAGGAATTGACCGCGCGCACGCTGCATACGGCCTCGGGGCGCGCCGACGGTCCCTTCGTGGTGATCAACGCAGCCGCCATCACGCCCGAGCGCATGGAGCACGAGCTGTTTGGCGTCGAGCAAACCAACGGCGAGCAGCCGCGCAAGCCGGGCGCGCTCGAAGAGGCCCATGGCGGCACGCTGTTCATCGACGAGATCGCGGACATGCCGCGCGAGACCCAGAACAAGATCCTGCGCGTGCTGGTCGAACAGTCGTTCCAGCGCGTCGGCGGCACTTCCAAGGTGCAGGTCGACGTCCGCATCATCTCCTCCACCGCCCGCAACCTCGAGGAGGAGATCGCGGCCGGCCACTTCCGCGAGGACCTCTATCATCGCCTCTCGGTGGTGCCGATCCGCGTCCCGGCGCTGTCGGAGCGGCGCGAGGACATTCCGGAATTGATCGACTATTTCATGGAGCAGATTTCGGCCGGCAGCGGCCTGCCCAAGCGCCAGATCGGGCAGGACGCCATGGCGGTGCTGCAATCGCATGTCTGGCCCGGCAATGTGCGCCAGCTCCGCAACAACGTTGAAAGAGTCATGATTCTCGCCGCAGGCGGGCCGGAGGTGATCATCACCGCCGACATGCTCCCCCAGGACGTCGGCTCGATGGTGCCGGCGATGCCGACCAGCAACAATGGCGAGCACATCATGGGCCTGCCGCTGCGCGAAGCGCGCGAAGTGTTCGAGCGCGACTATTTGATTGCACAGATCAGCCGTTTTTCAGGAAATATTTCTCGAACGGCGGAGTTCGTTGGCATGGAGCGTTCGGCACTACACCGGAAGTTGAAGGCGCTCGGCGTCGGTTGACGCCCCGCGACCTCACGGCCACACGTTCACAATATCCAAGGGAAAACATCGATTTCCGTAGTTTTTCGGTCCAATAGGACGGGCTCTGCCGCGCGAAGCGGCTTGCCTAATAAGTCCACCTGTCCTCTAATCGTGCTGCCGGACCTCCGAGGGGGATCTCATGAGGGACGGCAACCGGAAGAGGCCCCGAATTTCGCGAGAGGGCCGCAACCGGCGCAATAAAAAGAAACTCAAAGCGAGATAAAAACAATGGCGGCAGACCGCGCACAAAACCTACAGGACACCTTCCTTAATCACGTTCGCAAAACCAAGACGCCACTGACGATCTTTCTGGTCAACGGAGTGAAGCTCCAGGGCATCGTGACCTGGTTCGACAATTTCTGTTTGCTGCTTCGGCGCGACGGTCACTCGCAGCTCGTCTACAAGCATGCGATCTCGACCATCATGCCGGGTGCCCCGATCCAGTTGTTCGAAGGCGGCGAGGATCAGCCGGCTTGAGAGTGATCTGATTGGAACCCCGGAATTTCGACCGGGATGCCGACCGTCCGCGGTCGGCAGGGGCTAAGCAGACGGGGCGGGTGCTTGTCATCGGCCCCTACTTGCGGGTGCGCGCGGGCGGAGCCGACGCGCAATCGGAGAGTTATGTCCTGCGAGACGCCGACGCCCGGCTCGACGAAGCCGCGGGCCTTGCGCGCGCGATTGATCTCGTCATTGCGGATGCGATCATCGCGCCGATCAGCCAGATCCGGCCCGCGACCTATATCGGCAAGGGCAAGGTCGAGGAGATCACCGGGCTGATCAAGAGCCTGGAGGTCGACCTCGTCGTGATGGATTGCGCGCTGGCGCCGATCCAGCAGCGCAATCTCGAGAAGGAGTGGAACGCCAAGGTGCTCGACCGCACCGGGCTGATCCTCGAAATCTTCGGCCGGCGCGCCAAGACCAAGGAGGGCTCGCTCCAGGTCGAGCTCGCGCATCTGAACTATCAGCGCTCGCGCCTGGTGCGATCCTGGACCCACCTCGAACGCCAGCGCGGCGGTTTTGGATTCATGGGCGGTCCCGGCGAGACGCAGATCGAAGCAGACCGGCGGCTGATCCAGGAGCGCATCTCCAAGCTCGAGGGCGAGCTGAAAAAGGTTCAAGCGACGCGGCGTTTGCATCGCGCCGGCCGCCAGCGCGTGCCGTACCGCGTCGTCGCGCTGGTCGGTTACACCAATGCCGGCAAGTCGACGCTGTTCAACCGCCTGACGCGCGCCGACGTGCAGGCCGCCGACATGCTGTTCGCGACCCTCGATCCGACGTTGCGCGCGCTGAACCTGCCGCATGGCGGCAAGGCGATGCTGTCGGACACCGTCGGCTTCATCTCCAACCTGCCGACGCAGCTCGTCGCCGCCTTCCGCGCGACGCTCGAGGAAGTGCTCGAGGCCGACGTCATCCTGCACGTTCGCGACATCTCGCATGAGGACGCCGAAGCGCAGCAGAGCGACGTCGACGCGGTGCTGCGCCAGCTCGGCATCAACCCGGATGACTCGGGCCGCATCATCGAGGTCTGGAACAAGATCGATCGCTTCGATGCGGAGCAGCGCGACGAGCTGCTCAACATCGCCGCGCGCAGGCCGGAGGATCACCCGGCGATGCTGGTCTCCGCGGTGTCAGGCGAGGGGATCGACGCGTTGCTCGCCGCGATCGAGGAGCGGCTCGCGGCCAAGCGCACCACGCTCGACCTGTCGATCGACGCCGCTGATGGCGCCGGCATCTCCTGGCTGCACCGCAATTCGGAAGTGCTGGCGAAAGAGCTGCACGACGGCCGCTTCGATATGACCGTGCGCGTAGATGAGACCAAGCGGGATATCGTGGTGTCGCGGTTCGACGCCGTGCCGCATCTGTCAGCCCCATAGCACACGTCGTCCTGGCTTTCGCCAGGACGACACCTGAGCTAGCGGTGGACTTGCTTGCTTTTCTCGACCGCTGGAGCCTTCTTCTCCTCGCCCTTCGCCGCATTCCACAGCGCGTCCATCTCAGCCAGCGACGTCTGCTCCAGCGTCCGTCCCTGCGCCTCCAGCGCGCGCTCGATATAGGCGAAGCGGCGTTCGAATTTCGCGTTGGTGGCGCGTAGCGCGGCTTCCGGATCTGCATCGACGTGGCGGGCGATATTGACCAGAGCGAACAGCAGATCGCCGGTTTCCTCGGCAAGCTCCTGCTTGTCGTTGCGGTCCAGTGCGGCCTCGATCTCGTCGGCTTCCTCGCGAATCTTCGCCAGCACCGCGCGCGGATCGTTCCAATCGAAGCCCACGGTGGAGGCCTTGCGCTGCAATTCCATGGCGCGCGTCAGCGCGGGCTGGCCCGCCTTCACGCTCGACAACAGCGATTTGCGCGAGGTCTCCTCCGGCGGCCGCCGCGCGGCGCGTTCGGCCTTCTCCTCGGCCTTGATGCGGTCCCAGACTTCCGTGACATGAGAGGGCGCGAGGTTGCCGTCCTTGTCGGCGAAGACGTGGGGATGGCGCCGGATCATTTTGCGGGTGATGGCTTCGACCACGTCGCCAAAGGCGAATGCTTTCTGCTCCTCGGCCATCTGGGCGTGGTACACGACCTGCAACAGGAGGTCGCCGAGCTCCTCGCGAAGGTCATCGAGATCGCCGCGGGTGATGGCGTCGACCACCTCATAGGCTTCCTCGATCGTGTAGGGCGCGATCGTCGCAAAATTCTGCTCGAGGTCCCAGGGGCAGCCGGTTCCGGGCGCGCGCAGCGCCGCCATGATCTCGATCAAGCGTGAAATGTCGCGGGAAGGGGTCATCGCGGGGGCGTCTCCTGGCTCGTAAGCCTTATGCCAAAAGCGGCCCTCCGTTCCCAGCGTAAGGCGCGGAAACGGAGGAGTTTCCACTGATTGGCGGGCCGCCCCCGTGGTGCTAAAGCGCGGGCCATGAGTGACACATTTTCGACCGAAACCGCGCTGGTGCTGTTCTCCGGCGGTCAGGACTCCACCACGTGCCTCGCCTGGGCGCTCAGCCGCTTTGCGCGCGTGGAGACGCTGGGGTTTGAATACGGCCAGCGCCACGCCATCGAGCTTGCCTGCCGCGACCGGCTCGTCGACGGCCTCAAGGCGTTGCGCGCGGAGTGGGCTTCCAGGCTCGGCGAGAGCCACACGCTGTCGATCCCGACGCTGGCGGCCGTGTCCGAGACGGCCCTGACGCGGGATGTCGCGATCGCGATGGGCGCAGACGGCCTGCCGAACACGTTCGTGCCCGGCCGCAACCTGGTGTTCCTCACCTTTGCCGCGGCGCTGGCCTACCGGCGCGGCATCACCCACATCGTCGGGGGGATGTGCGAGACCGATTATTCCGGCTACCCCGATTGCCGCGACGAGACCATCCGCGCCATGCAGGCCGCGCTCTCGCTCGGCATGGCGAGGAAGTTCGAGCTGCATACGCCCTTGATGTGGATCGACAAGGCGGCGACCTGGAAGCTGGCGCATGACCTCGGCGGGCAGGGGCTCGTCGACCTCATCCGCGAGCAGTCCCACACCTGCTATCTCGGCGAACGCGGCGCGCAGCACGATTGGGGATACGGGTGCGGGGAGTGTCCCGCGTGCAGCCTGCGGGCAAAGGGATGGAAGGAGTACGTGGCGGCGAGCTGACGCCAAATGCTCGGTGTGATCACCCGCGAAAGCCGATGATTCAGTATTCCAAAGGCGCTTGTGGGATACGGAGAGGCCGCGGCGTACTGGGTCGCCCGGTCAAGCCGGACGACGACGAGTGGAGAGGACGGATGCTCCCTCAAGCCGTCATTGCGAGGAGCTCTTGCGACGAAGCAATCCAGAATCTTTCCGCGGAAAGACTCTGGATTGCTTCGCTGCGCTCGCAATGACGGGTGTGGCAGCTAGCCAAAATCCTCCGGCGTCAGCTCGATCGGCTTGCCGTGCGGGGTGCGATCGGCGGCGTGGTCCCAGGCGTCACGGTAGCGGTTCAGAGTCTCCGTGGATGCAACGCCCTTGCTGGCGACGAGCTTTTCCAACGTGGCGAGCCAGTGCAGATAGTAGGTCTCGCCGGTGTCGGGATCGCCGGCGGCCTGCGCGCGCTTGATCTCGTCGGCGAGCGCTGAGGCCCATTCGGGCCACGTGAACACGCCGCGATCATGCAGCGTCAGCACCATGGCGAAGGCATGCGCCTCCCACGGGGCGCGGAACACCGGGCCATCGTCATCGCGCGGAATGCTCGGAATCGCCGCCGTCGCGGCGGCAGCAAGTGTGCTGCTCATCACGCCGGATCCAGATAGGGCTCGAAGGCGTCGATCGAGACCTTTGAGGTCGGATCACCGTCCGCGCCCCAGAGATCGCGCCCCTCGAACACGACCGTGTAGAGCCATTGCGGGTTCTCGCCGAGCTCCATCGCCGCGGAATCCGGAAACACGTGACAGCCGTGGTTCAGCTCGACGATTCCGACATGGCCACGGACATAGCGCGGCAGCCGCGTATGCGTGGTGGGGTGAATGTTCTTCGCGCGCACGCGATCGCCGATCTTGAATTTCGCCGGCACTGGAGCAGGGCGGGCGAACTTGCCGCGCACCATGACGCGCTCGACATCGTCGAGACCGAACTTGCCGTGCTTGAGCGCTTTCGCCGGCTGCACTGCGCGGCCGGCGGCGACCTCCTCCCTTGTGAGGTAGCCCTTGGCGATCAGCATCTCCTCGAGGCCGAGGAACCACTTTTTGTAATAGGAGCTCGAGAGGTAGACATGCGGCGGCAGCGTCTCGCGATAGAAGCGGGAGGTGTCGATGTTGAAGGCGCCGGCCGCACCCATCGCGCGCACCATGGCGAGGACACGCGACTCCCAGTCCGCGTGGAACATCGGTTCGTTCGGCTCGGGCTCGACCTTGCCGAACCCGTCCATACCGCCCATGTCGTGCACGCCGTTCATGACGGCGCTCCCGGCTTCCTCGGAAATCCGGTGCCGATCATGGAATCGCGGGTGACGAGCTCGGTGAGCTGCTCCTCGCTCCAGCCTTCCGTGCCTTCGGGGCGCATCGGCAGCACCAGGAAACGCGTCTCGGCAGTCGAATCCCACACCCTGATTTCGATGTCCTCAGGCACCGTCACGCCGAAATCGGCGAGCACGCCGCGCGGATCCTTCGCAGCACGCGAGCGATAGGGCGCGGCCTTGTACCAGACCGGCGGCAAGCCCAGCATTTCCCATGGGTAGCAGGAGCACAGCGTGCACACGACCATGTTGTGACGCTGCGGCGTGTTCTCGACCACGACGAGATGATCTCCGACGCGGCTGACATGGCCGAGCGTGCCGATCGCCTTGCTGCCGTCCTCCAGCAGCGCCGTCTTGAAGGCCGGATCGGTCCAGGCCTTGGCGACGACGCGAGCGCCGTTATGCGGACCGATCTTGGTCTCGTAGGCCTGGATGATGGCGTCGAGCGCGGCCGGCTCGACGTAGCCTTTCTCGGTCAGGATCGTCTCGAGTGCGCGCACGCGCAGCTCCGTCTCGGACAGTTCCGAATGGTCTTGATCGTGATCATGGTGGTCGTGACCGCTGCTCATGGCTACGAAGATAGGCGTAATCTTCCCCGCCTGTCGAGCCTTCGTTGCAGCGCAATCCGGACGCGTATTCGTGACGCCGTTTGTGCGCTAGCATCGGCACAAACTTGCTTTGGAGGCGCCCGGTGACGAACTTCGTGAAGATCGAGAAGGGCCATGGCCCCGAGGGGCGCATCGCAATCGTGCGGTTCGACCGCGGCGATGGCATCAACGCGCTGTCGCCGGAGGCGCTGCGGCAGCTCACCGCAGCCGCGCGCAGCTTCGAGGATGACGCTGTGACCTCCGTCGTGGTGCTGACGGGAAACACGGATTGCTTCAGCGCCGGCTTCGACCTGAAGGACGCGGAAGGCCGCTCGCGCAAGGACATGGATCTCGGCACGTTGCGCAGGCACCTGAAACTCGGACCGCGCCTGACCCAGGCGTGGCAGGAGATGGAGCAGATCACGATCGCGGCCATCGAAGGCTTTTGCATCGGCGGCGGCGTGGCGCTCGCCGTGGCCCTGGACTTCCGCGTCATGGGCAGCGATGCACATCTGCGCGTGCCCGAGATCGGGCTCGGCATGAACATGAGCTGGCAGAGTATCCCGCGCATGCTGCACCTGATCGGGCCGGCCCGCACCAAGCAGGCGGTGATCCTGGCCGACCAGCGCATCTCGGCGGACGAGGCCTATGAATGGGGTCTGGTGGAGCAGGTGGTCGATCCTGGCAAGGCGTTCGATGCCGCCATGGATCTGGCCTGGAAGGTCGCCGCCCAGCCGCCGCTCTCGGTCGCCATGACCAAGCTCACCGTCAACCGCCTCGCGCATGCGCTGGACGATCTCGCAAGCCACATGGACGTCGACCAGTTCGCGCTCGCAAGTCTCACCGAGGACCACAAGGAGGGCGTGGAGGCGTTCCTGACCCGCCGCAAGCCGCGGTTCAAGGGACGGTAGAACGTCAGGCGAGGCCATTGATCGCACCGCGGACAGTTCGTATACGCCGCGACAGGGACAAAAGCGCTGGGCCAACCGGCCGGTACAGAATGCCGTGAAAATTGGAGGGGAGGGCCGATGACCGCCAGCTCGCAGGCGCCTGAGGCGAAACGATTTAGTTGGAAACAGCTCGCGCCACTCGTGGTGTGGCTCGCGATCTATCTGTGGCCGGTCCCTCCGGGGCTCAATGTCAATCAGTGGCACTATTTTGCAGTCTTCGCGGCGGTCATCACCGGCCTCATCCTGGAATCGATGCCGGTCGGCGCGGTCGGCCTGATCGGGCTCACCGTCGCGGGCGTCAGCGGCTATATCGAAGCCGACCCGACCAAATCGCTGCGCTGGATGTTGGCGGGGTTTGCCGAGAGCACGGTGTGGCTGATCGTCGGCGCCTTCGTGTTCTCGATCGGCTATCGCAAGAGCGCGCTCGGACGACGCATCGCGCTCGTGCTGGTACAACGCCTCGGCAGCAATACGCTCGGCCTCGGCTATGCGGTCGCGATGTCGGACTTCCTGCTCGCACCGGCGACACCATCCAACACGGCGCGCAGCGGCGGCATCGTCTATCCCATCATCAGCAACATCCCGCGCATCTACGGCTCCGAGCCGGGACCGACCGCCGGCAAGATCGGCACCTATGTGATGTGGACCGCCTTTGCCGCGACCGCTGTCACGAGCTCGCTGTTCTTCACCGCGCTGGCGCCCAATGCGGCGGCGCTCGCGATCGCCAAGAGGACGGTCGGGGTCGAGATCAGCTGGAGCCAGTGGTTCATCGGCTTCGCGCCGCTCGGCATCCTTCTGATGCTGCTCGTCCCGCTGCTCAGCTATCTCGTATGCCGTCCGGAGGTGAAGCGGAGCCCGGAGATCTCCGAATGGGCAGCGAAGGAGCTCGCGGGCATGGGCCCGATGTCGCGCAACGAATGGATCATGCTGGCGCTGATCGTGCTCGCGATGTTCCTGTGGATCGCAGGCTCGAGCCCGGACATCCACGTACCCTTGCTCGGCTCCAACTTCGTCAACGCCACCACCGTCGTCTTCATCGTGATCTCGCTGATGCTGGTCACGGGCGTGATCGAGTTCGCCGACATCGTCGCCGAGAAGAGCGCCTGGGAGGTGTTTTTCTACTTCACCTCGCTCTTGACGCTCGCTTCGGGTCTCAACGAGATCGGCTTCATCAAATGGTTTGCCACCGAATATGCAAAGCCGCTGGCCGGGCTGTCGCCGTCGACTGCCATGATCCTGCTGGTCGCGCTGTTCTTCTGGATCCACTATTTCTTCTCGAGCATCACTTCGCATGCGGCCGCGGTGCTGCCTGTGGTGCTCGCGGTCGGCTCGGGCATCGCCGAGATGCCGGTCGTAACGCTCGCCATGCTCTGCATGTATTCGCTCGGCCTCATGGGCGTGATCTCGCCTTACGCGACGGGACCCGCGCCGATGTATTTCGGCAGCGGCTATATCGGCAAAGGCCAGTTCTGGAGCTTTGGCCTGATCTTCGGCCTGATCTATTTCGCAGGACTGCTCTTGGTCGTGCTGCCCTGGCTGCAGCTGGTCCGGTAGCGGGCGGAGGCGACCCTTGCGCAGATGAATTTTCTTCCGAGGAGAGGGATCGGGAAAGCTTTCTCCACCACCCCGCAAATATCTGAAATTGCAAGGCGGCCGCGAACGCGCGATGGTGCGTGCTGCAGTGCAGCGTTTCCCTTGGAACCGTCTGCCCCCATGTTTCCCCGTCGCCTGAAGCGACTACCCCTCGTGCGCCGCGTGGCATGCGAGCGGGCGATCTGCTGTGAAAGAAATGAACGCGCACCAATCACTGGCGATCGGACAGCCGATTGATCCTCGTGAGGCAGTTTCACCCGCCGCGGCCGAGACGGATCCGATGGTCCGGTTCGAAAGCATTTCGAAGATCTATCCGGCCTATCGCGGCAAGCCCGGCGTCAACGCGCTGCAAGGCATCGACTTCGCAATCCCGCGCGGGTCGATCACGGGCGTAATCGGCCGCTCGGGCGCCGGCAAGTCGAGTCTCGTTCGTCTGATCAACGGACTGGAGAAGCCGACCACGGGCCGCGTCGTCGTCGATGGCCGCGATATCTCGGCGCTGGCCGGCCACGAGCTGCGGCTGGCGCAGCGTTCGATCGGGATGATATTCCAGCACTTCAACCTGCTGTCGTCGCGGACCGCGGCTGCCAACATCGCGCTACCGCTGGAGATCGCCGGCTGGCCGAACGCCGAGATCAAGGCGCGCGTCGCCGAGCTGCTCGCGCTGGTCGGGATCGCCGACAAGCACGACCGCTATCCATCAGAGCTCTCCGGCGGCCAGAAGCAGCGCGTCGGCATCGCGCGTGCGCTGGCGACCCGGCCGAGCGTGCTGTTGTCGGACGAGGCGACCTCGGCGCTCGATCCGCAGACCACGCGTGCGATCCTCGATCTGCTCGCGAACATCAACCGCGAGCTCGGTGTGACCATCGTGCTGATCACCCACGAGATGTCCGTCGTTCGCCAGCTCGCGAAGGAAGTCGTCGTGCTCGACAGCGGCCACGTGGTCGAGAAGGGCCATGTCGCCGACATCTTCACCCATCCGCAGCACCCGATCACGCAATCCTTCCTGGCCGAGGTGATCGGCGACAGCCTGCCGGTGTCACTGGCGAGCCGGATCGTGCCGGAACCGCTCACGGGCGGGCACGCGGTCATCCGCGTCCAGGTGCGCGGCGCCGGGGCCGGCGATACGCTGGTCGCGCGGCTGGCGCGCGAGCTCGGCCTCGACGTATCGCTGCTGTCGGCGCGGATCGACGAGATCGGCGGTCAGCATGTCGGTTCGCTGACCCTGGGCATTCCCGGCGGCGAAGCCGCGGCCGGGCGCGCGCTCTCCTTCCTCTCCCTGCAACAGATTTCCGCGGAGCGGCTCGGCTATGTCGCCTGAACTCATCAACCTGATCATCCAGGCCACCGGCGAGAGCCTGTTCATGGTCGGGGTAGCGGCGCTGCTCGGGACGGTTTTCGGCCTGCCGATCGGCGTCTTCCTCGCGACCAGCCGCAAAGGCGAGCTGTTCGCGGCGCCTGCGGTCAACGCGGTGCTCGGCATCATCGTCAATGCGACTCGCTCGACGCCTTTCATCATCCTGGTCGTGGCCATCATCCCGTTCACGCGGCTCATCGCCGGCACCTCGATCGGATCGACCGCGGCAATCGTGCCGCTGACGATCGCCTCGACGCCGTTCATCGCGCGCCTGGTGGAAGCCGCGATCCGCGAGGTCGATGCCGGGCTGATCGAGACCGCGTCCTCGTTCGGTGCCTCGCCGCTCCAGATCGTGTTCAAGGTGCTGATCCCCGAGGCGCTGCCGGGCCTGTTGCTGGCGCTCACGCTCGCGGTGGTCAGCCTGCTCGGCTACTCCGCCATGGTCGGCGCGGTCGGCGGCGGCGGCCTCGGCGATCTCGGCATCCGCTACGGCTACCAGCGCTTCATGCCTGAGATGATGCTGGCCGTCGTCGTGGTGCTGATCGCGCTTGTGCAGCTCGTTCAGAGCGCGGGCGACTATCTGGCACGCCGGGTCAATCGCCGGCTGCGCCACCGCTGACGTAAGCTTTCCTGACATCGGAGACATTGATGCGTTTTCTCGTGACGATCGTGGCTGCCGCGATTCTGCTGGCCGGCCCTGCGCAGGCCGAAACCATCCGGGTCGGGGTGACCGCGGGTCCCCACGCCGAGATCATGGATGTCGTGAAGAAGGTCGGCGCCGAGCGCGGCCTCGACATCAAGGTGGTCGAGTTCACCGACTATGTAATTCCGAACCAGGCGCTGGCACTGAAGGACCTCGAAGCGAACTCGTTCCAACATGAGCCCTACCTGAAGAACCAGATTTCCAAGACCGGCTGGAAGATCGTCAAGGTCGCAACCACGATCGGCTCGCCGCAGGGCGTCTATTCGCTGAAGTACAAGAAGCCCTCCGACCTGCCGGACGGCGCCCGCGTCGCGATCGCCAACGATCCCTCCAACGGCGCGCGCGGGTTAATGATTCTGGCGCTGCACGGCGTGATCAAGCTGAGGGATCCCAACGACGTCACCTCGACCATTGCCGACATTACCGACAATCCCAAGAAGCTCCGTTTCGTCGAGCTGGACGCCGCCCAGCTTCCGCGCTCGCTCCAGGATGTCGACCTCGTCTCGATCAACAACAATTACGCAGTGCAGGCCGGCCTCAATCCGGCAGTCGATGCGATCGCGCGTGAGAACGCCGACGGCCCCTGGGTCAACATCCTCGCCGTCCGCGAGGAGGACAAGGACAAGCCCTGGGTCAAGCAATTGATCGAGGCCTACCACTCCACACCGGTTAAGGAGTTTCTCGAGAAGCGGTTCAAGGGGACGTATCTGCCGACCTGGTAGACACTCGGCTGCGGGTCAGGCGGCTCGCCTGGCGCGCCGCAGGGTCTCCGAGGGCAACTCGGAGAAGTGGCGCTTGTAGTCGAGCGAGAACTGGCTGAAGTGCCAGAAGCCGTGCCGGACAGCGACGTCGTAGACGGAAGCCTTGGTGCCATCGCAACGCTTGAGATCGCGGCGCACGCGGTTCAGCCGCATCGCGCGCCAATAATGCATCGGGCTCGTGCCCAAGACCTCCTGGAAGCTATAGCCGAGCTTGCGCGGGCTGGCGCCGACCGCCTTGCACACCTCCAAAAGTGAGAGCGAGCGATCGCCGCTGCCATGCATCAGTTCGCGCGCACGCTCGACGGTCCGCTTGCGCGCCACGGCGCTGCGTCCGGGATCGCTCGGACGCGCCGTCGGCAACATATCCATGATCTCGACGAGGAGGGCGTCCTCCAGCACCTGTTGCGCCACTGGATCGTCGAACCGCTCCGGTACGGCGGTGATGGTGTCGTGGATCGCGACGAGATGGTCGCGCAGCCGCGCGAATGGCGCCTCGGCCATCTCGATCACGGAGAGCTGGTGCCAGACGGCACGCGGCACCGCGATGTCGAGCCGCGCGGCTAGCTCCTCGATCAGCGCGGCGCTGGTGACGACACCGCGCAACTCAAACGCCTTCGGTGTGCACATGTCGACTTCGGCATCGATGCAGGCGATGACCTGCGCGCCCGCGACGCTGGCGCCATTGCAATTGACCTCGCCAGTGGCGTGCCAGGGCAGGCCGATGCCAAGACTGCCGGCGCCGAGCTGGCCGTATTGGCGAACCTGCTGGCTGGTGACCTCGCGGAACACCTCGACGCGCGGCAGCGAGAGCTGCGTGAAACTGCCAGCGAACGCACCAGCGCTGATCTGGTCGTAATTGAGCCGCCAGCGGCCGAGCGCGGCACAATGCTCATCGACGTCCGTGCTGCTGGCCTGGAGCAGGCAGGCAGCCGAAGGCGGCGTCGGAAGAGTCGTGTCCAAGGCCATGACAACGCTCGAAATGTTCTGGCCAGCGAACCAACAAGGACCGCGCCAGACTGGCATGGCGGTAGCCGGTGTCCAGCAAAATATTGCCGGATCTCGATAACGCCCGGTCGCGTCCGGGTGCAGTCTTTCGTCCCATCCATTCCCGGCATCGGGGGCGGGATTGCCTTGCGGAGGATCGAGATGCGACCAACCGAGATCATGCGCGGCAGCCCAGCTGCGCCCGAGGGCCAGGTGACACGCGCGAATTGGCGCAGCTTTCCCGCGATCCGCTGGGGCTTTACCCACACCCGCGAGGTGCTTCCGACCGCGGAGGTTCGCCGCTCGTCACAACCGACGCCGATCGTAAGCGCGCCGCGTGAGCTGACAAAGCTCGGCTTCACGGCGCCCGACGGCAACCCCACCACCGTCGAAGCCACGCTCCGCGAGACCTTTGCCGATGCGCTGCTCGTGATGCACCGGGGCACGCTGATCCACGAATGGTACGGCGACGGCATGACCGCGACCACGCCGCATCTGATCTGCTCCATCAGCAAATCGATTGCCGGCACGCTCGGCGGCGTTCTGGCCGCGCGTGGGCTGGTCGATCCCGAGGCGAGAGTGGTCCGCTACGTGCCGGAGCTCGAGAGGTCCGTCTATGGCACCTGCACCGTCCGCAACGTCCTCGACATGGCGGTCGCGATCCAGTTCGAGGAGGATTACGAAGACCCGGCTGGCGACGTCGCGCGCTATCGCTTTTCGTCCGGCTGGGACGTGCCGCCCCCGGGCGTCGAGGCCGGCCACCAGCGGGCTTACCTCACGACGCTGCGCGGGACGGGGAAGCCGCACGGCAAGGTGTTCCATTACGTCTCGACCAATACCGAGGTGCTCGGCTGGGTCTATGAGCGCGCCTGCGGCATGCCATACCCGCGCATCCTGTCCGAATATCTCTGGCAGCCGATGGGCGCAGAGGAGGATGCCTCCATGACGCTCGACAGCCACGGCATGGGCCGCATCGCCGGCGGCCTCTCCGTCACCGCGCGCGACTTGATCCGCTTCGGCGAGATGATCCGCTGCCACGGCGTGGTTGGCGGGCGACAGGTCGTGCCGGGTTGGTGGATCGACGACATCCACGAGAACGGCGATCACAAGGCCTGGGCCGACGGCGACCTCGCCGACATCTTCCCGGGCGCCCGCTACCGCAGCAAATGGTACACGATCGATCCCTCGCGCAACGATCTCGCCGGGATCGGCATCCACGGCCAGTGGCTCTATGTCGATGCGGCCTCCGACACCGTCATCGTCAAGCTGGCGACGCAGCCGAAGGCGATGGACGTTCCGCTCGACCATCGCTGGCTCGCCGCGTTCCGCACCATCACCGTGCATCTCGACTCGCGCTGAGCTTCGGACATCGTCATGCTCGATACCGTCAAAGCCAAATCGCCGGCGCAGTCCGCCATACCGCAGCCGCTCGATCCGCTGACGGCCGAAGAAATCACAGCGGCCTGCACGCTGGTGCGTGCGGCGTCCACGTCGCCTGAGGCCTGCCGCTTCCCGACGGTGCGGCTGGAAGAGCCGACCAAGCAGCAGCTGGCAGTGGGCGGGGCAAGCCTGCCCCGCCGCGCTTTCGTGCTGACGCTGGATGTGCAGAACGGCGAGGCGATCGAGCACGTCGTCGATCTCAGCCGTGGCGAGATCGTAGTGCGCAAGCTCGTTCCGAACCGCGAGGCGCCGTACGGGCAGCCGTCGGTGATGCTGGAGGAGTTCTTCAAGTGCGAGGCCGTGGTGAAGGCCGATCCCGGCTGGCGCGCGGCGATGCATCGGCGCGGGCTTAGCGACAACGATATCGAGCTCGTCCAGGTCGATCCGTTCTCCTCCGGCTTCTTCGACAAGGCGTTCGAGCGCGGCGCGCGCATCGTGCGTGCCGTCAGCTATTTTCGCGAGCATCCGCAGGACAACGGCTACGCCCATCCGATCGAGGGCGTGGTCGCGGTCGTCGACCTGATCGGGGGCAGGGTCATCGACCTCACCGACGAAGACCCGATCGTGCCGATCCCGCGCAAGAAGCGCAACTACGGTGCTCACGAAACCAGGAACCCGCGCGCCGACATCAAGCCGCTGCATATCGAGCAGCCGGAGGGCGCGAGCTTCCGCGTCGATGGCTGGAAGGTCGACTGGCAGAAGTGGAGCTTTCGCGTCGGCTTCACGCCGCGCGAAGGCCTGGTGCTGCATCAGCTCGCCTACCAGGACGGCGAGCGCAAGCGTTCGCTGATCCATCGCGCCAGCGTCACCGAGATGGTGGTGCCCTATGCCGACCCGACCGCCAACCATTTCTGGAAATCGGCGTTCGATGCCGGCGAATACGGGCTCGGCATGCTCGCCAATGCGCTGGAGCTCGGCTGCGACTGCCTCGGCAACATCCACTATTTCGACGTGCCGGCAGCCGACAGCAAGGGCGAGCCATTCATCATGCAGAACGCCATCTGCATGCATGAAGAGGACTACGGAATTGCCTGGAAACACTACGAATTCCGCAACGGCCTGTTCGAAGTCCGGCGCTCCCGGCGCCTCGTCATCTCGTTCTTCGCGACCGTCGGCAATTACGACTACGGCTTCTACTGGTATCTCTACCAGGACGGCACGATCCAGCTCGAGACAAAACTGACCGGCATCATCCAGACCGCGGCCGTCAGGCCCGGCGAAAGTTATCGCTGGGGCGGCATGGTCGACGACAATCTGGGCGGCCCGACGCACCAGCACTTCTTCAACGTGCGCCTGCACATGGATCTCGATGGCGGCGGCAACACCGTCACCGAGCACGAGTTCGTGCCGCGGCCCTGGGGCCACGACAATCCGCATGGCAACGTGTTCGATACGACGACGCGCGTGCTATCGCGCGAGCGAGATGCGGCCGCAATTGCCAACGGTGAGACCGGTCGCTTCTGGAAGATCAGCAATCCGAACGAGACCAACTCCGTCGGCGGCGCGCCGGCCTACAAGCTCGTGGTCAATCCGAGCCCGCTGATGCTGGCGCAGGAGGGCAGCTACGTGCGCAGGCGAGGCGGATTCGCCACCAGGCATGTCTGGGTCACGGCGTTCGACCCGGCTGAGAAATACGCCAGCGGCGACTATCCCAACGTCCACGCCGGCGGCGACGGCCTGCCGCGCTACGCCGCACAGAACCGCAACATCGAGAACGCCGACATCGTGGTCTGGCACTCCTTCGGCCATACCCATGTCTGCAAGCCCGAGGACTTTCCGATCATGCCGGTCGAATATGCCGGCTTCATGCTGAAGCCGACCGGCTTCTTCGCGGCAAACGCGGCCGGCGACATCCCGCCGGACCGCAACAGCCGCAGCGTCCTCGCCG
This sequence comes from Bradyrhizobium sp. Cp5.3, assembly GCF_000426265.1. NCBI lineage: Bacteria > Pseudomonadati > Pseudomonadota > Alphaproteobacteria > Hyphomicrobiales > Nitrobacteraceae > Bradyrhizobium > Bradyrhizobium sp. Cp5.3. Next base: position 6,930 of record NZ_AUFA01000044.1, on the reverse strand, counting down.
GCGACCAGAAAGGCACCGGCGGCGGATCGTGCTGTCACGCGAGCTAGGCGAGGGGGCGACGGCCGGTCCAGTCGCGCCTCCGAACATGAACCTTCCCGCCGGACGCCAGCACAAAGACTGGTGACAGCTCCTCCCCCGCGGGATCCCCATGAAGTGGCTTGCCTTGCTTTGCCTGCTCGTGTTCGCCACGAACGCGAAAGCGGCCGGGCCTGAGCAGCACTACCTCGAACTGCGCGATCGCTACATCGCGAAGTTCTCGAAGGCTGCGGAGAACGAGGAGACTTACAAGCAGCACGATACGGCTCTCAAGGAGTTGGCAGACGTGTTGCGTGGCCTGGTGGGGCCGATCACGATCAAGGGGCTACCGACGGAGGCAACGTCCAACGTCGACACGCTCTACAAGGGTGACTCGGGTTTCGGCCATCTCGATGGGCTCGCTTTCGCCTCCGAAGGCGACAAGACGCAAGTCGTGGTCACGACCAGCGCGCTGCTCGAGCACTGGCTTCGCGAACACCGCGAGGACGGCATGCCGCAGGAGATCAGCGCCGCGTTCAGGTCAGACCACTTCTACTACGCTGCGATCCAGGACTCCGCCTTCGCCAAATATGCGGAGCTGCCGATCACAAAGCCCGCGACCGCGAGTGCAGCGTTCGCCGTGCTGGGCGTGCGCGGCAATGGCGATCTGAAGGGACCGCCTGATGAAATCGACGTCGTCGTGATCCAGGGCGGGAAGGTTTTCTTTGTCGCCACATCGGACGCCGTGAAGACGGCCCCGATCCCGGCCTGCGAGAAGGTCTTTAAGCAGATGATGGCAAAGCCCGTCGACAAGAAGGACCCGCGGGGCGACATGACCCGCGAAGACAATGCGATGACGGCCTTCACCCAGTGCTTCGCCAAGGCGGCGCCGAGCCAGAGCTGGTTTGCCACAGTCGTCAAGAGGGCGCAGAACCAGCTCGATCTGCTGCCGCTGCGCTAGTTTCCATCGAGCCTCGATTGACAAGCTGGTCCTGTATGCGGGGAGGCCGGATACACTATACTGCCGGTGCGGTTTGTGCCAAAAACCGCGGGCGCGAAGCTGATGAAAGGACGTGTGAAGTTTGGCCGCATCCAAAAAGGGGGCTGAGCCTGCGGAACGCCAGAACGGGATTGATCGGACCATCGATCTCCTGGAAGCGCTGCTGCATTTGCGTGCCCCCTCCAAACTCAGCGACCTCGCGAAGCAAATGGGCGCGCCGCGCTCGACGGTCTATGCCATCGCCAACCGCCTGATCGAGGCGGACCTGCTGGAAAGCGTCGGCGAGGGCGGTCAGGTCTATTTCGGCAAGGCGGTGCATCTCTACGGTCGGGCCTATGCGGAGGCCAATCCCCTGCATCGCCGATGCCGCGAAGCCCTCGACCGGCTCGCGACCCAGCACAGCGCGACCGCGCAACTCTGCGCGCTGCGTGGCCGCAAATACGTGGTGGTCGATACCAGGGACGGGTCGGGCCTGTTCCGGATCACCACGGATGTCGGCATCGAGGTGCCGCTGCCGTGGACTGCATCCGGCAGGTTGCTGCTGGATCACATGAGCCCTTCGGAGATTCGTGCGTTCGTTCCGAAAGAGGATTTTCGCCTTCCGGACGGCCGACTGCTCGATGTCGGTGATTTCATCAAGGATGTCGCGCGCGCGAGGCGCGAAGGCAGATGCGTCACGACGGCGCTGTCCGACCGGTTTACGTCGTGTCTAGCCGCGCCCATCCGCGACAAGAAGGGGATCGCGGTCGCGACCCTTTGCTTCGTCATTCCGGCGGACTCGCCGAACAAGCGTAGGACCGAGCTGCTCGACGACCTGGTCGCCACCGCAACTGAACTCTCAGATCGTCACTGAGCCGAGCCGACAGGCGGCGCAGGCGCACCGTTTCGTGGCCGTCCTCGCGCGGTCCCTGCCGCGTGCGCGCGACGCATTCAGGTGAGGCGGTCCGGAAATGTCTGGACTTGACATCACGGCGTCGGCATCTAGCATGACGCTATAAGATAAAGTTGTCCACTATAAGAGACATCAACAGCACCCAGCGCGGCGAGGTTCTCTCAGTTCCGTATTCCGGCGGGACGAAGGACTTGATCGCGCGTTCTTTCGCGGGAGGATTCGAAATGGCGAAGGCAAGCCAACAAGTACCCGGGCGACGCTGGTTGATCGGTTGTCTCCTCGGCGTCGGAATCCTCATCAACTACATCGATCGTGTCGGGCTCTCCGCCGCCACGCCCGAGCTCACCAGGGAGCTGGGCCTCACCGCCACCGACATCGGTCTGCTCGGCAGCGCGTTCTTCTGGACCTATTCGCTGCTGCAAGTCCCCGGCGGCATGGTGCTCGACCGCTTCGGCGTCACCACGGTCGGCCGTGCCAGCAGCTTCCTCTGGGCGGTCGCCGCCACCATCACCGCGCTCGCCAGCGGACTTTGGGGTATCGCCGCCGCGCGCCTCTTGCTCGGGGTCGCCGAAGCGCCGGCGTTTCCGGCAAGTCAGAAGGCGACCGGCCACTGGTTTCCGCTCGACGAGCGCGCGCGATCGACGGCGATCTTCGATTCCGCCGCCAAGTTCTCCAACGTGATCGGCGTGCCGCTGGTCGCCTATGTGATCTATCTCTACGGCTGGCGCTGGGGCTTCGGCGTCACGGCGCTACTGAGCTTTTTGTATTTCGTCGCTTACTACGTCATCTATCGAAATCCGAGCGAGGATCCGAAGCTTTCCAGGGCGGAGCATGACTACATCGTCGCCGGCGGCGGCACGCCGGAAGGCCCGGCCACGGCGGGGCAGAGCCGCATGCTCGGCTACCTCTTGCGCAACCGCAAGGTCTGGGGGCTGACCATCGGGTTCTCGGCCTATGGCTACACTTTCTATCTCTTCCTCACCTGGCTGCCGGGCTATCTCGCCCAGACCATGCACATGAATCTCATGTCGGCCGCGGGCTATTCGACGATCCCCTGGATTTTCGCGACGCTGTCGGACCTCCTGATCGGCGGGTTCCTGGTGGATCACCTGATTGCCCGCGGCTACGACAGCACGAGGGTGCGCCAGTCGGTGATCATCGTCGGCATGCTGATGGGGCTCGCCGTGATCGGCGCCGCGTTCACCGTGAAGCCGGGCTGGGCGCTGCTGTGGCTGTCGATCGCGATCTCGGGGCTGTCCGCGGCGGCGCCCGTCGGGTCCTCGATCGTGTCGCTGATCGCGCCCAAGGGCGGCGCGGGAACGGTTGGCGGCATTCTGAATTTCACCAACAACATGATGGGCGTCCTCGCGCCGATCGTGACCGGAATCGTGGTCGACTGGACGCAATCGTTTGCCGGTGCCTTCATGATCGCCGGCGTCGTGCTGCTGATCGGCATCTTCTTCTATGTCGTGGTGTGGGACGGATCGAGTCGATTCCGGATTTCGAAGAGGCGCCATTGCGAGACGCCGTGGCCGTCCACTGAGGAGAGGGGCATGCCCCAAACTACAAGCCGAGATCCGAACCAGGGCAGAAGCAAGGATACCCTCATCCGCAATGCGCGGCTGATCGACGGCACCGGCGCGCCGTGGTTCGAGGCCGATCTGCGCATCAGCGGCAGCCGCATCGCGGCGATCGGCGTCTCCTTGCCTGCGGACGGAGCCGAAATCATCGATGCGCGCGGATGCTATCTCGCGCCCGGCTTCATCGACGCCCACTGCCATGACGACCTGATCTGCCTGCGCGAGCCTGATCGGCCCGAGAAGGCGCTGCAAGGTGTGACCACGCTCGTGGTCGGCAATTGCTGCTTCTCGCTCTATCCGGCAACCGCAAGCTCCGCAGAGATGCTGCGCCAGCACTTCTCGGGACTCGCCGGTGAAACCCGGGCGAACGAAGTCTTCGACAGTTTCGACGGCTACCGGCTGGCCCTGGAAGGGCCGGGCGTAGCGCTCAATCTCGTCTCCCTGGTCGGGCATGCCGCGATCCGGCTCGCCGTTCTCGGTTACGAACGCCGCGCGGCAACCGACCAGGAGGTCGCGGCCATGCAGGCGCTACTTGCGCAGCAGCTCAGCCAGGGCGCCGCAGGCCTGTCGCTCGGCCTCGTCTATCCGCCGAGCGCGTATGCCGACAGCAATGAACTTTGCGCGCTGGCAGCGACCGTTCGCGCTCACGGAAAGCTGCTCACGGCGCATATCCGCAGTTACGAAGCGGGCCTGCTGAAATCCATCGACGAGTTCATCGCGATCTTGCGCGCCTCCGGCGCGGCGGGGCTGCTGTCGCATCTGCAGTCGGCGGGAAAGCCGAACTGGGGCGCCATTCCAAGAGCCCTCGACCGGCTCGAGGCCGCGCGAGCGGAGGGGATCGATATCTCCTTCGACATGTATCCGTATCCTGCCGGCAGTTCCTACATGCTGCAATTGCTGCCGCCGGCTGCGCTCGAGGGTGGCATCGACGCCCTGCGCGCGCGGCTGCGCGATCCCTTGAAGCGCGAGGCGCTTCGCGTGCTGGTGGAGGAGGGCGATCCCGATCCGCATGCCGCGCAGTCCAAGATCGTGCTGATCGGCTGGCACAACGTGCGCATTTCCGGCACCGGCAATCCCGCGCTGAAGCCGCTCGAGGGCAAATCGATGGTCGAGGCCGCGCGCGAGCTCGGCATCTCGCCCTTCGATCTCATGGTTCGGTGCATCGAGGAAGACCAGGGCCAGACCGGCATCATCATGTTCCAGCTCGATGAGGCCGACCTGCGCGCAGCGTTCACCCATCGCCTGCACATGGTCGGCTCCGACGGCATTCCGCGCCCGGGCACCAAGCCGCATCCGCGCGCCTATGGCAGTTTCCCGCGCGTCGCCGGCCGGCTGACGCGCGAGCAGGGCTGGATGACCTTGGAAGATGCCGTGCGGCGGATGACCGCGATGCCTGCCCAGCGCTTCGGCCTTTCCGACCGCGGCATCCTGCGGCCGGGCATGACCGCGGATCTCACCCTGTTCGACGATACCATCATGGACAAGGCGACGTTCGAGGCGCCGACGGAAATGCCCGCGGGCATCCGTTCGGTGTTCGTCGCGGGCGAGGCCGTGGTCGCAGATGGACGCAGTACCTTCGCGCGTCCGGGCCGGGCCCTGATCGCCGGATGACGGCACCGTCATCCATGGCTCGACGCTAAATCAAAATCATCACACACAGGACGATATGCAATGACGCTGAAACGATATGGCGCGGCCGGTGGCACCGGCACCGGCGGCCAGCACCTTCCTTTTGCCCGCGCGGTGGAGGCCAACGGCTGGCTCTACGTCTCGGGGCAGACGCCCATGGAGAACGGCGAAGTGATCGAGGGCGGCATCATCCCGCAATCGCACAAGGCGATCCGCAACCTGCTCGCCATTCTGGCCGAGGCCGGCTTTGAACCCAAGGATGTCGTGCGTTGCGGCGTCTGGCTCGACGATCCCAGAGACTTTCAGAGCTTCAACAAGGTCTTTGCCGAATATTTCGGCGTCCATCCGCCGGCGCGGGCATGCGTGGTGTCGAGCATGGTGGTGGACTGCAAGGTGGAAATCGATTGCGTCGCCTATCGCGGGTGAACGATAGCGGCGCCAGGCCTTGCAGGTTCAGGTGGCAGCGCAATTCGCGATGGGCCATGTGTGGACGGCTCCTGGTTGGCAAGGAGAATCTTCACTTTGCGGCGTTGGTCGGAGCGGCCATGTGTTCGGCCTGTTTGCGCGGTTCACATGACCGCTGGCCATAATGCCCTCCGCGGATCAGGTCCCGATCAAAAGCACGCATTCGAAGATGCCATGGCCCATGTGGGTTGTCCTGATCGCCGGATCGACCGGCGCTGCATTAAGTGCTGTTCGCCCTTCCAACCGTTACGTCACACCGGATATCCGGCGCGATGCCTTCATGCCGCGAGTGCGGCGGGCTCCCTGTAGCGCTCACCCCTGGCCATCATGGCCCATGCCATGCGGGCGATCTTGTTGGCGAGCGCGATCGCAGCAACCTTGGTCGGTCGACGCGCCAGTAGCTCCGTAAGCCAGGGCCGATGCCGTGTGCCATGGATCTTGGCATAGCGGATCACGGCGAGCGCGCCAGCTGTGAACAAGCTGCGCAAATAGCGATCACCTTGTTTGCTGATACTGCCAAGCTTGTCCTTGCCCCCGCTCGAGTTCTGCTTCGGCACGAGCCCAACCCAGGCCGAGAAATCCCGACCCGATCGAAAGGTCTTGGCATCGGCAACGCTCGCGACCAGCGCTGTCGCCAACGCCGGCCCAACGCCAGGGATCGCGTCCAGCCGTTTACTCGTCGCACTTGATCGATGCCAGACGATGATGCGTCGGTCGAACTCCAGGATTTGGGCCTTCAGCGCCCGCAATTGACTGCCGAGAGCCGCAAGACATGCGCGGGCCACCTCTGGGAGCCGGCGGTCAGCTGTATCGGCGACGACTTCCAGCAATTGCTCGACACCCCGGCGCCCAACGGGAGCGACAATCCCGAACTCGGCAAGATAGGCGCGGATTGAATTGATGACCGCAGTCTGCTGGCGGATGAAGAGATGGCGCGCTCGATGAAGCATCAGGCCGCTCTGTTGCTCGACCGTCTTGGTCGGAACGAACCGCATGTTTGGCCTCGTGACCGCTTCGCAAATCGCCTCGGCGTCGGTGGTGTCGTTCTTCTGCCGCTTGACGTAGGGCTTCACATAGGCGGGAGGCATCAACCGCACCGTATGCCCCAACGCCTGCAGTTCGCGGGACCAATAATGGGATGATGCGCAAGCCTCGATCCCTACCAGGCACGGCGACAACTTCTCAAAGAAGGACAGCACGAAACGGCGCTTGAGCTGGCGGCGGATCACCACCTGACCGGTTCCATCGACGCCATGCACTTGAAAGACCGACTTCGCAATATCCAGACCAATCGTCGAAATTGACTGCATAGGCTGCTCCTCCGAATCGTGGGAGCCTCAAACGGCGCC
>NZ_AUFA01000043.1:0-50000 GCF_000426265.1 Bradyrhizobium sp. Cp5.3 | reverse complement strand
GTTGTTGTCGAGACGACTCTGGTCACTGCGCTCACCACCAAAACAAAAGCCCCGGAGAAGCCTCCGGGGCCTTCTTCGTTTTTGAGCTTTGCGAACCTTCGCGCGTTACGTCCGCGTCCGCATCCGCATCATGAAGCTGTCGTAGCTGAGCTCTGCGACCTGCATCCAGGCGAGCGATTCGTTCCTGAATGCCGACAGGCTCGCGTACATCTTGTTGAAGTGCGGGTTGGTCTTGCTGAGATCCGCGTAGATCTCGTTCGCAGCGCCGTAGCAGGCCTCCAGCACCTCCTGCGGGAACGGCTTGAGGATCGCGCCGGCAACCAGCAGGCGCTTCAGTGCCGGTGGATTGACGTAGTCGTATTTGCCGGTGACCCAGGTGAAGGTATCGCGCGAGGCGGTCTCGATCGCAGCCTGGTAATGCTTCGGCAGCGCGTTCCACTTCTCGAGATTGATGACGTTGTGGCCCTGGCCGGTGCCCTCCCACCAGCCGGGATAGTAGTAATACTTCGCCACCTTCACGAAGCCGAGCTTCTCGTCGTCATAGGGACCGACCCATTCCGCGGCATCGATGGTGCCCTTCTCGAGCGCCGGATAGATGTCGCCGCCCGCGATCTGCTGCGGCACGCCGCCGACCTTGGCGATGATCGTGCCGGCAAAGCCGCCGACGCGGAATTTGAGCCCCTTGAAGTCATCCATCGACTTGATCTCCTTCCGGAACCAGCCGCCCATTTGGGCGCCGGTCGAGCCGGTTGGAATGCCGATCGCGTTGTATTCCTTCAGGAGGTCGTTGAGCAGCTCGGTGCCGCCGCCGAACAGCAGCCATGAAATATGCGCCCGCGTGTTGAGCCCGAACGGCAGCGAGGTGCCGAAGGTGAATGCGGGATTCTTGCCCCAGTAGTAATAGAGTGCGGTGTTGCCGATTTCGACGGTGCCGTTCGAGACGGCATCGAGCACCTGCAGGCCCGGGACGATCTCGCCGGCGGCGAACGACTGGATCTGGAAGCGGTTGTCGGTGACCTCGGCGACGCGCTTGCAGAAATATTCGCAGCCGCCATAGAGCGTATCGAGTGCCTTCGGCCAGCTCGCGGCGAGCCGCCATCTCACCTCCGGCATCGATTGCGCGACAGCCGGCGCAGCAACCGCACTCGCGGCAAGGCCTAGTCCGCCCGCCGTCAGGAATTTACGACGTTCCATGCGTCTCCCCTCTCTGTGATGTCGAGTCCTCGACGAGGGATCGCGATCTTGGCGCCGCTTTGAACTTCGCCGGTGGCCGACGTTTCTTTTTGTCCGAAATTCAGTATTTCCGGATCGCAGTCAGGATGGCGAAACGGAATTGGCAAATCAAGCGCACTTTGGTTGCGCTACCGCCGTCGCGGCTCAATGCTGCGCTGCGAACGCGGCTTCCATGGCCTTGCGCACCTTTACCGTCTCGTTGTTGGCGTCGAATTCGACATCGCTCCAGCGCACCGCTTCGCCGTGCGCGACGTCATGTCTCAGCTTGACCCGGTGCGCGAGACCGATCGGCAGTGCTCCGGCCTTGAGGCTTGCGGACGCCGGCAGCAGCTTGCCCCATACCGTGTAGCCGCCTTCGCCGTCCAGCATCTCGCCGGCGCGCAAGTTGCGCTTGGCGACCGCGGCGACATCGCCGCGGAAGCCGTAGGCCTGCCCGGTCGGCTCGCCACGTAATGCCGCCGAGAGGACCGAGATGCCCAGCTCGAGTCCGATCAGATGATAGGGCTTGTACATCGCCGCATAGCGCCCGCTCGCATCGGTCTTCAGCCCATATTGCCTGATGCAGTCGGCGGCGTAGTCGTTCGGCGCCTCCAGCACCACATACACGCCCCAGCGTAGGTCGCGAAACACGGGCCGGCCGTCGCGCTCGAGCGATGAGACGACCTCCACCACGCCCGACCGCTCCAGCACGCCGCCTCGTTCGCGCGGCCGCATCACATGCGGCAGATCGTCGACGCCGCAGGGCGGAAACAACAGCCCGCTCGTCGGCACGTCGAGCCCGCAGGCATTGGCGATCGCCGCCATCTCGATCGCCGACTTGGTGCCGTCGAGGAAGGAGTTGAACATCTGCGGATTCATGCCGGCCGACTGTGCTTCGCCTGCGGTCAATCCATAGTGTTGCCAGACATTGTCCGGCGTCACGTCGTGATAGGCCGGCAGATATTTCGTGCCCTTGCCGGCGGCAACGACGCGAAAGCCGGTGGCGCGCGCCCAGTCGACCATCTCCGCCGTCAGCGCCGGCTGGTCGCCATAGGCGAGCGAATAGACGACGCCCGCCTTGCGCGCCTCCTCCGCGAGCAGCGGGCCGGCCAGCACGTCGGCCTCGACGTTGACCATCACGATGTGCTTGCCGGCCGCGATCGCGGCGCGCGCATGTTTGATGCCGACGGCCGGATTGCCGGTCGCCTCCACCACCACATCCAGCGCGCCGCCGGCAATGGCGCGCGCGCCGTCGTCGGTAAAGGTGGTCGCGGCGATGCGTGCTGCGTCCCAGCCCACGGTGCGGCAGGCCTCGCGCGCACGGTCGCGGTCGATGTCGACGATGATGGGTACCTCAAGCCCCGGTACGTGCGGCACTTGCGCCAGAAACATCGAGCCGAACTTGCCGGCACCAATCAGCGCCACGCGTACGGGCTTGCCGGCGGATGCACGGGCTTGGAGGAGGCGGAAGAGGTTCATGGGGAATGTCCCTGGGCGCAACAATCAAGGTTCGTCATTCCGGGCTCGACGCTTCCGAGCCGCGCTTCGCGCAGTCCCGAACGCGTCGCCCCGGAATGACGGCGTCAATCTACTCCGCCGCTTGCCGCGGCGCACGGGCAAGGCGCAGCAGCGCGTCGTCGTCCACCGTCTTGATCGGCGTGAAATCGCGGTGGGCGATGTATTCCGGCCGCGTCGGCGTGCGGATGTAGTTCGAGACCGCGTTGAGCGTCAGGTACACGATCTTGCGCGGGTAGGGCGTGATGTTGCCGCTTGAGCCGTGCACGAGATTTCCGTGGAACATCAGCATGCCGCCGGGCTGGCCGGTCGGCGCCACGATGCCGCCTTGCTTGACCAGCCGCGTGACGGTGTCCTCGTCCAGCGTCCACAGCGGATAGGACGTGGTGGCGAGATCGTGTGAGGCCTGGAGATCGCCGGCGTTCTGGCTGCGTGGCACCAGCATCAGCGGACCGTTGATCGGCATCACCTCGTCGAGGAAGATCGCGATGTTCATCGCGCGCGGCTCCGGCATGCCGTCGTCGCGCTTCCAGGTGCCGTAATCCTGGTGCCACTGCCAGACATCGCCGGTGAAAGCCGATTTCGCATTGATCTTGAACTGGTGCATGTAGACCGGCTCGCCAAAAACCTGCTCGACCGGCTCGATCATGCGCGGATGCGCGCCGAGGACACGGAACGCCTCGTTGTAGAGATGCGCGGCGAAGGCCGTGCGCGGCGCGCCGCTCTTCTCGCGCCAGACCTCGGGGCGGTCAGCGTCGTAGATGCCGACCGCCTCGCGCGCGAGGAAGCCGACTTCCTCCTGGCTGAACAACTCGGGCAAAAACAGCCAGCCTTCGCGGTGGAAGAACTCCAATTGCTCCGGGGTCAGTTTCATGGGGCGTCCTCCTGTTTATTGTTGTCATTCCGGGGCGGTCCGCAGGACCGAACCCGGAATCCATTTATCAGCAGTCTCTGTGGCCCGATGGATTCCGGGGTCGCGCCGGAATGACAGCGTGTGTTTGCTACGCCGCCGCCTCGTTCGTCGCCATCAATCTCTCCTCGGTCATCCGTCCCGCCGTCTGCGCATGCGCGAGCGCGGCGCGCTCGGCCTCCTTCGCTTTGCCTGAGAGAATGTGCCCGGTGATCGTCGCATGCTCGGCCCAGGCGCTGTCGCGATAATCGAGCTCGGAGAGCACGGTTGCCATCGAGCGGCGCATATGCGGCCATTGCGGCGCGATCGTCTCCTCGATCACGGGATTGCCGGCGAGATGATAGATTGCACGATGAAAATCGACGTCGAGCGCGATCAGCTCGGACAGCGATGTCTTGCGATTGATGCGGCGCCCCGCAGTCAGCGCCGTTGCGAGCCGCTCGCGCCCCGCGGCATCGCTCGCCGCGCGCTCGGCGGCGAGCCGGGCCGCAAGCGCATCGATCGCGCCGCGCACCTCGTAGAGCTGGCGAATGCGTGCAGGATCGAGCTGGGTCACTTCAAAGCCGCGCTTGCCGCTCTCGGCGACCAAGCCTTGCCGATGCAACAGGTGCAGCGCATGCGATACCGGCTGGCGCGATACGCCGAGCCTGTCGGCGAGCTCGTTCTGACGGATGCGCTGACCGGGCTGCAAGGTGCGGTCGGTGATCGCCTCCAGGATCCGCGCATAGACCTGGTCGATCAGATTGGGGAGCGGGTCGAGAGGGATCACGCCGGCGGCTCCTAGGGAATACGGAATTCCGTATGCGAAGCTACAGCGGGGGACAGGGGAGCGTCAAGCGGGCGACGCGCCCTCGCGTCGCATTAGGTCAAGTTATTGAAAGTATGTGATTTTTGTCTCTTGGTAAGCAGTAGGGGAGGGAGTTTGGCAGGCAGGCTCCTTGCGGCCCATCCTTCGAGACGCCCGCTGTAGGCGGGCTCCTCAGGATGAGGTCTCATTTCGCGGCGAAATCCTAGACCCTCATGGTGAGGAGCGCCGCCTTACGGCGCGTCTCGAACCAAAGGCCCGAGCGCGTTCGCGCCACAAGGGCATATGCGATTGCCCAGCCCCAAGCTGGGAGGTGAAGCCCTACTTCTTCTTGCCCTGCTCGATCAGCAGGCGCGTCATCAGGTAAAGCCGCGGCACGATCGAGTTGGTGTCGATGAACTCGTCGCGCGCGTGATAGCCGAAACCGGCGAGGCCAAAGCTCTCGACCACGACCGCCTTGCCACTAGCACCGCCGCAAGACCGGCACCAAGATGCGCTCCGCCTTACGGCTCCAACACCTCCACGTCCAGCGCAGCGAGCTGCTCCGCATCGGCCACCGCTTCGATCGCCGCGATCCTGTCATCCTTGAAGCTGACGCGCAGCGCGATGCGCAGATGGCCGCTGAGGATGACGGCGACGCCCATCGCGCCATCGACCAGCGCCGGCCGAGCCGCCTGGGCGCGTCCCTTGAAGGTCGCGGCGACGGCATCGGCGCCGCGGATTTCGGGCAGCGAGCCCAGCCGCACCGCAGCCTGATCGGCGCGCACGATGACCTCGGGATCGAGCACGGCGAGCAGGCCCTCGAAATTGCCTTCGCGCGAGGCGGCGAGAAATGCCTCGACGATCCTGCGTTGGTGAGAAAGATCCGTCTCGGGCACCGGGGCGCCCTGCACGCGGCGCCGCGCGCGGCTCGCAAGCTGCCGCGAGGCGTCGACCGAGCGGCCGACGATCGGCGCGATTTCCTCGAAGGGCACGGCGAACATGTCGTGCAGCACGAAGGCGAGCCGCTCCGCAGGCTGTAGCGTCTCCAGTACGATCAAGAGCGCCGCGCCGACGGAATCGGCCATCTCCGCCTCGCGCTCGCGCGTGTCGTCGACCGGCTCAGGTACGTCCGGGCCCATCGGATCCTCGCGGCGCGATTTCCGGGCCCGCAGCATGTCGAGGCAAATGCGTGCCACAACCGTGGTCAGCCACCCCCGCAAATTCGCGACATCCGACGTGTCGCTGCGGCTCAGCCGCAGCCAGGTCTCCTGCACGGCGTCATCGACCTCGCCGCGCGATCCCAGCATCCGGAAGGCGACGGCGCGCAAATGCTTCCGATTGGCCTCGAACTGCCGGCTGAGAAAATTTTCTTCCGTCATCGGTCACATTCCCTGGTCGTGGCCCGTCATGCCCATGACGACGCAAATCCGGCCGATGTGACCGGATCCGTCGAAATTGCTCGAACGGAGACGCAAAATGACGCACGCACGCATGAATCACCCGGTCATGGTCCTGCCTGAAGCCATGAATGTCCTGCAATCCCTAGGCGCCCTGACCAAGCAGGGCCTGCCGGAGAAGCTCCTGGAACTGGTGCACCTGCGCGCCAGCCAGATCAATGGTTGCAGCGTCTGTGTCGATATGCATCCCAAAGTCGCCCGCAAGGCCGGCGAGACAGACGAGCGGCTGTTCGCGGTCTCGGCTTGGCGCGATACGCCCTATTTCAGCGAAGCCGAGCGCGCCGCGCTGGCGCTGACCGAGGCGGTTACGCGCCTTGCGGATCGCGAAGATCCCGTGCCGGATGCGATCTGGAACGAGGCCGCCAAGCATTTCGACGAGCGCGAGCTCGCAACCCTGATCCTCTCGATCGCGACGATCAATGTCTGGAACCGGCTGAACGCGACAATCAAGATGCCGGTCGGCGTGTGGAAGGTGGCGTGAGGTTGTTCCCTCGCCTCTCCCCGCGTGCGGGGCGAGGGAGCTCGCCGGCGCTGCCCGCCTCACAAGCAGCACGCCTACTCCTTCAGAAACACGTTCACTGCCTCGCCATATTCCAGCGGCGCCTGTTCGAACATCCAGTGGCCGGCATTCGCGATCACCGCCGTCTTGGCCCCGGCGATGTGCTCGGCCAGCACGCGCCAGATCACCGCAAGGCTGCCCGTTGTCGCGCCGCCGCCGATCAGAAGCGTCGGCGTTTTGATCGCCTGCGCGTCCGCGAGCGTGTACGGCCTGCGCTGCTCGTTGATCTGGCCGAGCAAGGTGATGGCGTTGTCGCGCAGTTGCTGCTTCGCCGCCGCCGGCACGCGCCGCCACGAGCCGTCGCCTTCGATGCCATCGTAGAAATTCTGCAGAGCGCCCTCGATGTCGCCGGCGCGGATCATCTCGACCGAGCGCACCGTGCGCGCGGCCAGCGGTGGATGCGCGGGCGTTCCTGCCGGGACCGGCAGGCTCGCGTCGAGATCGCCGCCGGGCTCGGCGAGTACCAGCTTGCGCGACAGATCAGGCCGCGCCTGCGCCACGCGAAACGCGATGTGCCCGCCGCGCGAGTGGCCCATCAAGTCGACCGGTGCCGGCCTGACCTGTTCGATGAAGCCGATCACATCAGCGACGTGCTGGGCCATCTTGTAGTCGTCACCGGCACCATTCCAGTGCTCGGGAAAGAAATGCCGCAGGCTTACCGAGATCACGCGATGGTTCTTCGATAGCGGGCCGAGCACCGAATACCAGGTGCGGAAGTCGCCGAGCGTGCCGTGCACGCAGACCAGCGGCGGGCCCTCTCCGATTTCGAGATAGGCCATGTCGTAACCGTTGACGCGAAATGTCTGCATGATCAGCCCGCCAGAAAGTCCAGCACCACTTCGGAATATTTTTGCGGCGCCTGCTCGAACATCGGATGCGTCGCGTTCGGGATGATCGCCGTCTTCGAATAGGGCACATGCGCGGCGAGCGCATGCAGCACCTTCGGCAACAGGCCTTTCGTCCGCGCGCCGAGGATGAACAGCGTCGGCATTCTGATCGACTCCGCGTCCGCCTTGGAGAAGGGCGGGCGATTGTCGCGAACCTGGCCGATCAGCGTGAACGCGTTGTCGCGCAAATTCTGCTTCACCATCGCCGGCAGTCGCGGCCAGGTGCCGGCGCCCTCCAGCGTGTCGACGAACACGGCAAGACCGCCATCCATGTCGCCGGCCGCGATCTTCTCCGCAGACGCCGTGAAGCGGGCCAGCAACGGCGAGGGGCCGCCCGCATAGTCGGGATCGAGGCTCGCATCGAGCTCGCCGCCGGGCTCGGCCAGGATCAGCCGCCGCAACAGATCGGGCCGGCGCTGCGCCACGCGGAAGCAGATGTGTCCGCCGCGGGAATGGCCCATCAGATCGACCGGGCCGAGGTCGAGCTTCTCGATGAAGGCGATGACGTCGTCGACATGCTGCGCGATCGAATAGGTGTCGCCAACGCCATCCCATCGCGCCGGGAAGAAGTGCCGCAAGCTGACGCAGATCAGCCGGTGCCGCCGCGTCAGCGGCCCGAGCACGCAGCCCCAGATGCGGAAGTCGTTCAGCGATCCGTGCACGCAGACCAGCGGCGGCCCCGCTTTGTCTTCGCCCACGTCGAGATAGGGCATGTCATATCCGTTGACGTGGAGGCTTTGCATTCTGGGCTCGTGAAAGGGTGGAACACCTGTGCAAGATTCCCGGAAACCGGGTGGATCGCAACTATTTCCAAGCTTAGATTTCAAGGGAAGATCACAAGCGGGGGCCTGCGACGAGGAAGCAAGCCAGGAACCGAGCCATGACCAACCAGCATTTTGCCCTGTTCGAGACCAGGATCGGCCTGTGCGCCATCGCCTGGGGTCCGCGCGGCATCAATGGCACGCAACTGCCGATGGGCGGCGAGGACAAGATCCGTACCCGCATTCACCAACGCCACGCTGATGCCAGCGAGGCCGAGCCGACGGCCGAGGTGCAGCAGGCGATCGACCGCATCGTAAAATTGCTGGCGGGCGAGCCGGACGACCTCACCGACATTCCGCTCGATCTCGACGACGTTCCCGACTTCAACCGCGGCGTCTACGAGATCGCCCGCACCATCCCGCCGGGCAAGACCATGACTTATGGGGACATCGCCAAACGGCTTGGCGGCGTCGAGCTGTCACGCGACGTCGGCCAGGCGCTCGGCCGCAACCCGTGCCCGATCGTGGTGCCCTGTCACCGCGTGCTCGCGGCCGGCAACAAGCCCGGCGGTTTCTCCGCCAATGGTGGCGTAGTCACCAAGCTGAAGATGCTCGAGATCGAAGGCGCGCTCGTCAACCACACGCCGAGTCTGTTTGATTGAGGCGCTCTCTCTTCTCCCTCTCCCCGTTCTTACGAGGAGAGGGTTGGGGTGAAGGGCCGTTTCCGCATAGAGGGTGCCAGATGAGCTCGCGGAGGCTCCCCCTCACCCGGAATTCAAGCTGCGCTTGAATTCCGGCCTCTCCCCGCAAGCGGGGAGAGGCGAAGCAAGCACTCACACCGTCGCACAGACGAACCCATTGCCCTTCCGCTTGATCTTCCCGACCGACGGCGAGGGGAAATGCGCGGTGCAGCACAGCGTGTCGGTGTCGCAATAGCGCTCCAGGAAGCTGCGGCGCGTCTTTGCGGCTTGTGCCTGATCGACGTCGAACTTGGGCGACAGCTCCGGATAAAGCGTCTGCAGCGGCGAGTGGATGAGGTCGCCCGAGAACACGGCATCGTCCTTGCCGCGGCCCATCGCGAAGGCGACATGGCCCGGCGTGTGGCCCGGCGTCGGCAGGATGCGGACGTGATCACCGATCTGATGGTCGTTGCCGACGAGCTCGTGGCGCTTGGCCTCGACCACCGGCAGCACGCTGTCCGCGAAGGGCGGCACCTCCGCCTTCGCATTCTGCTCGGTCCAGTAGTCGAACTCCCGCTTGGCGAACAAATAGCGCGCCTTGGGAAAGGTCGGCACCCAGCGGCCGTTCTCAAGTCGGGTGTTCCAGCCGACGTGATCGACATGCAGATGCGTGCACATCACGAAGTCGATGTCCTCGACCGACACGCCGGCGGCATCGAGCGCGCGCTGGTAGGTGTCGTCGGTCTTCATGTTCCATTTCGGCCGCTGCGGCCGGGGCTTGTCGTTGCCGATGCAGCTGTCGACCAGGATGGTGTGGTGCGGCGTCTTCACCACATAGGACTGGAAGCACAGGATCAACACGTCCTGGTCATCCAGGGCCTTGGCCTCGCGCAGCCACGCCCGGTTCTCGGCCAGCACCTCGGCCGTTAGTCCGGGTAGCATTTCCAGCGCCGGGAAGAAGGGGACTTCCTGCTCGATGATGCGATGGATGGTGAGATCGCCGACCGAAAATTTGAGACTCATGAGGACTCCCGCGGGTTACGCCGGCGGCGGCACCGAGATCTTGACCGAGGGCCGCTCCAGCATCTTCTGATGGAAGGCGTCGAGTTTCGGATAGGCCTTGCGCCAGCCGCAATCGGCGAAGCGGAAGTCGGCGTAGCCGAGCACGCAAACGAGACCGATCTGCGAGATGTCGAACGGGCCGTTGAGGACGTCCGGCATGTTCTCGAAGCGCGCCATGCCGGTCCAGGCCCGGTTCCAGTGGTCGTCCGACCACGCCTGCCATTGCAGGCCCTGAGGTCGCACCATCTTCTCGTAGCGGCACAACAGCATGGAATCGAGCATGCCGTTGATCAGGGAGTGGTTGGTCTTCGCCTTCCAGCGCCGCGGGCCATAGTCGGGGATCAGGCTGCCGCCTGCCATCTCGTTGAGATATTCGACGATGACGTAGGAATCCAGGATGACGTCGCCGTCATTGGTAATCAGCACCGGCAGCTTCTTCAGCGGCGTGATGCGCGAATAGTCTTCGTTGGCCTGGCCCGGCGCGACGGTTGCGGGCGTGAACTCGATCTTGTCGATCAGTCCGAGCTCGATCGCGGCAATGCGGACCTTGCGGGCGAAAGGCGAGGCGGCGGAGAAGGAGAGTTTCATGCGGAATGACCTCTGTCCGAACATACAGCCCTCATCCTGAGGAGCGCGCCTCTCGGCGCGCGTCTCGAAGGATGGGCAACGAGCGAGCTATCTTGTCACCCGGCGCAAACGTCGGGTGACTGTGTTCCTGGCTCATCCTTCGAGACGCGCGCTTTGCGCGCTCCTCAGGATGAGGACCGAGGGGCTTACGCCGCGACGATCTCCTGACGCTGCTCACCGAGGCCCTCGATGCCGAGCGAGACGACGTCGCCGACATTGAGGAAGGTCGGCGGCTTCATGCCCATGCCGACGCCGGGCGGCGTGCCGGTGGTGACGACGTCGCCGGGCTGCAGCGTCATGAACTGCGACACATAGGAGATGCACTTGGCCATGGTGAAGATCATGGTCGCGGTCGAGCCGGTCTGGCGGCGCTGGCCGTTGACGTCGAGCCACATCGACAGGTTCTGCACGTCCTTGATCTCGTCCTTGGTGGCGAGCCACGGGCCGAGCGGGCCGAACGTGTCGTGTGACTTGCCCTTGGTCCACTGACCCAGGCGCTCGATCTGGAAGTTGCGCTCGGAGACGTCGTTGCAGACGCAGTAGCCGGCGACGTAATTCAGCGCCTCGGCTTCCGAGACATACTTGGCGCGGGTGCCGATGATCGCGGCGATCTCGACTTCCCAGTCGAGCTTGGTCGAGCCGCGGGGCTTTTCGACCGCATCGTTCGGGCCGGAGAGTGCAGTGTTCGCCTTGAGGAAGAAGATCGGCTCGGCCGGAATCGGGTTGCCGGTCTCCTTGGCATGATCGCTGTAGTTGAGGCCGATCGCCACGAACTTAGAGATGCCGGTGACGGGAGCACCGAACCGCGGCTTGCCGGAGACGGCGGGCAGCGAGGCGGGGTCGAGAGCGGCCAGCTTCTTGAGGGATTCCGGCGAATAGGCCTCGCCGGTCAGGTCCTTCAGATGGGCCGACAGGTCGCGCAACTGGCCGGATTTGTCGATCAGGCCGGGCTTTTCCGCACCCTTTTCGCCATAACGAACAAGTTTCATTCTCGTTTTCTCCCTGAGATGGACCGATCGGTTAAATAGCTTCATGGAACACGGCGGCGGGAAATTCAACCGCTCAAAGCGGGGCGCATTGCAGCCCTCTCAATTCGGTAGGCGATCGGAGAAGGGCTTGTAGATCGTAGGGTGGGTTAGCGAAGCGTAACCCACCTCTTTCGCTTCCGCGGAGGCAGACAGTGGTGGGTTACGCCAGCGGACTGCGCTTCGCGCAGCCGCAGGGCTAACCCACCCTACGATTGTAGCGCCTCGAACCTGAACGCGTCTCCCTCGCGCCTGATATGTCCGGCTGAAAAGTGCCCCCCGATCACCAGCGTCGGCGTGTTGGCAAACCGCTTGAACAATTCACGCCGCGTCGCGGCCGACTGCTTCTGGTTTGAATCCGCGGTCGAGGACCAGTCGAGATGCGCCATCTGGCAGGGATGATGGGCGACGTCGCCGGTGAGCAGGCCCTGTTCGCCTTCGGACCGGATCAGAATGCTCATATGGCCGGGGCTGTGACCGGGGGTCGGGATCATGCTGATCTCCTCGCAGAGCCGGTGGTCGCTCGCGATCAGCTCGGCGCGACCGGCATCGACGATCGGCTTCACGGAATCCTCGAACACCGCCTGCTTGTCCGGCTCGGTCGAGTGGTTGCGCCAGTGCTCATATTCGGTCCTGCCGAACAAATAACGTGCTTTCGGAAATGTCGGCACCCATTTGCCGCCAGCGAGCTTCGTATTCCAGCCGACATGATCGACATGAAGATGCGTGCACAGCACGATGTCGATGCTTTCAGGCGCAAATCCCGCCGCCGTCATCGTCTGAAGGAACGGGCTCGTGCGATTGTTCCAGGTCGGCACGTTGCGGCCCTGCTTGTCGTTGCCGAGGCCGGTGTCGACGACGATCCGCTGAGAAGGCGTCTCCACCACCAGCGAATGGATGGACATTTTCAGCCGGCCTTCGTCGGTGGCGAAATGCGGGATCAGCCAGGGGAGCTTGCGGATTTCGTCGTTGCTCGCCAGCGGCAGGATGAAGCGGGTCGAGCCGACCGTCTCCAATTCCACGACCTTGGTGATTTTGACCCTGCCGACCTTCCACTGCATCTGGCGTATCCCCATGTTCGTGCACGCGCCCGTTCCAGGGCGCTTTGCGGCGAGATTGCGGGTTTCAGCCGTCGGGCGCAATGGATCATCCGATGCGATGCGGCGTTATCGCGGGAACCTGAGGAGGGAGCGATGCCAGAGCTTGCAATTTCCGCCGAAAAAGTCGCCTTCATCATCGAGAAGGCGCGCGAATTCGATGTCAAGGAATTGGACTCCGATCCGGATTCCGGCTCGAACCCCACCGATGACGATGCGGTCGATGTGCTGGAAGATGACGGCTCCGATCCCGTCGGCGCCGAGCTCGGCAGCTTCATCGCCGCGTTGAACGAGGACGAGCAGGTCGACCTCGTTGCGCTGACCTGGCTCGGGCGTGGCGACGGCGGGATCGAGGACTGGGACGATCTGCGGACGCGCGCCGTGGAGGCGCGCGGTGAGTATCGCAAGCCGCGGCACGAGACGGTGCAATATCTGCTCGGCGAGCCGATGCTGGGTGACTTGTTGGCGGACGGGCTCGACGCGTTCGGCATCGACTGGACCGACGAGCGCCTCACCGCCGACTCCTCCGACCCCAGCGAGCGGGACGAAGACGAGCCGACGAAGCAGCGGTGAGTTGCGTGTTCGTTGCGCGCCGCTTCCCGCGAGCGGCGATCGGATGACGAGTTTGCAAAAGGCCGCCATGCCCGGGCTTGTCCCGGGCATCCACGTTCTTCGTACTGTGCGGCAAGGCGTGGATGGCCGGGACAAGCCCGGCCATGACGATGTGGCTGTAGCCCTACCCCAAGTGGGAGTGGCCGGCGTCTACAGCGTGCCCGGGAAGGCGCCGCCATCGAGCAGGATGTTCTGGCCGGTGATGAAGCCGGCCTTGTCGCCGCAGAGAAAGGCACAGGCATAGCCGAACTCGTCGGGATGGCCGAAGCGGCCGGCGGGGTTGAGCTTGGCGCGCTCGGCCAGCAACTGGTCCGGCGTGATGCCGCGCTTGTCGGCCTCGGCCTTGGCAGTGCCGCGCAGGCGGTCGGTCTCGAACGGGCCCGGCAAGAGGCCGTTGATGGTGACATTGTTGATCACGGTCTTGCGCGACAGGCCGGCGATGAAGCCGGTGAGGCCGGCGCGCGCGCCGTTGGAGAGGCCGAGGATGTCGATCGGCGCCTTCACGGCGGCCGAAGTGATGTTGACGATGCGGCCGAACTTGCGCGCCATCATGCCGTCGACGGTGGCCTTGATCAGCTCGATCGGGGTCAGCATGTTGGCGTCGATCGCCTTGATCCAGTCGTCGCGTGTCCAGTTGCGGAAATCGCCGGGCGGCGGGCCGCCGGCATTGTTGATCAGGATGTCCGGATCGGGGCAGGCCTTCAGCACGGCCTCGCGCCCCGCGGGGGTCGTGATGTCGCCGACGATCTCGGTGACCGTCACGCCCGGATGGGCCGCTCGGATTTCGTCGGCCGTCTTCTTCAAGGCTTCGGCGCCGCGCGCAGTCAGCGTGACGTGCACGCCGGCGTCGGCAAGCGCGATGGCGCAGGCACGTCCCAGGCCCTTGCTGGATGCGCAGACGATGGCGCGGCGACCTTTGATCCCAAGATCCACTGTTTCACTCCCGTAATGTCAGGCAGGTTTTGGATGAGGCACATTAGCCAACCTCGGCGCCGCTGATAAGGGACGGGCTCGCATCAAAACGCATGGCGCGGCCGCACGGCGATGCAAATGCGCCTGATCAGATCCGCCGTTCCTGCTTGAGGCGGTCGATCGCGGCCGCGGCCTCCGGCGGCAGCGACTTGAAGCCCATCTGTCCGACCACCGACAGAAGCGGCCGCAGTCGCGAGCCGGCGAGGAACGGCGGCTGGCGGTTTGTCGGCACGACCTGATCGAAGACCAGCACCAGCGTGGTGGCGACGAGGCCGACCCTGATGGCACCGAGTGCGGCGCCGCCGAGGCGATCACCGATGCCGGCTTCACCGATCGTGTCGTTGAGTGCGACGCGGCCGATATGTCCGAACAGCATGCCGACGATCAGGAAGATGCCGAAGAACCAGATCCAGTTCTGCAGCAGTGGCGCATTCGGATTGACGGCTGTCTGCGGCGCGATCAGCGGCATCAGCGCGATTGCGATGGGAGCGGCCAGGAGATAGGCGAGAATGGTCATGGCGCTGCGCAAGAGGCCGGTCCTGAAACCGAAACCGATCGCAAGTGCCAGCGCGGCGTAGACGGCGAGATCGAAGCTGTTCATGAGAGCCCTGCCTTCATGGAACGAATGAACGCCGAACCGATCATTCCGGTTTCAGATCGCTAAAATCGTCTGTATTGGTGGTTCCAAAAGCTCAGGGAAACCGCCTAAAGAAATCGCCCAGGGAATCGTCATGTCAGGCCTATTCGACGTCAGTAAAGAAACCATCCTCGTCACTGGCGCGAGCCAGGGGCTGGGGCGACAATTTGCGCGGGTACTGGCGGCGCATGGCGCAGCCGTTGCGCTCGCCGCGCGGCAGACCGGCAAGCTGAAGAGCCTGGAAGAGGAGATCCGCGGCAAGGGCGGTCGCGCGGTCGCGATCGCGCTCGACGTCACCGACATCGCTTCGATCGCTGGGGCCGTCGATGCCGCGGAGGCGGCGCTCGGTCCCGTCACCGTGCTGATCAACAATGCCGGCATCGCGATCGAGAAGCTCGCGACCGAGCAGACCGAGTCCGACTGGGATGCGGTGATCGGTGCCAATCTCAAGGGCGCCTATTTCCTCGCGACCGAAGTCGCGCGGCGCATGATCGCGCGCAAGCAATCAGGCAACATCGTCAACATCGCCTCCGTGCTCGGCACCGGCGTTCTAAAGGCGGTCTCGCCCTACGCGATCTCCAAGGCCGGCATCATCCAGGCAACGAAGGCGATGGCGCTCGAACTCGCCGGCCAGAACATCCGCATCAACGCGCTGGCGCCCGGCTATATCGACACCGAGATGAACCACGATTTCTGGTCGACGCCTGCGGGGGAACGATTGACAAAGCGCATCCCGCAACGCCGCGTCGGCGCCGAGTCCGATCTCGACGGCGCGATCCTGCTGCTGGCGTCGAAGGCGTCGCGGTACATGACGGGGAGCGTGGTGACGGTGGATGGCGGGTTCTTGCTGAATTGAGTTTTTTCCTCTCCCTCGTCATTCCGGGCGATGCGAAGCATCGAGTCCGGAATCCATTTCGCCACCAGTGTTGCGGATGAATGGATTCCGGGCTCGCGCTACACGCGCCCCGGAATGACGAGCGGAGAGTGCCCCTCACTCCGACCCTCTCCCTGCACGCGGGGAGGAGAACTACCTCACCTCCGCCCGGATCATATCCGCCGCTTTCTCCCCGATCATGATCGTCGGCGCATTGGTGTTGCCGCCGATCAGCGTCGGCATGATCGAGGCGTCGACGACGCGCAGGGCCTCGACCCCATGTACCTTCAGCTTCGGATCGACCACGGCCATGGCATCAAGGCCCATCCTGCAGGTGCCGACGGGGTGATAGACGGTATCGACGCGCTCGCGCAGCAGCGCGCGGATGTCGTCGTCGGTGGTCACGCCGGCGGTGAACATCTCCTTCTTTTGCAGCGCGCGCAGCGCCGGCGTCTCCATCAATCGTCGTGTGGTCTTGAAGCCCGCGACCATCGCCTCGAGATCATCGTTCTCACCAAGAAAGTTCGGATCGATCAGCGGCGCCTGCATCGGATCGTTGCTGGCGAGCGCGACGCTGCCGCGGCTTTTCGGCCTGAGCAGGCAGACATGGCAGGAGAAGCCGGCGCCGCCGTGGCGCTTGCGGCCGTGGTCGTCGACCATGGCCATGCCGAAATGCAGCTGGATGTCGGGAATGTCGAGATCGGGCCGCGTCTTCAGGAAGCCGCCGCATTCGGCGAAGTTGGAGGTGAGGGGGCCGCGGCGCTCCCTGCGATATTGCAGGATGGCGCGGACGAGGCGCGGCATGCCTTTGAGCGAGAGGCCGGCGAAGTTCGGATTGTCGGACATGTAGCTGAAGATGAAATCAGGGTGATCCTGCAAATTCTGTCCGACGCCCGGCAGATGATGTCGGCTTTCAATGCCATGCTTGCCGAGCGCAGCCGCGTCGCCAACGCCCGACAGCATCAGGAGCTGCGGCGACTGAAACGCGCCGGCGGCCAGGATCACCTCGCGTCGCGCGCGGAGCTGCTTCAGCTCCTGGCCCTGCCGGTACGCGACGCCGATCGCGCGTTTGCCTTCGAACAGGATGCGGGTGGCATGCGCCTGCGTCTCGACGCGCAGATTCGCGCGCTTGTTCATGTGCGGATGGACATAGGCGCGCGCCGCGCTCCAGCGCTCGCCATTCTTCTGCGTCACCTGGTAGATGCCGAGGCCTTCATGATCTTCGGCATTGAAATCCTCACGGATCCGGAATTGTGCTTCCTGCGCCGCCTGCAAGAAGATCTGCTGGACCGGATTGCCGGAGCGTAAGCGGTTGACGGCGAGCGGACCGTCCTTGCCGTGATATTCGCCGTCGAAATCGGCGTTGTTCTCAGAGCGTTTGAAATAGGGCAGCACGTCGGCATAAGCCCAGCCGGTGTTGCCGAGCGCAGCCCAGTGGTCGTAGTCGGCGCGATGGCCGCGGATATAGACCATGGCGTTGATCGCGGAGGAGCCGCCCAGCCCCTTGCCGCGCGGCTGATAGCCGATGCGGCCGTTCAGCCCCTTCTGCGGCACGGTGTTGAAGGCCCAATTGTTGACGTTGCCCGCCACCATCAGCACCAGCGCGCCCGGCGTGGTCACGACCCAGTTGTCGCAGGCACCCCCGGCATCGAGCAGCGCCACGGATGTAGCCGCATCCTCCGACAGTCGCCCTGCCACCGTGCAGCCGCCCGAGCCCGCGCCGACGACCACGAAATCGAATGTGTCAGTCAAGGTGTTCCCCCCCTGCATTTTCTTCTCGTCATTCCGGGGCGCGCGTAGCGCGAGCCCGGAATCCATTCATCCGCGTCACCGGTGGCGAAATGGATTCCGGGCTCGCCTCTTCGAGGCGCCCCGGAATGACGGTTTGGCGACGATCTACGACATGAACCGTATCATCTTCTCCAGCCGCGCGATCTTGCCGCCATAGGGCGGGTAGAGGTCGGCGAGCCGGTTGAATGTCGAGCGATAGAACACCGGCTTCAGCTTGCTGAACGTGCGAAAGCCCCATTCGCCGTGATAGGCGCCGGTGCCGGATGCGCCGACGCCGCCCATCGGCTGGTTCACTTGCGTGAAGTGGAACAGGCAGTCGTTGACGGTGACGCCGCCGGAGACGGTGCGCGACAGCACCTCGTCGCGCGCGGCGCGGTCCTTGCCGAACCAATAGAGCGCGAGCGGTCGGTCGCGCCGGTTGACGAAGGCAATCGCCTCCGCCCGATCGCGATAGCCCAGCACCGGCAGCACGGGACCAAAGATCTCCTCCTGCATCACCGCCATATTCTCGGTGGCGCCGGCGATCAGCGTCGGCGGGAATTTGCGATGCGCCTTCCAGTTGGGATCGTCGGGCTTTGCCGGTTGCAGGATTTTCGCGCCGCGGCTGGCGGCATCGGCCACGAGGCCCTCCAGCCGCGCATAATGCCGGTCGGAGATAACAGCGGTGTAGTCCTTGTTGGCGGGATCGGTGCCGAACATGCGCCGCATCTGCGCGCGCACCTTCTCGGCGAAGGCCTGCACGGAGTTTTCTGGCACCAGCGCGTAATCCGGCGCGATGCAGGTCTGCCCGGCATTGAGTAGCTTGCCGTAGGCGATGCGCTCGGCCGCCTCGTCGAGGTCGGCTGAGGCGTCGATGATCGCCGGCGACTTGCCGCCGAGCTCAAGCGTCACCGGCGTCAGGTTGCGGCCCGCGGCCTCGGCAACCAGCCGGCCGACCCGGGTCGAGCCGGTGAACACCAGATGATCAAACGGCAGCGTCGCGAAGGCCTTTGCCACCTCGTCCTCGATGCCGGTGACCAGCAACTCGGTGGCGTCGAATTTCTGCGCGACCGTTTCCTTCAGCAGCGCGGAGAAGTGCGGCACCAGCTCGCTCGGCTTGATGATGATTCGGTTGCCGGCGGCGATCGCGCCGATCGCAGGCGCGAGCGTGAGCTGCAGCGGATAATTCCAGGGCGCGATGATGCCGACGACGCCGAGCGGCTGCGGGATCAGCCGGTTGCGCGCGGGGAGGAATTGCAGCGCGGTCGCCACGCGCTGCGGCGCCATCCAGCCCTTCAGGTGTTTTGTGGCGTGCCGGATCTCGGAGAACACCAGCAGCGTCTCGGCGATGGTGGTCTCCACCGCCGAGCGGTGGCCGAAATCGGCCGAGATCGCCTGCCGGAAGC
Source organism: Bradyrhizobium sp. Cp5.3 (assembly GCF_000426265.1). Lineage (NCBI taxonomy): Bacteria > Pseudomonadati > Pseudomonadota > Alphaproteobacteria > Hyphomicrobiales > Nitrobacteraceae > Bradyrhizobium > Bradyrhizobium sp. Cp5.3. Next base: position 31,150 of record NZ_AUFA01000043.1, on the reverse strand, counting down.
GTTCTTCGTTCTCAGTGACGACAGTGCGCAGGCGGGCCAGCCGGTCGAGCCGCTCGGCGCAGTCGGGGGCCGGTTCAGTCCGCGACCGCGCGACCATGGCGTGGAAGGTGTCCTCCAGCGCCGCCAGCGGGGCGCTCGTCAGGGATCGGTCCATGGCGTTTCCCCTCAAAATGGCGTCTCCCCATAATCTTGTTGCCGCAAGCTGGCGCTTTGCGGAACTTCTGGCAAGAGTTTGGCAAACGGGCCCGAATTCAGCCGGTTGGGCTGTCATAAAGTCGAAAAAAAACGTGGCCGCGGGCCTTTCCAAAGCCGGTCCGGGTTGATACATACCCCCTCGCACCCGACGGGCTTCGCCCCGGGTTGCCTTCCAAGGAAGTCTTTGGGACGTGAGAGCAAGCCACGCGAACAGCGCCGGCCCTCCATCCATCGTCCCCGGCATTTTGATGAAGGCGTGCAACGGTTTAACGCGGGGTGGAGCAGCCCGGTAGCTCGTCAGGCTCATAACCTGAAGGTCATAGGTTCAAATCCTATCCCCGCAACCAAATTCGGAATGACCGGTTCCGATACGAAAATGGCCCGCGACAAGCGGGCCATTTTTGTTTGTGGGGTATGGTCGCTGAACCGTCTTGGACTTCTGGTCGCCAGTGAATTGAGTGCACTGTCACTGTAATCCTGGGGTCGGGGGTTCGAGTCCCTCTCCCGCTACCAAAATTCCCCTAAATATCCGGTCTTAATCGTGAAAAATTAGGAATGGCGTCGCTGTTGGTAGCGAGCACTATCCTTCGGTCTGCGCAATTGTGATAATCGAGGCGGTTGGAAAACCGTGGTGGTAGTCGCCTGCTCATGGCAATGCTTCTTTGTGCTTGCGCCAGAGCCATTGACGAGAATACGAGCCTTCGGCCGACATTTGGTTGATTGATTTTTTGGGGCCGGGAAGTGGAGAAGGCACAGGATCTTCGTTTCGGGGACATGATCCTTGACGAAACATGCCTTTTCGCGCACCGCGACGGGCGGAAGATTCAATTCACCAGAAACGAGCGCGCGCTGCTGCTGGCTCTGACGCGCAACCCTCGTCGCCTGATGCCCCGCGACCGTCTGCTCGACGAGATCGCGTCGGAATCCGACGTATCCGACCGCAACATCGATTTTCTGGTCAACAGGTTGCGGGCCAAGCTCGGCGATAGCGCCAAATCGCCGAATTTTATCGCCACACAATATGGCGAGGGTTACGTCTGGATCGCCGTTCCATCTTCGGTAGCGCCAATAGACGCTCTCCTGGTCATCGCACCGGCTTTCGGGCTGCCCGGATCTCCCTTCAGCCGGCAGGCGTCTTCGCTAATCGATCAGCTACGCGAGATGATCGCTGAGGGTGTTGGCGATGGCCACAACGTCATCGTTGCCGAGGACTGGACCCCCACCGACAGGCTGCGTTATTTCCTGCAAGTGAGCTTTTTTGCCCGCAATGGGCACCTCGATTGCGCGGCCACCTTGAGGGAAATGCCGTCGAGGCGGATCGCAAAAGCATTGCGGCTCCAACTCGACATGACCGACGCCGCATCGATCACGAATGAGGCCAGCCGGGTTTCGAATGGCGTCATCGAGGTGCTGCGCAAGGCGCTCGGCCACGCCTCGACAGGGCTCGGTATCCGCGCCGCGGAACCAGCTGAAACGCGCCTTCAAAAGGCTTCGAGCGTGTTGCTGTCGACCAATCCGAGGTGGGTGGAAGGTGGCGAGCAACTGGGGAGGGACCGCAAGCAGGATCCTGACAATGCGGATATCGCCCTGCAATGGTGCCTGCATCTGTTCACGCGCCTCACGACGAGCAATCCGTTCGGCGAAATGAGCCTTGAAGAACGCTACCGCATGGAAAGCGAGATCGACGCCACGGTGCTGGACTGCCTGCCAGCCATCGAGGCGAACCCGCTGCTGATGCTGGCAGCCGCCAAGCTGCTGTACTTCATCAATCGAGGTCATCTCGAACTGGCGGAAGATATCCTCGATCGCGCCTTCGCCCAAACAACGGACTTTGCCGGGGCCTTGCCGGTCATGGGACAATTGCGCTATGCGCGCGGCCAATTCGACGAAGCTGTCCAATACTTCGACCGCGGCATCGCGATGGTCGAACTGAACCCTCTGTACCACATACATATCCGGGTCCTGAAATGCCTCGCCCTCCTTGCTGCCGGCAACCATGCGGCGCTTGAAGGCGCCGTCCCCACGATCGATCCGGACATCCCTTGCCCTCCTGAAATCGCATGGATGATTGCCTGGACGTTCGCGCCGGCCGATCAGGAATTGCCGCAGGCGTCGGCGGATGCGCTTGCCGCGATCGGCCCCGAGGGCGCGATCGGCGCGGTCGAATATCTCTATTTCACGTCGGCGCGTCATCTCGTTTCGGAGCAGGCGCGCGCCAACCTCATGCATAACCTGATCGCGCATGTGACGAGATTCCATGGCGAGCGGGTGGTCCCGGCCTTCATTCTCCGGAGCATCGGCAAGGTCTCTCCGGCCGAACACACTCACGGATAAACGGCGCTCGAAGCGGGCATCGGCGCGCGCCTCAAATATTGAGCAAACAATTGGTTGCTAGAGCGTGTCTGGAGGCGACTCGATGTTTCTTCGGTCGCAATGCAGATATCGTGGTGGGCTGAAGTGAGATCGCTTCATGAGCCCAGTGAGATGAGTCCGGTCGGCAACTCGTGATTGCGATGGGGGAAGTGGTGAAGACGGGGAAAGATTGTTTCGCGGCGTCGCGCCGCCTGCGGGCGGCGCTGTTGACGTCGTCGACGCTGGCGTTGGCGTGGATGCTACCGGCTACGCCGTCCCATGCACAGGACGCCACCTGGCTCGCCAACCCCGGCTCGGGTGATTTCAACACCGGCGCCAACTGGACCCCGGCCACGGTGCCGACCGGCACCGCCTTCTTCGGGACATCGAGCACGACCAGCCTGTCGTTTTCCCAGGGCACCGTCGCGGCGCCCACGACGGTCGGCGGCTTCACGTTCAATGCGGGGGCGTCGAATTACACCTTCACCAACGACAAAGCAGTGCTTTTCAACGGCGCCGGCATCGTGATCAACGGCGGCAGCGTCAACCTGATCACCACCTTCAACGGCCAAACCGCCTTCACCAACACCAGCTCGGCCGGCAGCGCCACCTTCACCAACAACGGCGGCCTGTTCTTCGAATTTGCCAGCACGGCCGGCAACGCCAGCATCACCAACAACAACACCCTGGGGGTCATAGACAACGCCACGCTCGGCAACGCCACCGTGATCAACAACTCCCAAGTGTATTTCTTCTTCGGCACCGGCTCAGGCGGCACGGCGCGCCTCATCAATACCGGCGCGTCCTCGTTAATCGATCTGTCCCCCGACAACACTGGTCTCGGCGTGAGGACGGGCTCGATCGAGGGCGCCGGCCAGATCTCCCTCGGTTTCGAGAACCTGGCGGTGGGCGGCAACAACCTGTCGACCACGTTCTCCGGCGTCCTGCGGGACGGTGGCGTCGCTGGCGGCTTCGGCGGCTCGCTGACCAAGGAAGGCACCGGCATCCTGACGCTCTCGGGCAACAACATCTATACCGGCACGACCACGGTCAGTTCCGGCACGCTGCAAGCCGGCATCGCGAACGCGTTTTCGCCGTACAGCAAGTACACGATCGCAACCGGGGCGGCGCTCGATCTCAACGGCTTCAATCAGACCATCCACGGCCTGACGGGTGACGGATCGGTCATCAACAGCGGCGGCGCCATTCCGAGGCTGACGCTCGCAAGCGGCGGCACTTTTGCGCCCGGCAATGGCACGCCGACCTCGTCGATGGCGATTGCAGGCAATCTCGCCTTCCAGTCCGGTGCGATCTATCTGGTGCAGGTCAATCCGTCGACCGCTTCGTTCGCAAATATCACCGGCACGGCGACACTTGGCGGCGCCCGCGTGAGTGCAGTGTTTGCGGCCGGCAGCTATGTCTCCAAGAAATACAAGATCCTCACCGCAACCGGCGGCGTATCCGGCACGTTCGCATCAACGGTCCTCAACACCAACCTGCCGGCGGCCTTCCACACCGCGCTGAGCTACGACGCCAACAACGTCTATCTCCAGATCCTGGATTTGGTCATTCCCGGCGGACTCAACCGCAACCAGCAGGCTGTCGGCGATGCGCTGACCAACTACTTCAACGCAAACAACGGCATTCCGCTGGTATACGGCGCGCTCTCCGCGGGCGGCCTGACGCAGGCCTCCGGCGAGAGCGCCACCGGCGCGCAGCAGACCACATTCCAGGCGATGAGCCAGTTCCTGGGTCTGCTCACCGATCCGTTCATGGGAAGAGGCAGCGGCTTTGGCGGCGCGACGTCGCCGACCGGCTATGCTGAGGAAGGCGATCAGGCGAGCGCCTACGCCGCGCGCAAGACCAACGCCTTCGCGATGTTCACCAAGGCGCCGCTCGCCAAGGTCTACGAGCCGCGCTGGAGCGTGTGGGTTGCCGGCTTTGGCGGCTCGCAATCGACCAGCGGCAATGCTGTCACAGGCTCGAACGACACCACGAGCCGCATCGCCGGCACGGCGGTCGGCGCGGACTATCTGCTCTCGCCGAATACGCTCGTGGGCTTTGCGCTCGCCGGCGGCGGCACCAGCTTCGGCGTCAACACGCTCGGCTCGGGCCGATCAGATCTGTTCCAGGCCGGCGCCTATGTCCGCCACACCAACGGCCCGGCCTACATCACCGCGGCACTCGCCTATGGCTGGCAGGATGTCACCACCAACCGCACGGTAAGCATCGCTGGGCTCGATCAGCTCCGCGCGGAGTTCAACGCCAATGCCTATTCGGGTCGCGTTGAGGGCGGCTACCGCTTCGTTGCGCCGGTCATTGGCGGCATCGGCATCACGCCCTATGCCGCGGGCCAGTTCACCACCTTCGATCTGCCGGCTTATGCCGAAAGCGTCGTTTCCGGCACGGGGAATTTTGCCCTCAACTACGCGTCCAAGAGCGTCACCGACGCCCGCAGCGAATTGGGCTTCCGCACCGACAAGTCGTTTGCGATGTCCAACGGCGTCCTCACGCTGCGCAGCCGCCTCGCCTGGGCCCACGACTTCGATCCAAGCCGCGCGATCGCCACCACCTTCCAGGCGCTGCCGGGTGCAAGCTTCGTCGTCAATGGCGCGGCGCAGGCAAGCGAGTCCGCACTGACGACCGCCTCCGCCGAGATGAAATGGAGCAACAGCTGGTCCGCGGCGGCGACGTTCGAAGGTGAGTTCTCGAACGTGACGCAGAGCTACGCCGGCAAGGGAGTGGTGCGTTACACCTGGTGAGGCTGGCTGCTGGCTCCCGAGACCCGAGCCAGATCTTACGGTGGATGAACAGGACGTGCAGGTGGCTAGTGTCGCGATTTCGAAATTCATCCTTGCGGCACGTTCTGCATGCCAATTTCGAAATCAAAACGACACTAACTTCAATAGTTTAGCTAGAGTCCTTATCGAACTCGAAGTACGTCCCGAATGCGCGGCAAAGGATGCGAGCTTCGAATTCGCGACACTACGCAAGCCGTTCACGAAATCACGAGCGGAGCGGTCTGTGGTGGCGTTTGTTGCGCATCCCCGCAACGGTTAGATCGCGATCTGAAGCAAATGTCGGTATCGGGTGTTGCGCCTCCCCGCAACCAAATTCGGATTTTACCGGATCCGATACGAAAATGGCCCGCCTCGCGCGGGCCATTTTTGTTTTGTGACCCGCGGCCCTTGGATTGCGTGATCGGCTTGTCGTCCGCTCCGACACGAGAAAAAGGACGAGGCTGTCGCTGTTGCCGACAGCCAGAACCGCGCGAGCCATTGACAAATCGCAGCCCGCAGTGATGGCTTGATCCTTATTGCTGAGGGAGGACGCAGCGCGCTTCGCTTGCGTCCATTTGGAAGGCTGGTGAGATGTCATTGCGACGCTCGGTGCCCGGCCAGAAGGGCATTGGATATGTCGCAAGACGCGAGGGCGTTTGCCCGGAAACGTCGTCGGATTGGGGACACGCAACAGGGATGCCGGCGCGGAACGTCGCATGCGCGCCGATCGCGCATCCGCCGCGCGCTGCTTGGCACGACATCCATGGCCGCGCTCGGACTGGCACTGGCGGCCGCGACGCCTTCGCGGGCCGCCAACTATAGCTGGACCGGCGCCAGTTCGACCGACTGGTTCATCGGCACCAACTGGTCCGCCGGGGTTCTTCCGACCGCAGCAGACAATGCGTTCATCGACACCGTCTCGCCCAATGCCACCGTCATCTCGTCCGGCAACGCGCAGGCGCAGACCGTCACCATCGGCTTTTCCGCGACCGGAGACCTGACCATCCGGAACGGGGCGAGGCTGTCCGATTCGGTCGCGGCCCTCGGCCGCTTTCTCGGCGCGACCGGTACGGTAACGGTTGACGGCCCGGGCTCGTCCTGGAGCAACTCCGCCGACCTCTCCGTCGGCTATTCCGGCGCCGGCACGTTGACGATCCGGAACGGCGGCGCGGTGAGCGACCAGTCAGGGCATGTCGGCCGTGGTGCCGGCTCGACTGGCACCGTAACGATCGATGGCGCAGGCTCGTCGTGGGTCAATCACATCGCGCTCTATGTCGGCGAATCCGGCACCGGCACGCTGACGGTCCAGAACGGCGGCATGGTGAGCAACCTCGCCGATGCGTATATCGGCATGAATTCCGGCGCGACCGGCACGGTGACGGTCGACGGCGCGGGCTCCTCCTGGACCGATGGCGCCAATCTCTTTGTCGGCCAGTCCGGCACCGGCACCCTGACGATCAGCAATGGCGGCGCCGTGAGCAACGGTGCCGACGGACATATCGGCGCCAATTCCGGCGCGACCGGCACCGTGACCGTCGCCGGCGCCGGCTCGTCCTGGACCAATGCCGGTACGCTCTCGGTCGGCGAGGCCGGCACCGGCGCGCTGACCATCGCCAGCGGCGGCACGGTGAGCAACACGACCGCGATCATCGGCGCCAGCTCCGGCGCGACCGGAACCGTGACCGTTACCGGCGCCGGCTCGTCCTGGAGCAATGCCGGCAACCTGACCGTCGGCCAGGACGGCACCGGCACATTGACGATCGCGGGCGGCGCCATGGTGAGCAACACGCTCGGAACGATCGGCGCCAATTCCGGCGCGACCGGCACCGTGACGGTCACCGGCGCCGGTTCGTCCTGGACCAATTCCACCATCCTCTATGTCGGCCAGACCGGCACCGGCACGCTGACGATCTCGGGCGGCGCCGCGGTGAGCAGCGCGATCGGGCTTATCGGCGCCGATTTCTTCACGACCGGCACGGTGACCGTCACCGGCACCGGATCGTCCTGGGCCAACTCCTCTAGTCTCGATGTCGGCCAAAACGGCACCGGCGTGCTGACGATCGCCAATGGCGCCGTCGTCTCGACGTCTTCCATCACGGTTGGCTATTGGCCCCTGTCCAAGGGAACGCTGAATATCGGCGCCGCGTCCGGCCAGACCGCCGTTGCGCCCGGCACGCTGAACACGGCGCTGGTCAGGTTCAGGGCCGGCCTCGGCAGCAGCATCGTGTTCAATCACACCTCCTCGAACTACGTCTTTGCGCCGGTCATTGCGAGCAGCGCCGCCAACATTGGCTCGGTCATCGTCGAGGCGGGCACCACCATTCTCACTGCCGCCAGCACCTACACTGGCGCGACCACGATCAACGGCGGCACGCTCGCGGTCAACGGCTCGATCGTGTCGAGTCCGACGGTGAACAGCGGCGGCACGCTGTCCGGCACCGGCACGGTCGGATCGGTGACCGTGAACAGCGGCGGCATGCTTAAGCCCGGGTTCAGCGGGTCCGGCTCGGTGCTGACCATTTCCGGCAGTCTCTCCATGCAGTCGGGCGCACTCTATCTCGTGGAGCTCGGATCAGTAACGGCGTCGCGCGCCAACGTCTCGGGCACGGCGACACTCACCGGCGCCGGCGTGCAGGTCACGGTTGCTCCGGGCGGCGCGGTTGCAAAGCAGTCCACGATCTTGCACGCGACCGGTGGTCTCGGCGGCACCACCTTCGCAGGCGCCAGCGCGACGAACTTCGTCGCTAGCCTGAGCTACACGCCAACGGACGTGCTGCTGAATCTCTCGGCCGCGCTCGGCGCCGGCACCGGGCTTAGTGTCAACCAGCAGAACGTTGCCAACGCGCTCAACAACGCCTTCAACGGCGGCGGCACGCTGCCGCCGAATTTCGCCGGCGTATTCGGCCTCACCGGCAGCAATCTCCGCACCGCACTGTCGCAGCTTTCCGGTGAACCCGCGGCCGGCGCGCAACAAGGCGCCTTCCAGTTCGTGGGCCAGTTCCTGGGCCTGATGCTCGACCCGTTTGCCGATGGACGCGGCGGCGCCGGGGGGCCGGCGGTCGGCTTCGCGCCGGAACGCGCGGCTTTGCCGGACGACATCGCGCTCGCCTATGCCAAGGCGACGGGGACGCCGTTCTGCAAGGCTGAGCCGGCATTCGAGCCGCGCTGGAGCGTGTGGGCCAGCGGCTTCGGCGGCACCAACAAGACCGGTGGCGATGCGGCCGTCGGCAGCCAGGATCTCACTGCGCGGGCCGCGGGCGCCGCCGCGGGGCTCGACTATCACCTGAACCGCAACGCGATGGTCGGCCTTGCGCTCGCCGGTGGCGGCACCAGATGGGATCTCACGCAAGGCCTCGGCGGCGGCAAGAGTGATGCGTTCCAGGGCGGCGTCTATGCGGCCGTGCGCTCCGGGCCGGCCTATGTCGCCGCCTCGCTGGCGGCGGCCAACCACTGGATGTCGACCGACCGCTTCGCCGCATTCGGCGATCATCTCATCGCGAGCTTCAACGCGCAGAGCTATGGCGGACGCATCGAAGGCGGCTATCGCTTCGTGACCCCGTTCGTCGGAATCACGCCTTACGCGGCGCTGCAGGCGCAAAGCTTCCGCACGCCGACCTACAGCGAGACCGATCTCACCGGCGGCGGCTTTGGTCTCGCCTACAATGCGCGCAGCGCCACCGATACGAGCAGCGAACTTGGCGCTCGCCTTGATCGCGCAATGCTGGTTGCGCCCGACGCGGCATTGACGCTGCGTGGACGCCTCGCCTGGGCCCATGACTGGGTGAGCGATCCCGCGCCGTTTGCGGTGTTCCAGACGCTGCCGGGGGCGAGCTTCATCGTCAACGGCGCGACGCCCGCGAAAGATACTGCGCTTGTCTCGGCCGGCGCCGATCTGCACCTCGCCCGTGGCATCACGCTCTCGGCGAAGTTCGACGGCGAATTCGCAGGTCGCGCGCAGACCTACGCCGGCACCGGCACCATTCGCTATGCTTGGTAATCGCGCGGTGTGGTCCACGACGCGCTACCCGTGACTGCAGCGCCGTGGCTGTCGCGCGAGCCATTGCTTTGCCGCCTTGAGCGCCTGAAGCAAGATGGATTTAGGTTGAATCGGTCGGGCCACGGGCTCGCTCAACCTCTCCCGCAAGCGCAGGGCCATCGCATATGGCTCCGTGATCGCCGCGAGCGTACTCGGCCTCATGGTTCGAGACGCGCCGTAAGGCGGCGCTCCTCACCATGAGGGTCTAGGATCTTGCCGCGAAACAAGACCTCATCCTGAGGAGCCCGCCAACAGCGGGCGTCTCGAAGGGTGGGCCACAAAGAAGCTGCCCGCCGGGCTCTTTTTCAAATGCGATTGCCCTGCCCGCAAGCGGGAGAGGGAGCGCACCTGCCTCGTGGCTGCAATCGAGCCTAATCCCTCAGAACGCCGTAATCGGTTTTCCGTCGGCGTCGACCAGCGACGACGGCGCTTCGCCGAAGACCAGGCTGTCGGGCTGGAATTTGATGGTCTTGCCGCCCTCGACGAAGTCGGCGAAGTTGCGCGGCGTCGCCGAGTGCACGCCGTTGGCCAGAAAGTCGCTGGTCTCGTAGCAGGTGTCGGGCTTGCCGCCGGACCCTTCGCCCAAGAATTTCTGGAAATTCTGGCTCGTGATCTTCGCCTTCTTCCGCGCCGACCAGTTGGTGTAGCGCCGGTAGAGTTTTGGCAGGATCACCGGGCCCTTGTCGGTCGCAAGCACGCTCGTCTCGTTCTTCTTCGGCTCGAGCAGGTCGAAGTCGAAGGTGGGAATGGTCTTGGCGAGGTTCTTCCAGACCAGCAGCTTCTTGTTTCGCGCGGTCTTGGCGAGCGCGAGGTAAGCTTCGATCTCGTCGTCGTTCATCGAGGAGTAGAACGTCGGATAAGCAAAGCCCTGCTCGACCAGCCAGTGGTTGATGTCGACCTTCTTGCCGCCGACCGTCACCTCGATGTCGCCGACCAGCCGCCCATATGTGTCGAACACCTCGTTCGGCGTATCGACATGGGTGAAGACGCGGCAGGCGAGCGTCGCCTCGCCGGTGCCGGCGAGGAAATCATGCAGCGCTTTGCTCGTCGTCGCGCCGAGGAATTGCCGGTAGGGATGCGTGACCTCGTGATAGGCCTCGCGCTTGGCCGCGGTCAGCCCCTTCTTCTCGGAGGTCGAAAGCGGGGACGGCTGATAGTGCAGCTCCGGCGCGTCGATGCCCTGAAGGCGGATGGTGAGCTTGCCGTTCTTGATCGGCGCCGTCGCGGTCCGGCCCTTGACCTTGGCGTTGTCGAAGACGTGGGTCGGCTGAAACGGCGCAGCATTGCTTTTGCGGAAGCGGATCGCGTCAGGCGCGATGCTCACGACGACCTTCGTGGTGTCGGCGTCCGAGCGTCCCTCCGGCCAGAACTGGCTGACATCGATCGTGCCTTCGACTTCCAACAGTCCAACGGGCATCGGCTGCTCCTGTCAAACGAGCGCAACGGTCGCCTCGAGGAAGCGACTCGTGTGCACACCTTCAGGTAGCGAATCATTTTCGTGCGACAGCCCGGTGACGGGAGGTCCAACGGGTGCGCTGCATCATTTCCGTGTGGACAGCCGCGGCCTTGCGCCAGGTCACCCTACGAGGCGGCTAACGGGCTGACGGGAAGAGCCAAGTGAGGGGACAAGATCCGTCGCACAAGGCTCATGCGCCTGGCGCGCACGGCAGTGGCGACGAACCTCATTGTTTGACTGAAACGGACGCTCCCGCCCCGCAGCCGCAGATCAGGGTCTGTGCGGACAGACCATCGTCAGATAGAGCAGCGTCGGTGCCTTGTCCTCGCCCTTGTCGTACTCCCACTCCAGCCGGATCTCGTGCCGGTGGGCATAGGCGTCGCTTGCCTCGTGGGTGATGATGTTGGTCTTCATCGGAATCGGCGGCTCGGAATTGAAGCATTTCCGGACGCAGGCATCGAGCAGATCGCATCGCGTCAGGGGGATGACGCCGGGCTCATCCTTGGACAGCGGGATCGTGTTCGGCTGGGTGCTGAGGTCGACGCGAGCCCGACCCTTCTCCTTGTGCCAGTATTTGGCGCTTCCCTGCGGCCACTTCGAGGCCGGGGTCAAAATCAGGTGGTACTGGCCGTATTCCAAAGTCGGCAGGTCGATGTCGTCCGATGCCTTGAGCTTCGCGACGCTCTTTTTCATGTTCTCCAAAGGAAAGTAATTACTGTTCATCAAGTCTCGAAATGACTTGCCGTTGTACACCCTTCCGCCCATCACCTTGTCCTTCGATGCAATCAAATCAATCAGGGAAAACGTGCAGCCCGGCAAAGCTCGTCGGCCGGAATAATAGCCTCGATGCCCCCAAGTGCCCGCGACGCCGTTTTTTGCGCAAGGAACGGTACCACTCAAGAATGTGCCTCGTCCAGAGCGCTACCATTCGCCGACGCAGGTGTGCATCCCTGCAAGTTCGATTGCCATGCGTTTCCCGATAGGTCATCTTGATCGAAGCTCTTCGCGGGCGGTGGCCGGCAGAGAACGCCATCGTGACCTTTGAAGGCACAGGAATGCATTGCGTCGCGTGTCAGTCGACGATCGAGCCGGGCGATCGCTGGTGCCCCATATGCGGGGCGATCACGCGACGCTCCGATCCCGATAGCGAACGCCGATTCGTCACCATCCTCCGCGCCGATGTCATCGATTCCACCGGGCTTGTTGCCGAGCTGGAGCCGGAGGACGCTGTCTCGCGCCTGGAGCCGGCCTTGGCCGCGATGAGAGGCGCGGTGCGCCAGTTCGGGGGCATCGTCAGCAAGGAGCTGGGTGATGGGCTTGCGGCGGTGTTCGGTGCACCGATCGCGGACGATAACCATGCGCCGCTCGCCTGCCATGCGGCGATCGAACTCGTCCGGCGCGTCGCCGGCCTCGGCGATCCCGGCCTGCAGGTGCGGGTTGGCCTCCACTCCGGCCACGTCGTCGCCTACATGGTCGCCAGCGAGTTTTCCAAGGTCTATGAGATCGGCGGGGCCGCCCAGCATCTCGCGGCGCGGCTGGAGGCTGAGGCCGAGGCGAATCAGATCTACGTGTCGGAAGCCTGCCAGAAGCTCGCGGACGGGCATGTTCGCTTCGAGTTTCTCGGCGGCAAGGCGCTCCGCGGATTCAGCCAGCCGCTGCCGGTCTACCGCATCGTCGGCGCCAGCGATCTTTCGAGCTGGCGCGTGCGACGAGCACGCAGCATTTCACGGTTCGTCGATCGCACGATGGAGCGAGCGCTGTTGGGGCGCGCTGCGGAACGTGTCGGTACTGGCCGTCAGACAGTCCTGCTGCTGGGCGACGCCGGTATCGGAAAGTCGCGATTGGCGCACGAGTTTGCCCAGGAGCTCAAGGCCGATGGCTGGCGCCTGATCGACGCCGAGTGCAGCCCGAACCTTCAGGGCGCGCCGTTCAGTACACTCAAGCGCCTGCTGCTCTCGATCCTGGATGCGGCCGCGAGGAATCCGGACGGTTCAGGAGACCCCCGGGGCGATCGGCCGCTGATCCAGCGATGCGCCCTCGATGCCGTGCTGGATCTGCCGATATCGGAGCCGCAGTGGACCGAATTGGAGCCTCATGCGCGGGGGCGCGCAATTTCCGATGCGAGCTGCGCAATCGTCGAGAGCATGACGCGTCACCATCGCACGGTGGTTCTGCTCGAGGACCTGCACTGGATCGACCGGGCCAGCGATGCGGTCGTGGCCGCGATTGCTTCGCTGCAGATGCCCGGCCTTCTCGTGCTCCTCACCTCCAGGCCTAACGGCATGCCGGTCTGGATCGCGCGGTGCCGCGCGGAGGTCGTCGCGATGCGGCCCCTCGACGATGATTCGGGGCTTGCCATGCTGGCCGACATGCTCGGCCCCTCCGTTGCGAACGCCGATCTGAAGAACCGGATCATTTCGCATACGGCCAATGTGCCTCTCTTCATCGAGGAGGTCTGCCGCGGGCTGAAGGACAGCGGAACGCTTCGCGGTCAATGGGGCGATCTCGCGCTCGTGCGTCCGATAGATGAACTCGGCATCCCCACGAGCATCCAGGGCGTGATTGCGGCGCGCCTTGATCGCGTGTCGAGGCAGGAACGTTCCCTCCTGCAGATCGCCGCAGCGCTTGGGTCGCGATTGGACGTTGCCATGCTGCGGAAGATTGCGAAGCTGCCCGAGGAGGTCCTGCAGGATAGCCTTGCCGCGCTCGATCGCACCGAGCTGCTGGTCAGGATCGATCGTGATTTGGGCGACGCGCTCGAGTTTCGGCACGAGATGGTTCGTCAGGTGACGTATGACGCGATGGTCGAAAAGGTGCGTGAAGACATTCATGCGCGCATCCTTGCAACGTTCGAGACGGACGGAACGTGCGCCGATGAGCCCGATACGCTGTGCTATCACGCGGTGCGGGCCAAGGATTGGCAAAAGGCGTTTGGCCACGGCACGGACGCTGGGCGGAAATCCTTGAGCCGCTCGGCCTTTGCCGATGCGGCCAACTATTTCGAGATCGCGATGGGCTCGCTCGACAAGACGCCGATGACGCCCTTGCGGGAGGCGGATGCCATCGATCTTCGGATGGAAGCGCGCGCGGCGTTCATCGCGTCGGGTCACGTCGCGGAATGGTTGGACCTCGGAAAGGAGGCCGCGCGCCGCGCCGACGCAATCGATGACATCGGTCGCAAGGTCGCCGCCATGACGGTCGGATCGGGTGCGCAGAACTTCTATGGAACGCCAGTCGATGCCGTCGCGGTTGGCGAGGAGGTCGTCCGCCTGGCCGAACAGTGGGGCAATCCGGGTTGGCTTAATCTCGCCCGATATGGTCTCGGGCAGGCCTACTTCCTCGTCGGCCGCTACCGCGATGCCGAACGAACCGTCGCGCGGGCTCACGAACAACTGGCCGGACCCGAGCCCCGTGCCCCGATCGGTACGGCGCCTAAAAACCTGCTCGTGCTCTGCTGCATGATGAAGAGCTTCACCCACATCATCATGGGCGAGCTCGATGCCGCCGAGCGGCTCCAGCAGCAGGCGGCCGCGATCGCGGAAGAGACCAACCGTCCCTATGACCGTGTCGCCGCAGCCTATAGCGGCGGCTGGCTGATGCTGGGGCGGAACGATCCGGCGGCGGCCGCCGCCATTCTCGAACAGGGTTTCGTGCTGGCGCAGAAGCACGGCATCCGGCTGTTCGTGCCGGTGCTCGCCTGCCATCTCGGCATGGCCTATCTGGAGCAGGGCCTGTTCGACCGGGCGCGCGGCATGCTGGCCGAAGCGCGCGAGGAGGCGAAGGCGGTCGGCTATACCTCGGCGGTCCTGCGCAGCTCGATCTACCTTGCGCTTGCCACCAGCCGCCTCGGCGATACCCAGGCCGCGCAGAACATGTTGCGCGAGGCGCGCAACACGGCGCGTCAGCAGGGATTTTCCGGCCTCGAGGCCGAAGCCCTGTTCGGCGAAGCCACGGTGACGCCGCCATCGAGCGCGGAGAACAAGGCGGCGATCCTTTCCGCCCTGCGCGTGACGATCGCGATCGCATCCGAGAGCGGCGCGCTGCCGCTCAGGCAGAGGGCAGAGGCGATGCTGAACGAGATGCCCGTCCGTGGCGATGAGCTGACCTGACCCGCTCTCTCCCGGCTTGGCGTGTGATCTTACCATCGTGCCGGTGTTTTGCCCGACGTGTCAAATGGGTTTCGCCGGCGACACAAGGCCCTAACGGGCCGCGGCTACTTTGCATGGGGTTGTTTTCGACATTTTATGGAAGCCCTGCCGTTCCGGCTCCCGTCACGGCGACAAAGACCCTTGCGCCGACGCCAAGGTGGGGTACCGTTGGCTGCTGGCCGCAGGGCTAGGTGTTTTATTGACGAAGCTTTTTTAGCATCCGATTTTGCCGGCGCCGCGACGGCGCGACGCCTACAGAAGGAGGCGGGGCCATGATCATACGGGACCAGTCGGCTCTCTTGTCTCCGATCGAGCGCGATCTGCGGCTCGATCTCTTCCGCGGCATCGGCCTGTGGATGATCTTCCTTGATCACATCCCGCATGACGTCGTGGCCTGGCTGACCTTGCGCAATTACGGCTTCAGCGACGCCGCCGAGTTCTTCGTCTTCATCTCGGGCTATCTGGTCGGCTGGATCTACGGACCGATCGTCGCCGGCGGCTGGTTTCTCGCCGCCCTCAAGCGGCTGTGGCGGCGGGCGGCCGAGCTGTACGTTGCCCACATCATGCTGTTCCTGCTGTTCACGGCGCAGATCGCCCGCACCGCGCGCCGCTTCGACAATCCGATGTATGAGCACGAGTTCAACGTGTTCAACTTCCTGGCGCATCCGGACGAGCTGATCGGGCAGGCGATCATTCTGAAATACAAGCCAGTCAATCTCGACGTGCTGCCGCTCTACATCACGCTGGTGTTTGCCTCGCCCTTCATCGTCTGGGGCCTGGTCCGACGGCCGAACCTGACGCTCGCCGCGTCCGTCGTGCTCTACGTGCTGTCACGCTGGTTCGACTGGAACGTCGCCTCCTATCCGCCCGGCACGAAATGGTACTTCAACCCGTTCTGCTGGCAGCTCATGTTCGTGTTCGCAGCCTGGTGCGGCACCGGCCAGATCGACAGGATCGCAACATGGGTCTGGTCGAAGGCGACGATGGGACTGGCTGCCGCCTGGATCATCTTCGCCCTGCTGATCGTGATGACCTGGCACATCCACGCGCTCGAGGCGCTGATCCCGAAATGGATGATCAAGGCGATCTACCCGATCGACAAGACCGACCTCGACATGCTGCGCTTCACGCATTTCCTGGCGCTGGCGATCTGGGTGACTTATTTCGTCTCGCGCAAATGGAAGGCGCTGCACACGGTCTGGCTGCGGCCCGTCATCCTGTGCGGCCAGCATTCGCTGCCGATCTTCTGTCTCGGCGTGTTCCTGTCGTTCTCGGCGCACTGGATCCTGACCCAGTACACCAAGGGCGTATGGGAGCAGCTTGCGGTTTCGATTGCCGGCATCGTCATCATGATCGGTGCCGCATGGCTGCTCGACCGCGCCAAGCGGGTGCCGAACCTGTTCGTGAACGTGGCTGAGGTCGAGGAGCCTGACGCCCTGGCCGAGGCCGCGCCAGCCGCGACCGCTACTGTGGCGCCTGCGAGCCGCTGAAGGCGTCGCGGCGCCAGCCTGCATGCTCTTGGAGAGGTCCATGTCCAGACGTTTGCTCACGATCGCCGGCATCATCCTGCTCCTGGCCTGCGGTGCGAAGGCCGAGGCGCCGTCGCCCGAGGCGATGAGCGCGGCGCGCAAGCTCGTCGTCACCTTGAGGATCGCGGATCAATATCGTGCGCTGCTCCCGCAGCTCCTGCTCAAGCTGAGGCCCGTGGTCGCGCAGGACAGGCCGGAGATCGAGCGCGACTATGATGCGATGACGGCACCTGGCGCCGAGATCTACGCCCCGTTCTTCGCCTCGATGATCGACCAGATCGCCGCCGTCTACGCCGCCAGTTTCACCATCGACGAGCTGCGCCAGATCGAGGCCTTCTACGCCCAGCCGGCCGGGCAGAAGCTTCTGTCGAAGTCGGATGCGCTGGCGCAAGCGAGCGCCCAGATCGCCCAGGACGTCAGCCAGAAGGCCGCGGATGAGCTGAAGCAGCGCCTGATCGAGGCGCTGCGCCAGAAGGGGCATAAGCTCTGAGATAGAGCACGCAAGATCTTGCTTCGCGTGCTCTTTGGCTCACTTCACCAGCGGGCAGCCGCCGTCCTTCAGCGGCCGGAAGGCCTGGTCGGCCGGAACCTCGGCGAGCAGCTTGTAATAGTCCCACGGGCCCTTCGACTCCTCGGGCTTCTTGACCTGGAACAGGTACATGCTGTGCACCATGCGGCCGTCCTCGCGCAGCACGCCGTTGTCGGTGAAGGCGTCGCGCACCGGCAGCTCGCGCATCTTGGCCATAACCGTCTTGGTGTCCCTGGTGCCCGCGGCCTGCACCGCCTTGAGGTAATGCAGCGTCGCGCTGTAGGTCGCGGCCTGGTTCATCGTCGGCATGCGCTTGACGCGCTCCAGGAAGCGCTTGCCGAAGGCGCGGGTCTTGTCATTGAGGTCCCAGTAATAGGCCTCGGTGATGATCAGCCCCTGCGCGAGCTTCAGGCCCAGGCTGTGCACGTCGGAAATGAACATCACGATCGCGGCCAGGTTCTGGCCGCCGGCGACGATGCCGAACTCGCCGGCCTGCTTGATCGCGTTGATGGTGTCGCCGCCGCCATTGGCAAGTCCGATGATCTTGGCCTTGGAGGCCTGGGCCTGCAGCAGGAAGGAGGAGAAGTCGGCCGTGTTGAGCGGATGCTTGACGCTGCCGAGCACCTTGCCGCCGGCGGCCTTCACGACCTCGCCGGTATCGCGCTCGACCGAATGGCCGAACACGTAGTCGGCAGTGAGGAAGAACCAGGTGTCGCCGCCGTTCTTGACGATGGCGCTGCCGACCGTGTGCGCGTTGGCATAGGTGTCGTAGGTCCAGTGTGCGGTGTAGGGGGAGCAGGACTTTCCGGTGATGTCGGAGCTCGCCGCGTCAGTCACGATCATCACCTTCTCGTACTGCTTCGACAGCTCCATCACCGCAAGCGCCGTGGCCGAGGTCGGCAGGTCGATGATCATGTCGACGCCCTCGGTCTCCCACCATTTGCGGGCGATCGAGGCGGCGACGTCCGGCTTGTTCAGCACGTCGGCAGAGACCATGTCGATCGGCTTGCCGAACATCTGCCCGCCAAAGTCCTCGATGGCCATCTTGGTGGCTTCGACATTCCCCATGCCGCCGATGTCGGAATAGACCGACGAGAAGTCGGACAGCACGCCGATCTTCAATGGGGTCTGCTGGGCGGACGCGGGATTGATCAGGGCGGCCGACAGCAGGCCGGCCGCAGAAACGAGTGCTGCAATGGGTCTCATGGAAGCGGTTCCTCTTGTGTGAGACTATGCCTGTCCCTTTGTCCGACAAAGTTAGAGTCGGGTTCCGGCAGAGTCAATTTGCTGCATCTGCAGTATGCCTGACGCTATTTGACGCGCTTTCCGACTGATCCTATAGTTTGTCGGACAATCGCCATTGGGAGGTCGGTTTGGCCGTCGCGCCGTTGTTTCGTCCGATCGATGTCGCGCCGGCCTATCAGAAGGTCGCCGACGCCATCGAACGCGAGATCGTCAATGGCCGGATCAAGCCCGGCGATCCCATCGGCACCGAGCACGACCTTGTGCGGCAGTTCGGCGTCAATCGCTCGACCATCCGCGAAGGCATTCGCGTGCTGGAGGAGGGCGGGCTGATCCGCCGCGATTCCTCGCGCCGCCTGCACGCCTGCCTGCCGCGCTACAGCAAGCTCGCGAGCCGCCTCAGCCGGGCGTTGGTGCTGCATGAGGTGACGTTCCGTGAGCTCTACGAGGCCTCGATGACGCTGGAGGTCGCGAGCATCGAGGGGGCGGTGGAGCGGGCGACGGAAGAGAACATCGCAGAGCTCACCGACAATCTCGCGCGCAGCGAGGTCGTGGTCGGCAATCCCGCAGCGCTCGCAGAATGCGATGCCGAATTCCATGTGCTGGTCGCGAAGGCGTCGCAGAACCGCGTGCTTCAGCTCGCGCGCGAGCCGGCCGCGCAATTGTTCTATCCGACCACCGAGATGATCGTGACCGGCGTTGCCGAAGGCGGTCCGCGCCTCGTCGCGGCGCATCGCCATCTCATCGACGCGATCCGCCGCCGCGACCGCGAGGCCGGCGTGCTGTGGACGCGCCGGCATTTGCAGGACTGGCGCCGCGGTTTCGAGAAGATCGCGAACCTCGATCGCTCGGTCGAGCACATGTACATGGAGCACGCGCAGGCGGTCCGGCGCAGATAGCGCATGATCCGGAAAAGTGTGAAGCGGTTTTCCGAAAAGATCATGCGCAAGAAAAGACAAGCCGCAAGAATTCAACGAAATCTAGCAAACAAAGACATCAAACGGAGGGACACATGACCGGCGACATCGCAGCCACCATCGCGAAAGCCCGCGAGCATTCCATCGGCGATCTCCTGCGTCGCTCGGCGGGCCGCGAGCCGAACAAGCTCGCGGTGAGCTGCGGCGATGTGAGCTGGAGCTTTGCGGAGTTGGACGCCATCTGCAACCGGCTCGGCCGCGGCCTGCTCGGTCTCGGCGTGAAGAAGGGCGACCGGCTCGCGGTGCTCTCGCGCAATTCGCATGCCTTCGCCGCGCTGCGCTTTGCCGTGGCGCGGATCGGCGCGGTGCTGGTGCCGATCAACTTCATGCTCAATCCGGACGAGATCAATTTCATCCTGAAGAGCTCCGGCGCAAAGCTGCTCGCGACCGGTCCGGATTTCGTCGAGCCCGCACGTGCCGCGTCCGCCAAGAAATGCGCGGTCGAGAAGATGATCTGGTTGCCGGGTGAGGATCCGGCCAAGGCACCCGCGGGCCTCACCACCTTCGACGAACTTCTGCACGCCGACGGCTCGTTCCTTGAGGCTTCCGTCGACAGCCGCGACCTCGCTCAGATCGTCTACACCAGCGGCACGGAATCGCTGCCCAAGGGAGCGATGCTGACCCATGAGGCCGTGATGTGGCAGTATGTCAGTTGCATCATCGACGGCGGCATGAGCGTCGAGGACAAATATCTGCACGCGCTGCCGCTCTATCATTGCGCCCAGCTCGACGTCTTCCTGGGGCCGCAAATCTATCTCGGCGCCTCCGGCGTGATCACGGGCAAGCCGACCGCGGACAATATCCTGGCGCTGATCCAGGCGCACAGAATCACCTCCTTCTTCGCGCCGCCGACGATCTGGATCGCAATGCTGCGCTCGCCGAACTTCGACAAGACCGACCTGTCGACGTTGCAGAAGGGCTATTACGGCGCCTCGATCATGCCGGTGGAGGTGCTGCTCGAGCTGCAGCGCCGCCTGCCCAACGTCAAGTTCTGGAATTTCTACGGCCAGACCGAGATCGCGCCCCTCGCGACCGTGCTGCGGCCCGAGGACCAGTTGCGCAAGGCCGGCTCCGCCGGCAAGCCTGTGCTCAACGTCGAGACGCGCGTGGTCAATACCGCGATGGAGGATGTGAAAGTCGGCGAGGTCGGCGAGATCGTGCACCGCTCGCCGCATCTGCTCTCCGGCTATTACAACGATCCCGTGAAGACGGCGGCGGCGTTTGCCGGCGGCTGGTTCCACTCCGGCGATCTCGCGACCGTCGACGCCGAGGGCCACATCACCGTGGTCGACCGCGTCAAGGACATGATCAAGACCGGCGGCGAGAATGTCGCGAGCCGCGAGGTCGAGGAGATGGTCTACCGCATTCCGGAGGTGTCCGAGGTTGCCGTCGTCGGTCTGCCTGATCCGCGCTGGATCGAGGCGGTGACCGCGATCGTCGTGGTCAAGAGCGGCGAGAAGCTGGACGAGGACGCCGTCATCAAGCACTGCGCCGGCCAGATGGCGCATTTCAAGGTGCCCAAGCGCGTCATCTTCGTCGACAGCCTGCCGAAGAACCCCAGCGGCAAGCTGCTCAAGCGCGAGCTGCGCCAGCGCTTCGTCGGCGGCGAGACGCTCGACAAGGCGATCCAGAAAAATTTTGAGACGTGAGACGTTTGTTCTTCAACTCTCTCCGCGCTTGTCCCGCCGAAGCTTTAGCGAAGGCTGATGCGGGGAGAGGCCTCCGCGAGTCCCTGCGTCAGGCTTGAAGCAACTCCGTATCCAAATCGTCATTGCGAGCGCAGCGAAGCTATCCAGAGTCCCTCTGCGGAGATTGTCTGGATTGCTTCTGTGTGCTCGCAATGACGGCGAGGAGGAGGCTGCGCGAACCTGTCTAGCCGTGATTACGGAAGCGAGAGGGAGAAGGACGCCTCAATACTTCTTCACCGCTGCCCCAAACGCCAGCCACAGCGCGATCGACGCTAGCCCAAAGCAGCCGAGCAGCAGGAAGGTGGGACCGTAGCCGATCCATTGTGTGATCCAGCCGCCGAGCGCGGGGCTGAGGCTGGCGCCGACGCCCTGCACGGTGATGACGGCGCCTTGGCCGAGGTTAATGCGGCCGGTGCCGTTGAGGGAGCGGGCGACCATGCCGGGGACGGCGACGGTCTGAAGTCCGGTGCCGATGCCGTCGAGCACCTGCATCGGCACGACCCCCCACCACCCCGTGAGGAAGAACGCGAGCACGCCGCGGACGGGCAGGAACATGAAGGAGACCAGGATCACCGGCCAATAGTTGCGCTTGCCCGCAACATGCATGCCGATCAGCGAGGTCGCGATCATCACGCCTTGCGCGATCACGATCGTGGTCGCGACGAAGCTCGGCCCGTTGGCCTGGCTCTCGGCCACCGCCGCAAGTCCATAGAGCGGCACGATCGCGGCGTTGCCGAGCTGGAACAGCGCAAGTGCCACCGCCAGCACGAGCAACGGCTTGTGCCTGAGCAGCATGGTGAGGGCGTCCGGCGGGTGATCAGGATCGTCCTCCTTGCTGCCGCGCGCGGCGCGGTCGTCGATCGCCTTCGCCGGAATCATCAACACGCAGGCGATCGCGATGGCGCCGAATGCCGCCGCCAGCACGAACACGGAGACATAGCCAAACTTGTAGCCGAGATAGCCCGATAGGGCTGCGCCGGCCATGTTGCCGGCGTGGTTGAACGCCTGGTTGCGGCCGTTCAACGCATTGAAGCCTTTCTGCTTGGCAATGCCGAGCGTGATGCCGGTCACCGCCGGCACGATCGCGGCGCTCGCGAGCGACTGCGCCACCTGCGAGAAAGTCACGGCCCAGAAGTTTTGCGAGATCAGGATGATCGCCGAGGCCAGAACGACACAGATGCCGGGGATGACGACCCACAGCCGCTTGTTGCGGCTGGCATCGATGAAGCCGCCGATCGGCGTGGTGATCAGCATGCCCGCGATGTTGCCGATCGTCAGCGCTGTGCCGATCAGCCCGGTCGCCCAGCCGCGCTCCTGCAGGAACACGCCGACGAACGGCCCGATGCCGGACTGCATGTCGGCCATGAAGAAGTTGACTGCGAACAGGGGCCAGAGACGGAGCCGGGAGGGGGAGCGCGATGTCATCGAGACGCTGAACGCGATGCTGCCAAAACGAATTGGGTCCCGTGCAAAGGTGATGTGAGCTCCGGTCGATCGCGCCGGCGCGGATAAAAAGTTAACTGGTGCTGATCGAGTTGGTTCCGTTCCCCCTTGCGATCGAAGCGTCGCGGTGTCACCTCATTGCTGTCCCGTCTCTTTCGGATCACGCCATGCCTCTCTGGACCTGCGAAACCTGCGGCGCGCAATTCCCCGATAGCGGAACGCCGCCGACCTCCTGCCCGATCTGCGAGGACGAGCGGCAATATGTGAACTGGAAGGGGCAGACCTTCCTCACCCGCGGGGCGTTAGCGGAACGTCACCGGCTGGTCTGGCGTGAGGATCTCGGCCTCACCGGCCTCGCGCTCGAGCCGAGCTTTGCCATCGGGCAGCGCACGCTGCTGGTGCCGCTCGACGACGGCTGCGTGATGTGGGACTGCGTGCCGCTGGCGACCCCGGCAGCGGTTGCGCAGGTGCGTTCGCTCGGCGGGCTGAAGGCGATTGCGATCTCCCATCCGCATTACTATGGCGCGCTCGCCGATTGGAGCGAAGCGTTCGGCGGCGTTCCGGTCTATCTGCACGCAGACGATCGCCAGTGGGTGACGCGGCCGCATCCGTCGATCGTGCACTGGACGACAGACAGCCAGCGCATCTCGGACGACGTGCTGCTCCTGCGCACCGGCGGTCATTTCGCCGGCGCCACCATGCTGCATTGGTCGCGCGGCGCGGACGGCAAGGGCGCGCTGCTCACCGGCGACATCGCGCAGGTAACTATGGACCGACGCTTCGTCAGCTTCATGTATTCCTATCCGAACTATATGCCGCTCAACGCGACCGCGGTACGGCGGATCGCCACCGCGGTCGCGCCGCTCGCCTTCGACCGCATCTACGGCGCCTGGTGGGGCCGCAACATCGCGGCGGCCGCCAAGGCGGCGTTTGCCGCTTCGGTGGAGCGATATATCGCGGCCATCGCCTGAGCCGCGACGATCGGCATCCGCAGCCGTTGGCCCGGGCGCGCAGGCCGGGCGGCTAGGCGCGCTGCCGCAGGGCTGCCGGCAGGTCCTGCCGCTTCGACCAGGCGATGTAATAGGCGACCGCGGTCATGGCGGCGAAGCCGGCGAGACTCACGACGATCTGCATCATTACCAAATTGGGTCCGGTGATCAGGATGAGATGGCCGGCGAAGGACAGGAATACGCCGACGCAGAATACCGCGAGCCACTCCTCGCCGCATCTGATGACCATCTGCAGCGACTTCCATTGCAAGGCCGGATGGTCGGCCGGCACGAAATGCGTGGCGAGGAAGGCGAGCGCGAGGAAGTGCACGACGCGGTAGGGCGCGAGGTTCTCCCTGTCGGTCGCCGAGATGCCGTTGAGCAAGAGATCCGGCAGGTAGGCGGCGAGCGCCGGCGAATGCCGCATCAGCATCAATGCCATCGCGAACACGAGATAGGCGCCAGCGAGTGCGCGCAGCCAGGCCATGCCGTGCAGCGCGCGGCCGGGCGCGCCGGTCACGGCGAACCAGCCGCCCAGCACCATCAGCATCTGCCAGCAGAACGGATTGAAGGTCCATTCCTGGTCCGGATAGAGGCGAAAGCTCCAGTCGAACCAGCGCGCGGCGACATACAGCGCGACCGATGCCGCAAGCGTCAGGTTCGGACTCCGCAACAGACCCCACAGCGCGAACGGAAAGAACGCCATCAGCGGGATCATCAGTTGCAGAAGGTCGAGGTTCAGCGGCTCTTCCTGCAGCACCAGTCCCCGCACCAGGATCCGTAGCGGATGCTCCAGGATGTCGGAGATGTTGTATTCGTGGATGATCTCCGGCGCCATCGACTGCGAGGCGACATAGGCGATGGTGTCGATGTAGATCACGAACAGCACGACATAGGCGGCATAGAGCCGCCAGACACGGCGGAAGATCCGCGTCGCCGCGACGACGTAGCCGCGCTCCAGCGCCATCCTGCCGTGGATGATGGCAACGCCATAGCCGACCACGAACACGAACAGGTCGGCGGCGCCGCTGAAGCCGAAATTGCGCAATGTCAGCAGGTTGGCAACATTGTTCGGAATGTGGTCGATGAAGATCGACCAGTTGGCAATCCCGAGCGTCAAATAGAGCCGGGCATCATGCTGAAATGCGGCGAGGTTCGCCTGGACGGACGGTTTCATCGAAAAATGGCTTTTGGAATCAGGGGCGCTGCTTTTAGCGGCAACGACCGCCCTATCCGAGTAGCGATTGCGTGAACGTTAGTCCGCTCGCCCGGACGACGAAAAATTTCGCATATCGACCTGTCGATTTCCCGCAGGCCCGTTCGTCTTGGAGCCAGCGCAACTTCTGCAAAGGGGAACGACATGAACTCCTATCGTTGGGTGATCGTGGCCTGCGGGGCCCTGATGACCTGCATCGGCATCGGCGCGATGTTTTCGCTCGCGGTCTATCTCCAGCCGATGTCGGCCGACACCGGCTGGTCGCGGACCGGTATTTCGAGTGCGATGACGATCGACTTCCTGGTGATGGGCGCGGCGGGCTTCGGCTGGGGCGCGCTGTCCGATCGCATTGGTCCGCGCGCGGTCACGCTGACGGGCGCGTGCCTGCTCGGGCTTGGCCTCGTGCTGGCAAGCGGGACGACGTCGCTCGTCTCGTTCCAGCTCACCTATGGCGTGCTGGTCGGGCTCGCCGCCGGCGCCTTCTTCGCGCCGATGATCGCGGCCGCCACCGGCTGGTTCGAGCCCAAGCGCAGGAGCCTTGCGGTGTCGCTCGTCTCCGCCGGCATGGGCGTCGCGCCGATGACGATCTCGCCGTTCGCGCGCTATCTGATCTCGACCTATGACTGGCGCACGGCGATGATGACGATCGGCATCGCCGCGTGGGTCCTCCTGATCCCTGCCGCGCTGCTGGTGCGGCGCGCGCCTGCAGAACTCCCATCGGGGCCAGCGCGTGCCGTCGACGAGCCGAGGCTCAGCGTCGGCGAAGCGCTGCGCTCGCCGCAATTCATCGTGCTGGCGCTGACCTTCTTGCTGTGCTGTGGCGCGCATTCGGGACCGATCTTCCACATGGTGAGCTATGCCATCGGTTGCGGAATCGCGCCGCTTGCGGCGGTGTCGATCTACAGCGTCGAGGGCCTCTCCGGGCTGGGCGGACGCCTGCTGCTCGGCCTGCTCGCCGACCGCTTCGGCGCAAAGCCGGTGCTGATCTGTGGGCTCCTGGTGCAATCCGTCTGCATCGCGGCCTATCTGTTCGTGAACCGCCTCGAGGCTTTCTATGCGATCGCGGTCGTGTTCGGCGCGGCCTATGGCGGCGTGATGCCGCTCTATGCGGTGCTGGCGCGGGAGTCCTTCGGCCAGCGCATCATGGGCACCGTGTTCGGCGCCTTGACCATGGTCTCGGCAATCGGCATGGCGTTCGGTCCATGGGCCGGCGGACGCATCTTCGACGCCAACAACAGCTACGCCTGGCTCTACCTCGGTGCCTCCGGCATCGCGCTTGCGGCGGTGCTGGTGGCGCTGGTGTTCTCACCGCGGCGCGAGGCCCAGGTGCTTCAGCCGGCGTGATCGGACCGGCTGCGACAGGACAGCGCAGGCGGTCTGGCGCCCGCGCTGCACAGCATTGCTTGCGTCTGCATCGCTTTCCGACTCTAGAAATGGAAAAGCCCCAGGCTGGAGAGCTTCCAGCCCGCAAGACGAATCCACTGCGCTAACTCCATGCCGGCTGCATCGATGCGTAGCCGTTGGAAGTTGGGGAAGTGCGGTGGGCGTTTTGGAAGTGGGGCGCTGGCGGCTCGTGGGGGCCGTCAGCTCGATCGTTTTGGCATTTGGTACAAGAGAGGCCGCGGCGCAATCATCGACGTCTCCTCCATCAACGGCAGCAGCTCCGACCCAGTTGAGTCCGGTGGTCGTTGAGGGCAGCTCGGCGCCGAGGCGCACCCATGCGGCACCTTCGCGCAGCCGTAACGCCGCAGCGCGCTCGCGCGCGCCGGCGCATTCGAGCGCGCCCGCAGGCGCGGTCGCCGCAACCGTTGCCGGCTCCGGCGCGGGCCAGAAGGGATCGGCCTTCGGCCATGTCGATGGCGTCGTGGCCACCCGCAGCGGCACCGGCACCAAGACCGACTCGCCCCTGATCGAGACGCCGGCTGCGATCTCCGTCATCACGCAGGCCCAGATCCAGGCGCAGGCCGCCCAGAGCATCGCGCAGGCGGTGCGCTACAGCTCGGGCGTGCGGAGCGAGACGTTGGGCGCCGATCAGCGCTTCGACAATGTCTATATTCGCGGCTTCCTGGCGGACCAGTACCTGGATTCGCTGCGGCTCCTGAATTTCGGCATCTTCGCCTATCCGATCATCGAGCCCTTCAACCTCGAGCGCGTCGAGATTCTGCACGGCCCGGCCTCGGTGCTCTACGGCCAGTCGTCGCCCGGCGGCATCGTCGATCTCGTCAGCAAGCGTCCGACGCTCGAGCCCTATCACGAGATGTTCATATCGACCGGCAGCTATGGCCGCGCGCAAGGCGGCGTCGACCTCTCCGGTCCGATCGACAAGAACAAGGAGTTCCTCTACCGCTTCACGGCGTCCGGCTTCGACGTGGGCAGCCAGGTCGATCATGTCGAATATCAGCGCATCTCGATCGCGCCGTCGCTGACCTGGCGGCCCGACAACAACACCACGCTGACGGTGCTCGGCACCTATCAGCACGATCCCAAGGCCGGCTTCTACAATCAGCTCTTGCCGAGCGGCATCGGCACCATCACGCCCAACAAGGGCAGCTACATCCCGACGAGCTTCTATTCCGGCGAGCCGAGCTTCGACAAGACCGACCGTACCTTCGGCACGGTCGGCTATCTGTTCGAGCACAGCTTCAACAACAACGTCAAGGTTCGCCAGAACCTGCGTTACACGGACCTCAGCACCGATTTCGCGGTGGTGTCTCCCAACGGCAGCCAGCCCGATCCGACCAATCTCGCGCGCGGCGCCTTCACCACGCAGGAGTCGATCCGCTCGATCAATGTCGACAATCAGCTCGAGACCAGGTTCAACGCCGGTCCGTTCGAGCACACCGTGCTCACCGGCCTCGACTATATCAACGCGACCGACAAGCGGCTCAACGGCCAGCTCTTGGTGGCGCCGGTGATCAATGCGTTCAATCCGGTCTACGGCGCACCGTTCGGGCCGGTGCCTTCCACGACCAACGTCCGGCAGCGCATCGAGCAGCTCGGCGTCTATGCGCAGGACCAGATCAAGTTCGACCGCTGGGTCGCGCTGCTCGGCATCCGCCACGATCTCGCGCAGTCCCGCACCGAGACGCTGACCTATGCGACCGGCGTTACCGCGATTGCACCGAAATCCGACACCGCGGTCACCAAGCGCGGCGCGCTGCTCTACAAGTTCGACAACGGGATTGCGCCCTACATCCAGTACACCGAGTCGTTCCAGCCGACCGCCGGTACGGACTTCGCGCTCCGCCCATTTGCGCCGACGACCGGCCAGCAGGAAGAGGTGGGCATCAAGTATCAGCCCAACGCAAATTCGCTCTATACGCTCGCGGCCTTCAACCTGATCCAGCAGAACGTGCTGACACCGGATACCGATCCGTCCCATGGTATTGGGAAGCTCGTTCAGACCGGCGAGGTCCGCTCGCGCGGCATTGAGCTCGAAGCCAAGACCGAGGTCAGTCGCGAGCTGACGGTGCTGGCGTCCTACACCTATCTCGACAACATCGTGACGCGGACCAACACCCCCACCCAGCTCGGCAAGCATCCGGTCGTCGCCCCGATGAATTCCGCATCGGCCTGGGCCGATTACACCTTCCACAGCGGCCCGCTCGATGGCTTCGGTCTCTCCGGCGGCGTACGCTATATCGGCGAGACGGCCGGCAACACCGCGAACACGTTCTATGTGCCCGCGGTGACGCTGTTCGACGCCGCGCTCCATTATGACTTATCGGCGTTGGGACCGATGTTCAAGGGCTATTCCGCGCAGATCAACGCGACGAACATCTTCGACAGGACTTACGTCACGCTCTGCCAGGACATCGGCTGCTATTACGGCCTGCGCCGCAACGTGATCGCGACGCTGCGCTACCGTTGGTGAGTGAGGGGGATGAACGAAGAGCGCGCCTTCGAGCATCGTGGCTATGAGCGGAAGCCCGCGCTTCGGCGCTGGCTCTTCGTGCACAAATGGTCGAGCCGGATCTGCACGCTGTTTCTGCTGCTGATCTGCCTCACCGGCCTGCCGCTGGTCCTGCGTGACGAGATCGACGGCCTGCTCGACGACGCCTTGCCCTATGCGCAGGTCGCCGAAGGCACGTCCAACGTCAGCCTCGACCGTGTCGTCGAGACGAGCCGGAAGATGTATCCCGGCGAGACTATTCTCTCCGTGTTCGTCGATGATGACGAGCCCAAGATCATGGTG
Organism: Bradyrhizobium sp. Cp5.3; assembly: GCF_000426265.1. Lineage (NCBI taxonomy): Bacteria > Pseudomonadati > Pseudomonadota > Alphaproteobacteria > Hyphomicrobiales > Nitrobacteraceae > Bradyrhizobium > Bradyrhizobium sp. Cp5.3. The sequence continues at coordinate 2,375 of NZ_AUFA01000043.1, read as the reverse complement.
TTCATGGCGAGCTCCTGGGCGGCATTCAAGGCCGACCGCAGGTCGCTGCACTCGATCCGGTTCGACGCACACACCGGCGATGTGCTGAAGCAGACCGCGCCGTTTGGCGCCGACGGGCTCACCTTCCTGCAACTGATGCTATCGCTGCACCGCGACCTCTTCATGGGGCTGTCGGGTGAATTGTTCCTCGGCGCGATGGCGCTCTTGTTCATCGCGGCGATCGTCTCGGGAGTCGCGATCTACGCGCCCTTCATGCGCAAGCTCGATTTCGGCACGGTGCGGGCGACCCGCTCGCGGCGGCTGAAATGGCTCGACCTGCACAATCTGCTCGGCGTCGTCACGCTCGGCTGGGCGCTGGTCGTCGGCGCGACCGGCGTCGTCAACGAGCTGTCGACGCCGCTATTCGCGCTGTGGCAGCAGACCGACGTGCGCGCCATGCTGGCGCCGCTGCAAGGCAAGCCGGTGCCGCAGACGAGCGAATTGGCCTCGCAGCAAGGCGCGTATGACACGGTGAAGGCGGCATTCCCCGACATGACCACGACCAGCGTGGTGTTCCCGGGCTCTCCCTTCGGCTCGCCCTTTCATTACGTGGTCTGGACCAAGGGCAGGACGCCCCTGACCTCGCGCCTGTTCAGCCCGGTGTTGGTCGATGCGAGAAGCGGCGCGCTGGTGTCGGCGGTGACCATGCCCTGGTATCTGCGCGCGCTGGAGCTCTCGCGTCCGCTGCATTTCGGCGATTACGGTGGCATGCCGCTGAAGATCATCTGGGTGCTGCTCGACCTCGTCACCATCGTCGTGCTCGGCAGCGGCCTCTATCTCTGGTTCGCGCGGTCCCCGGCTGCGAAGATGCAGGAACGGCCCGCGGCAGCGGTGGCGCTGCCTTCGCCGGGCTGTGCGGAATGACCGGCCGCCGCTCGCTTTCCCTGATCTGGCGCTGGCCGGCGCTGCTCGCCGTCCTCAGCGTCTTCGGTCTGCTGTCGGCCCTGCTTGGCCAGGAGGGCCTGTGGCTGCCGCTGTCCTGGGCCGCCCTGGCCACCCCGCTGGTCGTCGCCGCGATCTGCGTCGGCCGCAGCCGGGGGTAAGAGCCCCCATCACATCCTCTTGATCCCCCGTCTCATCGCGCTATATCCCGGGTTTCTTCCCTTCGATTTGACCGGGTAAACGCATGACGACCACAGATACGGCTGCACACACGCAGCCCTTCCAGGCTGAGGTTTCGGAGCTCCTGCACCTGATGGTGCACTCGGTCTATTCGGAGACCGACATCTTCCTGCGCGAGCTCGTCTCCAACGCGTCGGACGCCTGCGACAAGCTCCGCTACGAGGCGATCGCCAATCCGGCGCTGCTTGGTGAGGGCGACGCGCTCAAGATCCGCATCGCCCCGAACAAGGCCGCCGGGACGCTTACGATCGCCGACAACGGCATCGGCATGGAGCGGCAGGAGCTGATCGACCATCTCGGCACCATCGCCCGCTCCGGCACCAAGGCCTTCGTGGCGAAGCTGAAGGAGGCCAAGGACGGCCTCGGCCTGATCGGCCAATTCGGCGTCGGCTTCTATTCCGCCTTCATGGTCGCCGACAAGATCATCGTCATCAGCCGCCGCGCCGGCGAGAGCGACGTCTGGACCTGGACCTCCTCCGGCGGCTCCGGCTTCGAGATAGCCCGCGCTGGCGAGGAGGACGCCGGCCGCGTGACGCGCGGCACCGAGATCGTGCTGCACCTGAAGGACGATGCGAAGAAATACCTCGAGACCTACGAGATCGAGCGCATCGTCGGCGCCTATTCCGACAACATCCTGTTTCCCATCGAACTCGTGCCGGAAGAGGGCGAGCCGCGCCAGATCAACTCGGCGAGCGCGCTGTGGCAGCGGTCGAAATCCGAGCTGACCGCGGAGGACTACAAGAAGGCCTATCAACAAATCGCCTCGGCCTTCGACGATCCCGCGATGACACTGCATTATCGCGCGGAAGGCCGTTACTCCTACGCGGTTCTGCTGTTCGCGCCGTCGGCCAAGCCGTTCGACCTGTTCGAGCCCTCACGCAAGGGCCGCGTCAAGCTCTATGTCCGGCGCGTCTTCATCACCGACGATGCCGATCTGTTGCCGGGATATCTGCGCTTCATCCGCGGCGTCGTCGATAGCGAGGACCTTCCGCTCAACATCTCGCGGGAGATGCTCCAGAACAATCCGCAGCTCGCACAGATCCGGAAGGCGGTGGCGACCCGCGTCGTCAACGAGCTCGAGAGCCTCGCCGAGAAGGACGCGGAGGCCTTCGCCAAGATCTGGGACGCGTTCGGTTCGGTTCTCAAGGAAGGCATCTACGAGGATTTCGAGCGCCGTGAAAAGCTGCTCGCGCTGTCGCGCTTCACCACGACCG
>NZ_AUFA01000042.1:0-54841 GCF_000426265.1 Bradyrhizobium sp. Cp5.3 | reverse complement strand
GGTTGAAGTTGCCGAAGGAGCTTCGTCGATCGCTCGCCTGTACCAACATCGCCGAGAACATGATGGGCACCATTCGCCGCGTCACGCGCAACGTCAAACGCTGGCGGGATGCCGGTATGGCCTTGCGATGGGTCGCGGCCGGCATGATCGAGGCCAACAAGGGCTTCCGACGATTGAAGGCGCATAAGCAATTGTCGGTTCTGCGTGCGGCTCTTCAAGCTCGCCACAATCGCATGACGATCAACCCCGTTGCCCACGTCACGAGGGCCGCGTAACATTCATTCCGGCAACGTCGGCCCGACCTAGTTCAACAGCGATCGGGACATCCCCTGACTCTCAGCCGGACTATTCATGTTGCGGCTGAATTTATCTAATTCGGCTGCAACCACTACTCGGTCAGCCGCAACCGGCTATTTGTTTAGCGTCTTCAGTCGAAGGCAACGAAAGACCGAACCGATCAAAATCCCAGATCAGGTTGGAGCGCGAAAGGACCCTTCGCCGAGTTGCGCAGGCTGGCTGCCTGCGCGAGATGGCATCGCGGAGCCGAGCTGATGTGGACCTGAGCACCATAAAGGCTTCTGGACGTGGCAGGTGAGCCGTTCTGGCGTATATCGCGACAAGACCTCGACAAGTTGATGACCACGTTGGACATCACCTTCGTCAGGCTGTCGGAGTGCACGCTTGCGGCGGGTGCCCACCTGGCGGTTGCCCGCGCGGAAGCCTCCACCATCCACTACTGCCTTCGAGGAGCCGGGTTCATCCTCCTGGACCATGAAACGCCCATACGTCTGACGCCGCACACGCTGGTGATCGTCCCGCCTGGGCGAGCAATGACAATCGCCGCGACGGAGCGCCCGACCGCACCACGGAACGTCGGCAAGCACGGCGAAAGCGCCTTCGCGCCGGGCTCGTCGCACCGGCACACCGTCGGAGACGGCGAGCCGACACTGGTGCTTGCGTGCGGGAGCTTCCGAGCCAACTATGGACCAGCGCTGGACCTGTTCGCATCCCTTGCAACGCCCATTGTCGAGACGTTTGACGTGCGCGACCAGCTCGACCAGGTGATGGCCTACGCAATGGCCGAGCTCGCGGCCCAGGACGTCGGTGGAGGGCCGATGTCGGCGGCGCTGCTGAAGCTCGTGTTGCTTGCGCTGCTTCGGCGTTGCTTAGTCTCGACGAAAGCGTGGGTGGAGCGGTTTTCGATTCTGAGCGACCCGCCGATCGCACGGGCTTTCGCCGAGATTGCCTCGCGCCCGTCCCTTCCGCACACCGTTCAAAGTCTGTCGCACGCCGTCGGTCTCAGCCGCTCAGCTTTCATGGCGCGGTTCTCCGCCGCCTTCGGAGAGTCGCCCATGTCATTGCTGCGCCGCGTGAGGATGCGCCACGCTGCTGACCTGCTCGCGGCCAACGCACTGTCGATCGACCAGGTCGCCCTAAACGCCGGCTATCAGAGCCGGAGCAGCTTTGCGCGCACTTTCCGCAGGTACTACGGCAGCGACCCGTCAGAATACCGCTCCAGAGCGCAGCGCGCCCCGGCTTCGAGCGCGGCCCCGGCCGAAGATGCGATCGAGGAATCCGACGCCGCGTGAGATGCGCTTATTCAGCGAGAGCGTAGGCGCCACTGCGCGCGAACTCCTTTCACTGCCGCTCGTGGTGACACGCCCAGGGGGCATGGGAGCACCGCAGCGAAGCTGATCGCTATTGGCGAGCGAACCTGGGTGGTTCAAGCACCGGCAGCGGCCGAGGGTTAACTCGGCCGCTGTCACATGATGTTAGCAAAGGCTCTTAGGCGTGCGCCGACTTCAGCGCGCGCTCCCCGCTTTCGGGCGCGTTGAGCACGAAGGTGACGAGGAGAACCGCGGCACCGTTCGCCCAGTAGTACCAGGCGTCCAGCCCCTGCAGGCCGAGCACGAAGGGCACGGCGACGAAAGTAATGCCGACGAGGCGGTCAACCGCGACATGCAGCCCATATGGCAGCACTCGAACTACACCGGTCTCGTGATCGGTGAACAGGGTCAGAATGAGGGCGGCGACGCCGGTTGCGACCGACATCCAGAGCGCCAGCGGATTGGCATGGCCGAGTCCGAGCAGGAACGGCGTTGCCATCAGGCTGAGCGCGACGGGATAGTCGAGGAAGGCGTGAACGGTCTTTGTGACGAAGCGAATATTCATGAGACTCTCCGGTTGATCAAGGCCTGGGGACTTGCACACCGCTCATATGGAAGACTATGGGTGACGCCTGGTGCCAATAATTTTGCTGATCGTCCCGATGGACCCCTTCGCTGCCTGTTCGCCCACGTAACGCCGACGGCCCGGACGTTCTTCACCGGGAACCTGTGCCAGACGTTGCAGTTCACTGGTGTGGGCCATTTGCACCTGTTCAAGGCAGGCGCGCTCACGGTCACCCAGGACGGACAAGCCGACCTCGAACTCGTTGAGCCGACCCTGCTGTTTTTGCCCCGCGGGCGGACCCACAGTTTCGCAGTTGATCCCGAGCGCGGAGCCGACCTCGTATGCGCGACCGTCGAACTCGGGGGCGCGGAGGGAAACCCGATTGGCCAGGGCCTGCCTGAATGTGTGGTCCTGCCGCTCGCTGCTCATCCGGCGCTGGGCCCAGTTTGTGATCTGCTGGTCGGCGAAGCCTTCTCCGAAGGTGGTGGCCGCCAGGCGGCGCTCGACCGGCTGTTCGACTATCTCCTGATCCTAATCGTGCGTCACGTCGTTGAGAGCGGCGCCATTTCGACCGGCGTGCTCGCCGGGCTCGCCGACCCACGCCTGGCCAAGGCGCTGACCGCGATGCACGAGGCGCCGAAGAAGCCTTGGAAGCTTGAGGATCTGGCCGACGTTGCGGGCATGTCACGCACGCGGTTCGCCGATCATTTTCGGACGCTGGTCGGCCTGACGCCAATTGAGTACCTGACGGTCTGGCGCATGACGATCGCGCGCCAGCTTCTCGGCAAGGGCAAACCGGTCAAGAGTGTCGCGGCGCAGGTCGGTTACGACAGCGCTGCCGCCTTCTCGCGCGTGTTCAGTCGGTTGACCGGGCAGCCGCCGCGCGAGTTCGACGCGCTCCGGGATGGATATCGCTAATCGATGAACTCGGCACTAAGCGTCCGTACAATCAACGGCATGCTTATGGGAGCTTTGCGGACGAGAATTGAAATTAATTGTTCCGCGCCGCGGATGTCCGGTCGGGGGTCAGAAGCAGCGGTCGAATATTGTGGCGAAGGGGTTTGCTTCACTCCCCAATACCGGACCTGAGTGGGCCGCCAAGCGATGTCGCCTCGGGCCAAGAGGCGACGTAGCGCGTCCGGGTCAGCTCGGATCGAGTGGCGGGGCGGGGGACTTGGCTTCGTGCCGCCACCAGACCTGAGCGTGCAAGAGCAGCTTGGTCGTTACCCACGTAACGCAATTCCGGATTTTCGAAATTTTTCTGTAGGCATCCTGCCCGATCTGCAAAAATGGCGATGTCTTTCCCTCTCTTACCTCGGTCCGGCATCCGGTCGGCGACGTGGCGCACGATAAATCCACCGTAGGAGCGGCGTCATGGCCAAGGACGGCGGCCGTTGGCACGCGCAACCTCGATTGGTCCAAGGCCGGCAACGGGTTTAGAAGTCTCTGCAGATGCGGCTGGTGGCATTCCTCGCGACGGCATCACGCGGCGCGGCGGCAATAACGATCCTCTATCGACTCTATGGCGAGAGGTGATTTCCCTCGCCGCCGTTGCAAGGTCATTCTCGTCGGGTGGTGGGCGGTCATCTTTAACACGATCAGGAGGCTACAAATGTCAGTCCAGCAGCCGGTTCTCACGCCGCCCCACGGCGGCCAGACGGTGACCTCGAGCGGGGGCTCGAGCGTCGAGATGAAAGTGGAGAGCAGCCAGTCCGGAGGCGACTATGGCGCTGTCCTGTGGACGGTGCGGGCCGGGGAGGAGCCGCCGCTGCACACCCACTCGCGCGAGGACGAACTGGTCTACGTGGTGCAGGGGCAGCTAATCGCGCGGGTCGGCGATGCCCGCGTCGAGGTGGGGCCGGGCGCCTACGCGGCTCTTCCCCGCGGTGTGCCGCATACGATCGAGGTGGTCGGCGACCAGGCGACCCTGCTGCTCAGCTTCGTGCCGGGTGGGCTGGAGCGCTTTTTGGTCCCCCGGGATGGCGAGCAGTCCGACCCGGCCGCTTTCGGCCTGACGTTCCCCTAGGGGCGGGGACCGCGGCGCGCGGCGTTCGTGACTGTGTGCCGCGAGGAGGAGGAAACCCCCGCAGCTATGCGACCGGGCCGGGACGGTGAACGCCCTGCGGCCTGCCGTTCCCCCTTTCACAAAATGAGTGCGCACCTTGTATTGGCGGGCCGGCTCGGTCTCGATCCGGCGCGCGGCTTGAACCGCGAGCCAAAGGCGCTTTCTCAATCCCGTATTTGCCGCGCTCGAGAAAGATGGCGCGGTGAAATGATCGGCGGCGCGTTGCTTCCAGTCAACTCGATGGCCAGGGAAGGTCAGTTCCGGGTCACTCGCGACTGAGCCGGGCAGTGCTCGCTACCAATCGATGTCCGCTTCGATCCCGATAGCGCCCGCACTTGTGCAGAAGCAGCAAATGACGCGAATGGGATGGACATCGCGCCGGTCACAATGTGCCAGCGCGCCCTAGCCGTTCCGCATCACTGGCCTTATACTTTGCGCTTGTGACATGGTGACCGAGGTTCATTCGACCGCGAGTTCCAGGCGAAGCCATGATCTTGGATTCCGTGCCGCTGATGACGGCTATCGATCTCTTGATCATAGCAGTTACCGTCTATGGTATATGGCGTTGCCGACTGATCAGTCGTGGACAGCGCTTCGGACGGCCGCGAATCGGCCTGCTCCTGATCAACTCGGGACTGCTGGCTATTGCTTTATTTTACGCGACCGACCTCGCGTTCATGCACATCGTTCCCATGCTAATTGGGATGGACGAAGCGATGGAGGCCATGCGGGCCCTTGATCGCGACCTCATTTGGCTGGTCATTCTGTTCGCGGTGATTTCCGTATCTATCGGCTTCATCGAACTTCTCGTCGAACTTCGAAGACGGGAGACGAGACTGGGTCGCCTGATCGACGCCAACATCATCGGCATATTTATCTATGATCTCGAAGGTCGGATCATTGAGGCCAATGACGCGTTTCTCCACATGGTGGGATACGGCCGTGAGGATCTCGTCTCGGGTCGCATGTGCTGGACGGGCCTGACGCCGCCGGAATGGCGCGACCGCGACCGACAGACGGTTCAAGAGGTTAAAAATACCGGCGCCGCGGAGGCATTCGAGAAAGAATATTTTCGCAAGGATGGCAGCCGCGTGCCCGTCCTGGTCGGTGCGGCGAGCTTGGAGGATACGGGGAATCAAGGTGTCGCTTTCGTGCTCGATCTGACTGAACGCAAGCAGGCGGAAGCCGAAAAAGGTGAGGTCGAGCGGCGATACCGCGAGGTTCAAATGGAGCTGGCGCATGCGAACCGCGTCGCAACCATGGGGCACCTCACGGCTTCGATCGCCCATGAAGTCAATCAGCCAACTGCGGCGGCGGTTACCAACGCCCAAGTTGCCTTACGCTTTCTAAACGCCCAACCGCCAAATCTGGAGGAGGCCCGGCAGGCGCTCGGTGACACCGTCAAGGCAGGAAACCGAGCCACCGACGTCATCCGGCGAATCCGTACCCTAATCAAGAAGGCGCCTCCACGGAAGGATGCCTTAGAGATCAACGGAGCAATCCTTGAGGTCATCGCCCTGACCCGCGGCGAAATTGTGAAGAACGGCGTCTCGGTGCAGACACAGCTCGCGGAGGGCTTACCGCTCATTCAAGGAGATCGAGTCCAACTGCAACAAGTGATCCTCAACTTGATCGTCAACGCCGTCCACGCACTGAGTGAGGGCAGCCAAGAGCCACGCGAATTGTCAATCAGTACCTCGATGAATGGGTCAACTGGCGTGCTCGTCTCTGTACGAGATTCAGGGCCAAGTATATGCCCCGAAAAACTCGACCGTCTATTCGATCCATTCTATACAACCAAGCCGGACGGCATGGGCATGGGACTCTCAATCTGCCGCTCGATCGTGGATGCTCACGGAGGACGGTTGTGGGCAACGCCAAACTTAGCCCACGGAGTCACATTTCAGTTCACCCTGCCGGTGAACGTAGAAACCTTTACTGAGTTGAGCGCGTAAGCGTCCAAAGAACAGGCGGCGCTGCCCCGAGTTCAGCTCTGGGTCATTTTCGACGAATTCAGCCGGGGTTGTCGGCGGGTTGATGTCCGCTTCTGCCTATAAGCGCCACACCGGGGCCAGCCAAGAGCGTTGCGTTTGGCCGAACCCCCGTGATTCAAACTACCAAACTGGGGGCTCGAATCATGCGCTACGAACTCGCCGATTATGAATGCGTGGTCGACGGGAGATGTGAATCGATGATGGGTCCGCGACAGGTTAGTCAGGCGGCGCTATTTAATCCTGCCGATGCTGAGTCTCAGTTGAAGATGTAACCACGCCCGTCTTAGGGACATCGGCGCGCCCTGGACCACTGCGCTCGTTGCCCCGCAATCCGCCACGGTTTGCTCGGCGAGTCCTCGCAGGCAGACACGGCGCACAGCCCTGTGGCGCCCCAGCCGCTGGCAGTCCATTTCGATAACGGTCGGCTATCGACTCCATGGCGAGAGGTGATTTTCCTTTCCACCGTCATGCACTCAATCTTCGATCGTCGCCCGCCCTCGTCTACGGGCCGAAGTCGGGGTTCCGTTGGACGATCGCAGGCCGGGAGGTCCGATATGCAGATCAAAGAGACAATTGGCGTTCCATTCCCCGGTCCTGCCGAAAGCCTTCCGCTGGAGGATGTCGTCGTGCTCGCGGACAGCGCCGGCGTCTCGCTTGGAGTACGGCGCGCATTCAGCGCGAGGGTGCGGAGAATGCACGATGGCAGCAGCGGCGGCATCGCGTCCAGGTGCGCGGAGATTCCGCTCGTCGGGCGTGACGGCGAGATTTCCGGAGTCCTGTGCCAGACCGCCCCACAAGCGCGGCGCGCTCCCCTCCGGCGGGCCGGAGGGGTGAGAGCGATCGGGGACGTGGCGCAGTTCGTGGTCCACGACGTCAACAATCTTCTCGCCGTGATCGACTTCGGCCTGCGGCTGCTTGAGCGCCAGAGCGACGCCGCGTGCCGAAAGACCATCGGCAGCAGGATGCGGCACGCGATCACGCGAGGCTCGTCGCTCAGCCGGCAGTTCCTCGACGCTGCGCGACCATGCTCCGAGTCGATCGGCGGGTTCGTCGTGATCGTCATCGCCGATGACGGGGAGGGCATGCCCGAGGAGGTCCTCTCGCAGGCGCTCCCCCAGTTCCGGCGCTTCGCCGAGGGAGGAGGCAGCGCGGTCAGTTTAGAGAGCGAGCGAGGTGCCGGCACGCTGGTACGCCTCTTTCTCCCGCGCGTCGGCGATGCGGCGGTGCAGAGCAGTATCGTCAGCACGGAGATCGTGTGCACGCCGTCACCCAACGGCGGAGCATTCCACGTCGTCAACCCGGATGCAATCATGCTGGCGAATTCGTTCGACGTCCACGCGCCGGCTAGGAACAGCGCCTCGAACAACTCGAGCTGATATGAGCAACAAGCACGGCTTCCCCGGCGTCCGCAAGCGGACGGACTATCCGTTCCGCCGCAAACCCTACTACGCCCGCATGACTTGGGGTGCGGGCTGTTTCATCTACAGTCGGAATTTCGCGACGGTCCACGAAGCCGCGCTAGCCTACCGTCTGATGGTCGAGGAGAGGGAACGATGCAAAACCGGCATGAGGTCCGGGTCCGCGCGCAATGCCCCATCGACCCCGAACATACTACGGGCTACGCCGGACTCGTAGCCGGCGCGAGGGCCTGGAGACCGGTTCAGCGGTGGAGCTCATGATCCCGCCCGGCCGCCTCGACCGTCCGGTCGACCGCAAGACGGACCACATGCTCGGCGTCGCCGATGCCGAGATCTCGCTCGTCGAGTACGGGAGCTACGCCTGCCCGCACTGCAGGGCTGCCAACGACCGCATCGCGCAAGCACGCGACCAACTCGGCGACCGCGTCTGCTACGCCGTTGAGCTTGCCCAGACGCCCGAGGCGTTCTGGTCCGCGCACATCAAGCTGATGACGAGGTCGATGCAGCTCACAGAGGACGACCTCGTCGCGGTGGCCGCCGACCTCGGCGTGAACGCTGAATTCGCGCTCGGCGACAGCGACGCCATGCGGCGCGCGAGGGCGAGGGTGGAGGCGGACGTCGCAAGCTCACGCGCAAGCGGGGTGAGATTCACGCCGGCCTTCTACATCAACCGGCGGCGCTACGACGGGCCCTGGGATGAGAACTCTCTCGTCGATGCGATGCTTGGCACGCTCGGCCACCGCGTCCGTCCAGGTAACGAATTCAGATTGGCCTTTGCTCTTCCACGTTACGGGGCGCAGCCTTCAATATCTCCACCGCACCTTGCTGAAGAAGTTTATGCCCGAGACTTCTGCCTATTGCGTCGGCTTGATCGGCCGGACCCACGCTTTCATCGGCAATCTTCGTTTGGCCGTCCGGATGAGTCACCTGTCCTCGAAGTGTTAATGTCCCGGCGAGCCATGTGGCAGAGACCCCGACGGGTAGGCTGCAACCCGCATCGAGACTTCTCATTAATGCGCGCTCTGCATCCACTTCGGTGCGCGACTGCCGGTCTTCAATCTTTTGAAGCAGCGCTATGAGTGCCGTATCCTCTTCGCGAGCTTCGGCCGCGAGAGCACCTTGGCCGGCTGCATACGGGAAAACATGCGCGTCTAAGATCTGTGAGGCCTCATGTAGCAATCCTAGCCGGGACAACCCCGCCGCTGCCAATAGAGTCGCGTCTATTTTCTCTCGGTTCTTTGCCTTACGCAGCCTTGGAGAAACGTTCCCTCGGATGGGTCGAATATCCAGACCACTGCACAGAGCGAGAAGTTGAGCTTTGCGACGAATTGATCCAGTGCCGACGCGCAGCCCCGGTCGTAGCTGATCTAGTGTAACGCCGCAAATCGCGTCGCGAGGATCCTCTCTTTTGGGAACGGCCGCCAATACCAAGCCGGGCTGCAATTTTGTCGGAAGATCTTTGAGGGAATGAACGACCAGGTCAACTTCGTTGCGCAGAAGCGTGTCTTCGCTCTCCTTCGTGAATGCTCCGATGCCGCCCATCTGCTGAAATCCCGACCGTCGATCTTTATCGCCAACTGAACTAACGAAGACCATTCGCACCTCAGCGGCCGGCTCAACGCTACGAATAAGATCGGCGACGTGATTGGCTTGCCAGCGGGCCAAATCACTTCGCCTGGTACCGAGTCGAATTTCCACGATCAAACCTCTTGCTTCTTGAGTAGTTCGCCGACTTCTAGTGCTGCGTAAGTAGCTGTAAAATCGGCGCCTGCTCGTTTAGCCGCACGGCAGAACTCTGGTGCGGTGGTCTTCATGAGCATCTTCCCTCGGACCGTATTTCATAAGCCCACACTCGCCCGAAACGGAGAAGCAGCCAATAGGTCGCAACTTTCGAAAGGCGCTGGACCAAGTCGAGAACGAAGAGCGCCGGTTCAGACGAGAATGGAGTTTGCGCCTTCGGATACGAGTGCGCCGAATGCGTCAATGCATCCTTTCAAGTCGAAGGGGTCGAGCTGAAACGCTGCGCGTGAGCTGCCATCACCTGTGTCCATAACGGAACGATAAGGTAGTAGAACGGTGATCGAAATATCAGGTGCGGCATCACGCTAACCCAAGGGAAGCCTCCGTCGTCAAGAGCCAAAGCCTCTCGATCAGATCGCGTCGCTTTCTGATCGCCTCGACGCAGTGTGTCATGAACGCGTATATTCGTTCTGTCTTGCGGATATCCGGATAGGTCAGCAGCCACAACTCACCGTTGAGCTCGTTTGATCGGGGTGCGTTATTCGAATGGATTCATTGACGTGGAATAGGTTGGTGTTTTCGCGTAATCGGCCGGAGCGTTCCAAAGGGTTGCGACATACCAGGCTGTCCAAGCAACGATCAGCAGGCTCAGTACCCACACCCAAACCGGGATCGGCGAGGGCGATTCCGCCCGGTGCGGCTCGAACGGCTCTTCCGCTCCAAACGCGTTGACCATGAAGCGCACCGTACCGTGAACGACGGCCCCATCACCAAGCCCGCTGACCGTGATCCCGGGGCCATTGCGGACCTGGAATCGAAGGCGTCGGACGCCGACCTGGCCGGTGGCGTCCTGGGCTTCGATGCGGAGGCCGTGCTCGCCGTCGGCAAGGCTCTTGGTGTCGAGCGCTATCTCGGTCGGCGGCCGCTGATCGGTGACCGGATCGGACGCTTCGTCGAGGTAGATGCGGATGCGCGGATCGGACACGTGTTGCATTCCTCTAACGGTCGGCGTGCAGGACGCGATATTTTGGATGATTGGGGTCCCGTTCACCGGGGTCGATGAGCATCCGCAGCGCCGCCACGATGCAGCTGAGGGTCACGAGCCCAGCCCCGCCCACAACCAGCACATTGCCGAGTAGTGGCCCGGCAAGACTATGATCGCCGGCGCCACTAGCCGTCGCAGGTGCAGTGCAGAGGTAGCCAAGCGCCGAGAGAATCCAGGCGGTAATCGTATCGGTCATCGTCGTCTCCTATTTCTCGGCGCGGAGCTTTGCGATGTCGGCAGGCGTCACCAACGGCCCGTGGTTGCCCCATGAAGTGCGCTCGTGATCGATGATATCCGCGATCTGCTGATCAGAGAGTTTGTCAGCGAACGGCGGCATCTCCACCTCGTACTTCTGGCCGTTGATCGCCTTGCCACTAAGCCCGCGCAGCGTGGTGGTGACGTGTTCGGCAGGGTCAGTGGCATTAACGACCTGATCGCCCGCAAGTGGCGGAAATGCGCCAGGCACCCCCTTGCCCTCGGCACCGTGACAGATGGCGCAGTTGTCGGCGAACAGCTTCGATCCTTCCGCGGCATCGAACGTCGGTGCCGGAGCCGCTACCGGCGAGGACAGTTCCGGCGGCGTTGCCTGCTTCTGCAGTGGCTCGTTGGCGCGTGCCGCGACGACATCAGCCGCGGTGATCAAGGCACCACGATTGCCCCATGAGGAGCGCTCGTGGTCGATGATATCGGCGATCTGCTGATCAGACAATTGATCGGCGAACGCCGGCATCTGGGCTTCATATTTTTGGCCGTTGATCACCTTTCCACTAAGTCCGTGCAGCACAGCGCCAATGTGTGCCGTGGGATTGGCGGCGTTAACCACCGGATCGCCGGCGAGCGGCGGAAACGTTCCCGGTACACCCTTGCCTTCCGCGCCGTGGCAGGATGCGCAATTGTCGGCGAACAATGCTGCACCCTTGGTGGCATCAAACCCCAGGGGGCCGGTCGAAGGACCCAAAGGCGGGGCGCCGGGCTGCGTCGGGACGAGCACGGGCTGCTTCAGCGACAACAGATAGGCCACCAGCGCCTTGCCGTCGTCGCTGGGGACGACGGTACGGCCTGGCGCGAACTGCGGCGGCAATGGCACCGCTTTCTCCCCGGGAGGTAGCTTGTCCACAACCCTGAACAGCCAGGGAAAGGCCGGCATGATCGATTGCGGCACCACTGCGCGCGGCTGATAGAGATGGATGTACTGCCATATGCTGCTCGATTGCCGCGTGCCGATATTGCTCAGGTCGGGACCGTTGCGCTCCGAACCCAGCAATTCCGTGGTCTGGTACGCATAATCGCCCGGCGCAGACGGACGGCCAAAGGGCTTGTCTCCGGAGAGCGGTCGTACTTGCTGGGTATGGCAGTAGAAGCAGCCTTCCGCGACATAGACATCACGACCTCGCGCCTCAAGCGGGGTCAGTGGCTTAAGTCCCGGCGTCGGAGGTACCTTCGATAGCCAGATTCCCGGCAACACGCCCATAAGGATCGCCAATCCAACGTAGATCAGCGTTGAACCGCCAGAAATCGCCAATGACCTGTTCATGCCGGCACCGTCTTGGCTGCGGAAGGCTCGGCGTAGGACCGACCGTAGGTCATTGTCCAGACGTTGAAAGCGAAGATGAGATGGCCGGCGAACATCAGCGAGCCGCCGACGGAGCGCCACAACCAGTATGGCGCGGCATCTTCCACCGACTGGATGAAGGTGAGTCCTCGAAACCAATCGAGTCCCTGAATGGTGCCGGCGGCCGACAGCGCCGCAACGTAAATGGCAACGCCGATGGCAGACAGCCAGAAATGGATGCCCATGGCCAGGTTGTAGGGATGCTTGCCGGTGGCGCGCGGCAACAGTGCATAGACGCCGCCCCAGATCGCGAAGGTTACGAAGCCATACATCGTCAGGTGCGAGTGCCCTACGGTGTAATTGGTCAGATGCCAGAGCTGCTGCAGCGAGCGGAATGCCTCCAATGTGCCTTGCGTCGAACCCAGTAGATAGCCGTAGACGCCGACTAGGATGAACACCGCGGGCGAGCGATATGTCCATTCGTGACGCCCCCGGAAGGTGAGAAGGAAGTTCGCACTGCCGCTCAGCACCGGAACCAGCATGGCCACGCTGAAGACGATGGCCGTAGTCTGCAGCCACCACGGTAGTGGACTGAATTCAAAATGATGAGCGCCGACGATCGGATAGAAGATGAGATTGGTCCAGAATGCAAAGACGCCGAGCGAATACGAATAGATCGGACGATTCAGGAGCTTGGGCAGCGCATAGTAGGACACACCGAGCGATAGGGGCGTGAACCATAGTCCGACGGCGTTATGCATGAAGAAGGCTTGTACTGCGACCTGACCCAGTCCGAACTGGTACCATGGCAGAATCGACACCACGACCATTACAATCGTCCACAGCGTGCCCCCGATAGTATACCAGTTGGAAATATAGATATGCTTGCCATCCCGGTGCTCGACAGTGGCGATCATATTCCAGACCGCGGTGATCAAACCAAGTCCAAGGACTACACGAATCCACCACAGCCATTCGCGATACTCCTGGCCGTAGGTGAAGCCGAGATCGAGTGTGACCGTGCCCAGCACCGCGGCGAGATTAAGGAGCGCAAGACTGATCCATGCGAGGCGCTCGCTGTAGAGCCTCGCGCCCGAACTGCGCGCGGCGACGAACAGCGCAAGCCCGATCAGCGCCTGGCTCGCCCACGCATAAAATGTTCCGCTGGTGTGGATCGCACGCAGCCGTCCGAACGACAGCGCCGGCGTGGTCGCGAAATCCGGATAGGCGAATTTGAAGCTGACTAGGAGTCCCACGGCCGTGGTGAATACGAGCCAGATTGTCGCCGACGCCACGTAAGCGGCGAACACACGTGCCAGAACGCGGTCATCCGGAGCGACTGTGCGAAGTGGAATGGACGCGGCGCTATCTGACATCATCCGCCTCTCCGTCTCCTCGACGACGTTGTCCGGCGTTGCCACATTGGCGTAGTCGCCCGCATCTGCTGTTCCATCATCGAGACTGGGCCGGCTTGCCGGATTCATCGAGAGATGCAGGCGCGATCAGGTTCCCCCTCTCGTCGTGGCTGAGCTCGCCGGAAACATGGATCGTGTGACCAATCTTGATCGCGTGTGCGTATCCGTAGGCATCTTCCCACGGCACAGCGAAATAGGCGGCCTCCGTACCAGTTACTGCGGCTGCACTTACGCCGTTGCTTTGCATATCGAGCCTCCTGGCTTCTCAGTCTGGCATCGCGTCTCTGAGGCGGCACTGAAAGTTTCGGTACGACGATGCTTTGGAGAATGACCTTGCAACGCCAGCGAGGGAAATCACCTCTCGCCATAGAGTCGATAGACGATCGTTATTGCGGCCGCGCCGCGTGACGCCGTAAGCGAGGAATGCTACCAGCCGCACTTGCAGAGATTCCCGTTGCCGCGCTTGGACCAATCGAGGTTGCGCGGGCGGGGCGAGTGGGGGCGGGCCGCGATTGAAGCAGGCCAAGTTCGGTATCCCGGCCCGCGATATCGCCGGGCGTATGACCCCGCGGCGAACCGTCGTGCTCACAACCGAAGAAGCGGCGCCCCCTTGCAGTCTGGGTTGAAGAGTGCCGGACGCTCGGACACCGATTGGGGACCCCCGGGCAGTGGGTTTGTTATAAGGTAAAGTTGGGCGAGGCGGGGAACGGGCCAGCTTACCAAGCGCTCAAGTCTCTGGCGACGCGCCGCCACCGTTCATCAACCGCTGCGGCGGGCCATCGGAGTTAGATAATCGGTTTGCGCAGCACTTCCTCTCGCTACGGCGTCGGCGCCCAAGCCCTCCATTGGCTGACCGTCATGCTGGTTCTCGCCGCCTATGTGCTAAGCAAGGGCGATCGCGATTCGCTCTATTCCGCCGCCGCGGACGGGATCCGCAGGATTCACGAGACGCTCGGGGTGCTCGTCTTCATTGTCGTCGTGCTGTGGCTGCTATGGCGACTGATCGACAACACGCCCGCGAAGCAGCCGATGCCGCGATGGATGGCTGCGGCCGCGACGCTCGTCCGGTTCGCGCTTTATGCGCTCCTCATCGCGATTCCAGCAACGGCGGTGCTCGGTACCTGGCTCGAGGGGATTCCCGTCACCCTTCCCGGATTCGACATCGCCCCCCAGATTGCGAAGGCGCATGGACTGGGGCAGCTGATCATGGAAATACACACCACCCTCGGTAACGCCATCCTCTGGGTTGCCGGCGTACATGCAGCCGCGGCTCTCTTCCACCATTTCTATCTGCACGACGAAGTCCTTCAGTCGATGGCTCCGGGCGCATGAATGATTAGTCCGAGCCACTGCGGCGAGACGTACGCGATGGAGATCTCAAATCTCTGGGCGCCTGCTGGGCATCGAAACGATAACTGACGGTAATTTGCGAAATCGTCTCCGGTGTGATGCGATACCCATCGGCTTGCAGACGCCGTAATGGCACGGTCCTTCGTAGCGAGCCGCAGTCGGAAGCGAGCGAATTCGCGGCCCGCAGATTGGCTTCGAGGAGATCGGAAATTTGAAGGTAAGCTTCACCGCCTACAGCAATCCTGGCAATTTCCTGCGTATCGCCGCAAAGTTGCTGCCTTGGCTTTGGGGTTCGACAGCCTTCGCCTTCGCACTTGGTCTATTTGGAACGTTCGCCGCGCCACCCGACTACCAGCAAGGCGAAACGATGCGCATCATGTACATCCACGTCCCCGCCGCCTGGACAGCGATGCTTGCCTACACGTTGATGGCGGTGTCTGGGCTCGGATCCTTAGTTTGGCGTCATCCACTTGCCGACGCAACACAAAAGGCGGCTGCGCCGCTTGGCGCAGCTTTCACCTTCATCTGCCTCGTCACAGGGTCCCTCTGGGGCAGACCGATGTGGGGCACATACTGGGTCTGGGACGCCCGGCTCACCTCCGTGTTGGTTCTGTTTCTCATCTATCTCGGTCTGATCGCGCTCTGGCGGACGATCGAGGACCCGAGTAGGGCGGCACGAGCAGTTTCGATCATGACCTTGGTGGGCTTCATCAACATTCCGATCGTGAAGTTCTCGGTTGATTGGTGGAACACTCTCCACCAGCCGGCTTCGGTATTCCGGATGGAGGGCTTAGCGATTGCTGGCTCGATGTTGTGGCCGCTAATCGTTATGGCGCTCGCATACACGCTTCTGTTCGCGACTCTCCACGTAATGGCGGTCCGTAACGAGATCATGCGACGCCGAGTCCGGCGACTTGCGATCACGCTGGCGGCTGCGGGCGAACCCGCGATGGCCCGCATGCTGCGTGCCGAACTGGCGTCCTGAGAAGATCATCGTGCAGCATGGCGGATTCATCACGGCGGCTTTTCTGGTGACGGGCACCATCCTGGCCGGGATGATCGCGGCGGTCCTCATCGACTATCGCGTTCAGCTCCGTACCTTGCGTCGCCTGCTACCTGATCACTCGGATCCGCGGGGACGCGTATGAGCAAAATCCCAGCCTCAATTCACCTCCCAGCAAGCGCCGCGGCCCCTCGACGCGCACTCGCCCGCCTGGGCGTGATTATCCCGCTTCTGGTCTTCTGCGGAATTGCGGCATTACTCCTGGTGCGGCTCCGCGCCGGAGACCCATCGCTCGTGCGCTCGGCTCTGATCGGCAAGCCAGCACCGCCGTTTGCGCTGGAGCCGCTCGATGGGCTTTCGACGTCCGGTCCGCCTGGCTTGTCGAGCGCCGATCTGCGGAGGGGGCACGTGACCATCGTGAACGTGTTCGCGTCATGGTGTGTCGAGTGCCAGGAAGAACAAGGGGCGCTGATGGCGTTGGCGAGCGATCGGACGCTGCAGCGACAGGGGGTGAAGCTTACTGGCATCGTCTACAAGGACGATCCCAGAAACGCGCTAGCCTATCTCGCAGCCAACGGGAACCCGTTCGCACAGGTTGGCACTGACCGGTCCGGCCGAACGGGGATCGATTTCGGCGTCTATGGCGTCCCCGAGACCTATGTGATCAAGGGCGATGGCACAATCGCCTACAAGCTGATTGGTGGCATCTCGGACGCAAGCCGACCTGCATTGATGGCCGCAATTGCCAAGGCAGAGCGCCCATGACGACTGCTTTGCAAGCTCCCCATCCCTGCGTGAGAGATTCAAAAAAAGTGTTCTCTCGCCTCGGCAGCATGGGATTCCATCCACTTACATCATTCAGGAGTGACCGATCGGACCATGGAAGCGCACACCCAGAAACAGTCCGATTTTCAAGAGTGGCGGATGCCCGACAACGTGGTTCGTCGCGCAGCGGCGAAAACGGACGGAGGCCTTGAAACGTGCTCTGGGCCGTCTTTGCAATGATGACGTCCGCGGTCGTGCTGGCGCTGGCCCGGTCGCGCTCTGAGCGGTGCGAGAGCTTTGGCGCTCACGATTCCGACGTGGCCTTCTATCGTGGCCTTCTGGCCGAGGCGAATGATGACGTCCACCGCGGACTCGTAGCGCCCGAGGATGCCGTGGCGACGCGTGCCGAGATCGGACGCCGGCTACTCGCGTCACTCGACTCCCCCTCGGAGAGCCGGCTGCGTGAGTCGGGGCGCTGGCTGCCGAGTCGCGCTGCTGCGGCCTTGGCGATCGTCCTAGTGCTGCCACTCGTCGCGCTCGCGTCGTACCTCAAGGTCGGCGCTCCCAGCCAGCCTGACATGCCGATTGCATCGAGGCGCACGGGTGGGGACTTCACCCTCGCTGCCGCCATTCCTGACTTCCACGCCGGCCAAGCCCGGGCTGACATTGCAGCGCTTCCTCCGGAGCAGCGGAGCGACGCGATCCGCGGGATGGTGCGAGGGCTCGCCGAGAAGCTCTCGAAGAACGGCCATGACCTTCAGGGATGGCTGCAACTGATTACGTCTTACGTCGTATTGGGTGAACGGCAGGAGGCCGAGGAGGCCGTCGCAAGCGCACGTGCCCAGTTAGCAGGTGATGCGCAAGCGCCGGCGCGCATCGATGAACTCGTTAGGCAGCTTGGTTTGAAGGGGTAGACTTTGACCAGAAAGCACAGGCGCCTCGCTATCATCAGCGCGGCAGGCTTCATTTTAGCCATCGCGGTAGGGCTTATCCTGTTTGCGTTGCGTGATAGTATCGTCTTCTTCTACGGGCCGACCGAATTAACCGAAAAGGCGCCGCCGCGAGGAACCCGTCTGCGCGTCGGCGGCGTGGTGAAACGTGGCTCACTTGCCTATGGTGGATCGTCAACCGTTGTCTTCGCGGTGACCGACCTGAAGCACGACATCAAGATCAGCTACACTGGATTGCTGCCGGATCTCTTCCGTGAAGGACAGGGCGTCGTGGCTGAGGGCACGGTGGAGGGACCGGGCCTCTTTCATGCCGATACCGTGCTCGCCAAACATGACGAGCGATACATGCCCAAGGACGTAGCCGACAAACTTAAGCAACAAGGCACTTGGCGAAACGAAAAATCCGCGCGAGCGCAATAGCGCCTTCTTCCACGAAAAATCACAGCCGATGGGACCGAAAGGATGATCGTCGAAACTGGACATTACGCACTCGCCCTGGCTCTCGCCGTCGCGCTGCTTCAGTCAGTTCTGCCGCTCTGGGGGACCCGTAGTGGTGATTCCGGACTCACTTCCATTGCGGTCCCGGCCGCAATCACTCAGTTCCTGCTGTTGGGCTATGCGTTCGCAGCACTGACTTACGCCCATGTGGTGTCCGACTTCAGTCTCGTGACAGTCGCCGAGAACTCGCTCACCACCAAACCACTTGCATACAAAATCGCCGGCGTCTGGGGCAATCACGAAGGATCCATGCTGCTTTGGGTTCTGATCCTCGCGGCCTTCGGAGCGGCAGTGGCGATTCTCGAGCGCGGCATGGCGAAGGAATTGCGCGTCCATACACTAGCGGTCCAAGGCTGGATCTCCCTTGCTTTCCTCTGCTTCATCCTGTTCACCTCCGATCCCTTCGTGCGACGGTTTCCGGCGCCCTTTGAGGGCCAGGATCTCAATCCGCTGCTTCAAGATCCGGGCCTCGCGATACACCCGCCGCTACTTTACCTCGGCTATGTCGGTTCCTCGATCGTGTTCTCGTTCGCGGTGGCAGCGCTGATCAGCGGCCGATTAGACGCCGCTTGGGCCCGCTACGTTCGGCCTTGGATACTGATTGCCTGGATCTTTCTAACGCTTGGCATCGCCATGGGCTCGTACTGGGCCTATTACACCCTAGGCTGGGGCGGGTTCTGGTTCTGGGATCCGGTCGAGAACGCGTCGCTCATGCCCTGGCTTGCGGGTACCGCGCTCATGCATTCGGCTGCCGTCATGGAGAAACGCGAAGCCCTCAAGATCTGGACACTGTTCCTGGCGATACTTACATTCTCACTATCACTGCTCGGCACATTCCTGGTGCGCTCAGGGGTGTTGACCTCCGTTCATTCCTTCGCCAGCGACCCGGCACGCGGCGTCTTCATCCTGGTTATCCTGGCCGTGTTCATTGGCGGTTCGCTCTCTCTTTATGCTTGGCGCGCACCTTCCCTGAGCCAGCGTAGTCTGTTCGCGCCCGTTTCACGCGAGAGTTCGCTCGCAGTCAACAACGTGCTGCTCGCCACCTGCTGCGCTACGGTCCTGACCGGCACGCTCTATCCGCTCGTGCTTGAGGCTCTGACCGGGGACAAGATCTCGGTCGGCGCACCGTTTTTCAATTTGACGCTCGGTCCGCTAGTAGCGCTGATCGTTCTGCTGATGCCACTCGGTCAGTCGCTCGCCTGGAAGCGAGGCGACCTGCTCGGTGCGGCGCAACGGGTGACGGTCGCAGCCTTGGGGGGGCTCGTAGTCGCCCTTGTGCTCGTTGCTATCATCCGAGGCGGCCCCGTCCTCGCCGCGGTCGGGCTCGGCCTCGCCGTCTACCTCATCGTCGGATCGTTCGCCGATGTGGCGTCGCGTATCTGGGCACGTGGGCAGCCCGCTCGGGTGATGGTAGCCCGCGCGGTCGGGCTGCCGCGCTCCGCCTGGGGGGCGGCGATCGTTCATGCTGGCCTCGGCGTGACACTCATGGGCTTGGCGGCGACTGGTTGGGGCGTGGAGCGGATCGCGACCGTCAAGCTAGGGCAGGGGATCGATCTCGGCCCCTATCAGGCCACCATCGAGAATCTTCGATCGCGACAGGGCCCGAACTACTCCGAAGTCTTGGCCCATACGGTCATCAGCCGGGGCGGCGCAGCCGTGGCCACCGTCGAGCCCGCCAAGCGCAGCTTTCCCGCACGTCAGACCGCCGTCACCGAGGCTGGCATCGTGACGCGAGGTTTTGGCCAGATCTACATTTCGCTCGGGGACCAGCACCCGGATGGTTCGATCGATGCGCGCATGTTCTGGAAGCCGCTTGTGACAGCCATCTGGATCGGCGCCATCATCATGGCGTTCGGAGGGATTGTGTCGTTGTCCGATAGACGCCTCAGAATCGGCTTCGCGCGCCGTGCGGCTCGTGTCCGCCCCGCCGCCACTCCCGCAGCGCCGCAGCCCGCCGAATGACTTCGCTTCGTCGCCTTTTTCTTCTTTCGATCGTACTCGCAGGCCTCTCGCCCGGCTTGGCAAGGGCGGTGCAGCCGGACGAGGTCCTGCCCGACACGAAACTTGAGGTACGCGCGCGCGCTATTTCCGCCGGGCTGCGCTGCTTGGTCTGCCAAAACCAGTCGATCGACGATTCGAAAGCAGAGTTCGCGCGGGATCTCCGACTGCTGGTGCGCGAACGACTTAAACTCGGCGAGAGTGACGAGCAGGTCCGCGCCTTTCTGGTAAATCGTTACGGGAACTTTATCCTGCTGAAACCACCACTCGACTTGGAAACCGCCTTCCTCTGGGGAATGCCGGCTTTGGTGCTCGCAGTGGGCGGCATCGCTCTCCTATTTAGATTGCGCCGCCTGCAGTCCACGCCGGCCGCGCCCTTGAGCCAAGCCGAGCGGGATCGGCTTGCGGCTCTGTTAGACGCCGATACTCTGCTATAGGCATTTCCTGAGGGGCAAGCCGACTTAACTTCGGAGGCGCACGGAGTCGTTTCACGGCAGCGACCCCGAAGCAAACTCTTTCCGCTGCATGCGCTCGTCATTCTCCCGCGCCGCGAAGTGCTGCGGCTGCGGCGATTGGAGCGAGGGCGACGGATGCGAGTCCGAGCGCGCAGAGGACCAGAAAGGGCGTCAGAAAGGGCACTGTGCCACTCTGCGCCGCGGAGACACCGAAGATCAGCACCGGTACGGTTAGTGGCACGACCAGGATCGACAGCAAGAGACCGCCGCGCCGCAGCGTCACGGTAAGGGCTGCACCAATTGCTCCCAGAAAGGTGAGAGCCGGCGTACCAACCAACAACGTTGCTGCCATCGCCCCGAGCTCCGGGCCGTCCAAATCCAACATCAGGCCAAACAAAGGCGAGAGCATAACGAGCGGCAGACCCGTGACAAACCAGTGGGCCACGCACTTCACCAGAACAATGAGTTCTAGGGGCGCCGGCGATAGCAACATCTGGTCCAGCGAACCGTCCTCGTGATCGGCCTGGAACAGACGATCAAGGCCCAATAGACTCGCGAGGAGCGCTGCTATCCACAGAACGGCTGGACCGATGCGCGACAGCAAGCGCAGGTCGGGTCCGATCGCGAAAGGTACGATCGTCACGAGACTGAGGAAGAAGACCAGGCCAAGAACCCCGCCTCCACCAATGCGGCGCGCCAGCATGAGGTCGCGAAGGAAAACGACAAGGAGAATACGGCTCATGGCCTCCGTCCGGCGACGCCATCGCGTCGAGACCGCTCCGGAGAAACCGGAAGCGGGGCGAGACCTCTTCTGTCCCGACCTCGACGGCTACGGGGGTGCAGGCCGCACTCCAACGGGACGACCCTCACCTCGTTCCGAGCCTGACTTGGATTGTCTCCGGCAGACCGAGTGGTTCGTGGGTCGCGGCGAGCATCAATCCTCCGCTTCCGAGATGGTCGGCCACAATAGCCTTCAGCAAGGCGCGTGCGTGCCGGTCGAGCGCGGTGAGCGGCTCGTCGAGCAGCCATAGAGGGCGATCGGCAATCAGGAGCCGGGCCAATGCGACACGGCGACGCTGCCCCGCGGAGAGATAACCGACAGGCAAATTGAGAACGTGGGCTAACTCCAGACGGTCCAGCGCCCCTAACGGGGTTAGCCGACCTCGGCCCAAAATTCCAAGGCCGATCTCGAGGTTTTCGCGGGCGGTCAACGCCGATTTCAGCCCGTCGAGATGGCCCACATAGTGGAGGCGCTCTGCCAGGGGCGCGGGATCCGTGGCTTCGGACTCCACCCATGACATGCGGCCGGATCCGAGTGGCAAGAAACCGGCGATCGCGCGCAAAAGCGTGGATTTGCCCACGCCATTGGGGCCCGTCACTTCGGCGATTTCGCCCGAGCGCAGTCGCAAAGACACCCCGCCGAACACCACGCGCTCGCCGCGCGCGACGGAAAGATCCTCGATCAGGAGATGGCACCGCTGCGTGATATCCATTTTCATTTCCGGTTGCCCGTTGTCTCGTTCGGATCGTTTTCGAACGCCGTATTGGAGGGCCTATCGAAATGAACGATTCTGGATCAACGTGTTCGAGCGAAAGGCGGCGCCGTTGGGGAGAACAGCCCAAGAGAATCAGGAAGTTCAGTTCTTCGGGGCTGCCCACTAGAAGAATGCGAGCCCGATTGCGAACGTTGGCAGCAAGATGCGCCACGCGATGACCCATGCAAACTGGTCGCGTGATAGAAGGACCGGGTCCGTTGTCCCAACTTGGCTGCGTCGGCCGCAACCTGGGACGCGCGACGCTTTCCCAGCATGGTCTGCGCCCGCCGGGTAGCCGATGCCCCTTCGATGCATAATCCGGGGGGAGGCGGTTGCGAAGGGAGCGCTCCCACATACGGCTCTCAGGCAAGAGAGAGGGTGTCCCAGGTCTCAGCGAGCGCAGCTGTGAGTTCCGCTATGTGGGTATCCCCGTGATATGGCGACGGCGTGATGCGCAGACGCTCCGTCCCACGAGGAACGGTCGGATAGTTGATCGGCTGGATATAGATGGCGTGGCGCTCTAGAAGGCGATCGGCTGCCGCCTTGCACAGTTCCGCATCGCCTACAATCACAGGCACGATGTGGGTTTCGGTCGGGAGGACCGGAAGCCCGGCGGCTCGGAGCGCACGTTTCGTTGCAGCGGCTTGCCGCTGGTGTGCTTGGCGCTCGGCAGACGAGTGCTTCAGGTAACGAACGGACGCATGTGCTGCGGCAGCAATTGGTGGAGGGAGTGCCGTCGTGAAGATGAATCCGGGCGCGAAGCTGCGCACCGCGTCGCAGATCGATCGCGACGCCGAGATATAACCGCCAACGCAGCCGAATCCCTTGGCAAGGGTTCCCTCGATCACGGTCAAGCGGTGCATCACGCCATCACGCTCGCTGATCCCGCCCCCGTGAGCGCCGTACAGGCCGACCGCGTGAACCTCATCGAGGTAGGTCATCGCACCATACCGGTCCGCAAGGTCGCAGATGGCGCCGATCGGGGCCACATCGCCATCCATCGAGTATACGGACTCGAACACGACGAGCTTGGGGCGGTCTCCTGCCCCGCGCAGCAACGCCTCAAGGTGACCGAGATCGTTGTGGCGGAAAATCCGCTTTTCGCAACTCGATTGACGGACGCCTTCGATAATCGAATTGTGGTTGAGTGCATCAGATAAGACCACGCAGTCTGGGATCAGCTTACCGATCGTCGAGATGCCGGCCTGGTTCGATATGTAGCCGGAGGTGAACACGAGGCTCGCTTCCTTGCCATGCAGATCAGCAAGCTCGCGCTCTAAATCAACCAAGGGCGAATTATTTCCCGCGATGTTGCGCGTTCCACCTGCTCCGGCGCCGCAGCGGTGTGCCGTTGCGGTCAGCGCGCTCACGACCTCCGGATGCTGTCCCATGCCAAGATAGTCATTCGAGCACCAAACCGTGATCTCTGTAACGGTTCCGTCAGACCGGCGCCATTTGGCGGCTGGGAAGCGGCCGGAGATGCGTTCGATGTCGGCGAAGACTCGATAACGCTGCTCCGCGCGCAGGCGCTCAAGAGAGTCGTGGAAATAACGTTCGTACATTTGGGCCGCACTATTGTCATAGTCGGTAGCGAACGTCCCGTTGGACGACGTCAGCGCTCTTTGCTCCGGCACAACATCCACACACAGATGTCTGTTGCCGACGCTTCCGTGCGTCGAATGCCTTGCTTGCCACCTTGCCAGTACGTCCAGATCGACCATCTCAATCTCTCCTGACCGTAGCTTGACCATAGCTCATCATGCAGAGCACTTCGCGCTCGTCTCAGTTATGATTTGCATGATCCCCGGTTATGGTCGGGCGCCTGAGGCAGCTCACATATGGGCCCCTTCGGGAAGCCTACGCCCGTTCCGGTGCAGCTATCAGCGAGGCGGCTTTGCCTTCCTCTCCGTGACGGCGGCTGAATTGCAGGGCTGCGAACCGGGCATACAGACCGGTGCTTTGCGCGAGGTCCGAATGCAAACCGGTTCGACGGATGCGGCCGTTTTCCATGACGACTATACGGTCTGCCTTTTTCAAAGGTGGCGAGCCGATGAGCAATCACGATGGTGGCGCGTTGGTCCGCCGTACGATCGAGCGCCTGCCGTCCCAGTCGTTCGCTCTTGGCGTCGCGCGCGGAAGTCGCCTTATCAAGCAGCAGCCCCGGTGCGTTCTTCACGATCGAGCGCGCAATAGCGAGGCGCTGGCGTTGGCCGACTGAGAGGGTCAATCCGCGCTCCTCTCCTTCTGGCGGCGGCGCGGTGAAGCAATCAGCCGCGAAGGCAAAAGGTGAGCCTGCGGTATCTTCCGAAATACTCGTCTGACCTTGATCCGATCGGCCGCCTCACAGCAAATTCAAGATATTCCTGCGGGGAGGTCGCGGTGCGAATCGTGCGCGGATCTCACTCGCGCAATTAGGACGTTCATCCCACAACTCCGCTCGGATGAATGCGCCGACTATTTTCGCTCATGCAGCGTCGCTTCAGAATGAACGGAATCCGCTTTGGTGATGCGACGCGCGTAGCAGAGTCGATCGGGGAACGGCTTTCGACATTGGTGTTGCCTGTCCGTGACGACGCCGCCGGAAAACTGACGATGGCAATCGCCAGTCACGGCGGCGTGTTAGTTCGAGAGGACGTCATTCCCGGCGGGTATTGATTTCATGCCCCTTCGTTGCTTTCGCACTTGGGCACCCACGTTTAATCTTACCCTAGTTAATGAGACCACCTGCGCACGAATGCCGTCATTGCCTCATTCGGCGACATACAGCAGGTCAGAGGAGAGACATCATGAGACGCACAGTACTAGCACTTTCCGCAGTCCTTGGCGCTAGCGCGATAGCAACTGCAGTCTTCGCGCAGCAACCACAGCTTCCACCACCCGACGATTGGCATGCCACCGGTCGCTATCTTCCTGAATACACGAAGGATGGAGATCTTATTCTGCCAAAGAACTTTCACGAATGGGTCTATGTCGGTTCGCCACTAACGCCCAATTTCTTGAACCCCCCTCAAGCAAATTTCCCTGAATTTCATAACGTATATATCGAGCCTGGTTCTTACGAGATCTACAAGAGGACGGGTGTCTTTCCTGAAGGAACAATCTTCGTGAAAGAACTGCAGCTCATGCAGCCTGCTACTCATCCGGACGGTTCGAGAACCGAGCCATCGGGGAAAGGATTCTTCCCGGGCCCGTTCAACGGGGCCGACGTGACCGTCAAGGACACCCAGAGATATAAGGCTACCGATGGCTGGGGCTATTACAACTTCAACCACCATGAGCCCAAGGCGGCCACCGCCAAAGTCCGGCCGATCGAGGAATGCGCCTACTGCCACATTGCAAGTGCGAAACGGGACGACGTATGGACGCAGTTCTACGTGTTGCTTGACCAGGTGCCGGTGCCGCCCGGTCAGACCATCAAGAAGTAGGGAGAGCTGTGATGAAATTCTTCGAAAGTGCGGCCGTGGCGTCCGCGTCCTTCATCGTCATGACCGTGGGGTGCCTTGTCTCGCAGCCCGTAAATAGCCAGCCCGCCCCGGCGCAGGAACAACTTGTTGATGCGGCGGGCAACATGCATATCCCGAAGAACTACCGGACCGCCTACGAATTCCTTGGGAGCTGGTCTATCGCGGGTGATAAGGGTGCTAAGGAGATGCACGTTGTCTACGCTTCGCCAGGAACTGCGGCGGCGTATCGCGCGACGGGCAAATTCCCCGAACGTTCGATCCTCGTGAAGGAAGTCTACGGCACGGCCACTTCGGATATGACGACTGGGACAGTCAGCCATCAAGGAGTTCTCAAAGGCTGGTTCATGATGGTGAAGGACAGTAAGAACAGCCACCCCGATAATAAGCTGTGGGGCAATGGTTGGGGTTGGTCTTGGTTCGACGCGAGTGACCCGGCGAAAACGACCTCAACAAACTTTCGCTCAGATTGCCTAGGCTGCCACATCCCTGCCCAGGCGACCGATTGGATCTATGTGCAAGGCTATCCCGGTCTGAAGAAATGACGGACCATTAGGTGACCCCAGCTTGAATGTTGCGTGGGTAAAACAGAGCCAGATGCAGACAAAAGGTAGGGTCATGAAGCCCAGCAAAAAGTTCGGCAGCGTTTGTGGATCGATGATGATCTTTCTTGTGTCGTTTTCGACGCCTCAAGGGAGTCTGGCGGCCACTCCCGCTGCCGACAAAAAGATCACGAAGCAATTCCTTACGTCGGGCCAGGTTGACCTCGTACGGGAGGTGGTGACGCTGCCGCTCCATCGTGGGCGTCTTTCTTCGGGAGAAACGGTGTGGTTCGTGCTTACCGACGTAAGTGATTTTGCGATCTCGAAAAAGATGGGGCTCACATGGGCGCCGAGTCTCGCTAAGGCCAAGGACCTGACGAGCACACGGGTTGCCGAAATGGACGACTCGGGTAACTTCACGTTCAAATCGGGCCGGATCGATTTCTCACCGTCCCAGACGTTAGTGGGCGGCGAGGCGCCCAATTTTTTTCCTCCTAGAACGGCCCGAGCCGGGTCTGTCGGGGATGCGCACTACAGCCCATTGGTTCGGGTGACGAACGATAAGGACATTGTCTTTAATGCTCCGGTCATCGCGTTCGATGTCGGGCCCGAGAAAATCGCGTTCTGCAGCGGCAGTCCTGATTACTCTGTCGTGACGGACTCCGTGGCGAGCATCTGTCCTGATAAGGGCACCGTTGACTTGAAACTTCGGTTTGGCTTCGCGAACGGCAAACACCTGCGTTATCTTAGTTTTGACGCAAACTCAGACGAGGCGGCGACCCTCGAGTCGTCTACCTTTGCGCCGGCGGAGAGCGACATTCTTCAAAGCGGCGCGACTGAGGTGATCTATACGATTGTGAATGGCATCATGGGTGCCAAAGATCCAAACCGCCAGGGGCTCGACAGCGCCATCAACGGAGAGGGGCCCTCGCTCGACGTCCTCGCGCACTTCACAGAGATCAGCGCCGGATATTCTCCGATGTGGGACGTGCGACTGGCCGTGTGGACCAAGGAGGCTATCTCGAAGGATCAACGGAAACTGATCACTGACGGCGACGATCTCGAAGCCAAAAGTGCGTCAGGTTTACTGGTGAGCCCTGCGGGAGGGTCGGTGAAGACGACGGGGAATCTGGTGAATTGCCCGGTCGTAGGCTTCACCAATGAATGATCTCCTGGCCACATAACCGCGCTTCCCCGCTCGTGCGGGGGAGCGCAATCGGTCCCCCTCCTTCCCAGGTCGACGCGAGTTTGATGGGCAGGCGCTCGGGCCCGACGCCTCTCTGTTTGCAGGCGTCGATGATCTGGTGGGCCTCGCGACCGATGCTGCGACGTTGAAGGACAGGTTTCCGTCCACCTCGGTCGACACGTAGCCCGGCACAAGCCGCGACAGCTCGACTCCAACGCAGACTGCATGCCGGTCGGCAGTCGCGGCCGCGACGCGTGAAGCTTCGCCGCTCTGCCCTCATGCCAACGCGTCGTCGACAACGTCCCTGCACCCGGGAGCATCGAAAGCTCGCAGGACGATCGTGGGATTCGTCGTGCAGTTTATCGGCTTAAGGCGCGAGCGGGCACGAAACCGAGCGGCACCTATCCAACAAATCCGGGGAAGTCAGGGCGCTGTGGGTGCGAATTTGAGGTCATCCTGCGCGTCATCCATGATCCGGCGATGTGGGCAGCCGGCCTGACAGGCTAGTGCACACTCCCTGTACGCCTCGTCGATGATCGTCTTGATGGTGCGGGCGCAGCGGCCGCATTCGGCGCTGCAACCGAGGCAGTCATAGATCTGCTTGGCATTGAGCAGCGCGTCGTCGGCCGTGTTCACGGCGTGGCGAACATCGTGGTCGCTGAGGACATTGCAGGAACAGACGATCATGAAACGCGAAAAGGACCTTCAGTGATGCGGCGTCATGATATGGGACGGCGCCAGGGCGCGTTGGAGGTTCCAAACAGGGCGGAGATGACGAGTGTCGCCCTCCATGGGAAGTCAGCCTTGACCTTTGATCTTTGGAGGCCAGCAGAAATCTTTTTGATCACTCGCGGCGACCGCTAGCTGCAGAGCCGACGGAGGACGCGGGAGCGCCGCGCCGTGCCGGCCAAAGATCAACGCTCTCGGTTAGCGTAGATGACACAGCTGGAATCTGTTGGCCCTGAGTAGCAGCCACCACTGCGTTTCGGGTGCTGTTGAAGACCTCCTCGATCCCCCTCGAAGAATCCATCTTCGTAAGAAGAGCGGTCATCAGCTGACTATGTAGTTCATTCGGGTCTTCGACGACCTGGCCAGGCGCTGCTGAGCTCAAGATGAGCGCGTTCTCACTCGTTTGAATGGGTGCAAGTCCGTGTGAGTAAGTCCTGAAGCGTCGCTCGTAAGGATTGCGGCGTGAGGCCTCAACGACTACGAGCCTGATGCGTGCTCCGGAAGACTTGAGTTGCGAAAGGAGGCGGTCAATGCTTACGCCTTGTCGACGGACATCTTCTTCACTCCAGATATTCGCATCGACTGGGATTAAATAATTTTGTCCGTCAGATTGGATGCCGTAACCTCCGAAATAGACTAACACAAGTGAGTTCAAATGTACTCTTGCCCTTAGATGATCGATTGCGCGGGTCATGTCGAGGCCCGTCGCATTGTCAAGGGCGTCGACCAGAAAGCCGTCCTTGCGAAGAGCATTTGCCAAACCTTCCGCATCGCGTGTCATTTGGGGAAGAGGAGAGTCGGCATCGGGATAGGTTGAATTGCCAATCACCAGAGCTAGCCGACCAGTATCGAGAGGTGCGGATTCACCCGACCAGATGGGCGCGCTCATGGGCCGAGGCTTCTCCGAGCGTATTGTCCCGTCGAGGCCGATTGAGAGCAAGCCGAGCAGGACTGCAACGCCGAGTTTGGGAATTGTCATTCCATTATGGTCTCCAGTTCACCGAAGAAGCGCTCCTTTCCGTAACATGGCTTGGCGCTGCCAGCATCGCACCCGGTCGCGTGCCGACGTTGCGTCCTTCAATTGCGTCGCGCCGTCCAGTAGCCTGAGCATCGCGCCGGTCCCGAGCGTCCGCTCCAGGTCCCCCGACCCGACGCTGCGAACAATTTGCCCGCACCCGTGGCATATTTGTCCTGGACCGTCAGCGAAGCGCGAACCGCGCCGGATTTTGCGACGTAACCTCGAAATCTCACGAGATTGGGATGCGTGACAATTCCGTTGGTCACATCGACAGTAAAGCTGTAACTGGAATCGCAGGTTCCTCTTTGCGTCACGAAGACGATGTCCCAGGAACCGTCGTAGGCCGAGCGCCCGTATGCTGCCGGCGCAAAGACAATGAAGCAGCTCGCTGCCGCGATCAGAAGGGAACACTTTGTCATGATAGTACTCCTGACTAGTTGAAGCGGACATCAACCGGGCAACGCCTCCTTGCCGAATCCGCCGAAAATGACCCAAGAGTGACGTGCGCATGACCGAGGGGCGCTAAAATCTCTCAACTACATGTTGGCTAGCGGCGGCTTGAGGGAGCCGCACGCTGCCAAGCTTTGGCGTCACCACCAGCCGTAAGAGAAGCCGGGATAGTAATAGGTGGGATAGCGCGAATATGAATTATAGGTCGGATAGCCCCAGTACGAAGGGTAGGGATGACCCCGCCGCACCCGATAGCGCACGTCCGTCGTCACGGCTGGTGCCGCGGCCTTGATCGACGTGCCATTGATCGGCGCGGCAGAGGATTTGGCCGTGGCGGCGCCTGCGATAGAAGCAGCAATAGCGAGCGCAATCGCGAGGCTGCGGACTTGAATTTTCACGGTAGCTCCTGTTCGTCTTAAACCACGCGACGAGAATGACCTTGCAACGCCGGCGAGGGAAATCACCTCTCGCCATGGAGTCGATAGACGATCATTATTGTCGCCGCGCCGCGTGAAGCCGCAGCGAGGAATACCTACAGCCGCATCCGCGGAGACTTCTAAACCCGTTGTCGCCCTTGGACCAATCGAGGTTGCGCCTGCCAACGTGGCGCCATCCTTGACCATGACGCCGCTCCTGCGGTGGATTTGTCGCGCGCCATGTCGCCGACCGGATGCCGGACCGAGGTAAGAGAGGGAAAGGCATCGCCATTTTGCAGATGGGGCAGGATGCCTCCCAACTGCAGAACAACCATATCAGCTTTACCGAGCTTTATGATCCAATAGACCCGGCCTGTCGGTCCCCGCTCATCGAAGAAGCACGACAAGCCCGGCCGGCGCCTCCCTCCGCATCGATCCAGTGGGGGACCGCGAGTTCAGGGGCGGGCTGTCCTGCTATGCTCTTAA
The DNA here is from genome assembly GCF_000426265.1 of Bradyrhizobium sp. Cp5.3. Classification (NCBI taxonomy): domain Bacteria; kingdom Pseudomonadati; phylum Pseudomonadota; class Alphaproteobacteria; order Hyphomicrobiales; family Nitrobacteraceae; genus Bradyrhizobium; species Bradyrhizobium sp. Cp5.3. The sequence continues at coordinate 24,598 of NZ_AUFA01000042.1, read as the reverse complement.
GCATGGCTATACTCGCACCTCTGATTGCGGCGGGGTGTGCGTAGGCGCTTCGGCCTCACGACCGCGCTCGCGGCACCAGTGTTATTGCCGTGGAATCGGCTGAACCGCGTATAACACGAGCCTGCCCGGAGGATAGGCACGTGAACACCTCTTCGCGGTCGCCGAGAGTTCTGCTCCGGCGAGGCGGCGCAGAAGGAAGCGTCGTGGTCCCGCCGCAGCGCGCCAAGCCTCTCTCGGCTATTCCGATAACGGTCGGCTATCGACTCTATGGCGAGAGGTGATTTTCCTTTTGCCCGTCATGGACTCAATCTTCGAGCCATCGTCGCCCGCCCTCGTGTACGGGCCGAAGTCGGCGTCCCGTTGAACAGGCCAGAAGGTCCGATATGCAGATCGAAGAGACAATCGACGTTTCATTCCCCGGCTCTGTCGAACGCCCGCCGCTGGAAGATGTCGTCGTGCTCGTGGACCGCGCCGGCGTCGCGCTTGGGGTGCAGCGTGCGTTCAGCGCAAGGGTGAGTGGCGTGCGCGATGGCGGTAGCGGCCTCATCGCCTCCAGGTACGTGGAGATCCCGCTCGTCGGGTCCGACGGCGAGGTCTCAGGGATTTTGTGCCGCGTCAGCCCGCGGTCCCACACGCGAGGTGCGGTCGCCGCTGGCGGGCGGGCGAGGGTGAGGGCAATAGCGGACGTGGTGCAATTCGTCCACGACATCAATAACCTTCTCGCCGTTATCGGGAGCGGCCTGCGGCTGCTCGAGTGCCAGAGCGATGCTGCGTACCGAAAGGCCATGGTCGGCAAAATGCAGGAGGCGATCACGCGAGGCGCGTTGCTTAGCCGGCAGCTCCTCGACGCTGCGCGACCGCGACCCAAGCCGATCGACGGGTTTATCGCAGGCAGTCGCCTCGCAGCGATAGCGGGCACGCTTGACCGGGCGTTGCGTCCGGATATTGCGGTCCGCACCGAGATCGCCCCTGACTTATGGGCCTTCAATGCCGACCCGGAAGAGCTGTACTTCGTTTTGCTCAACCTCTGCCGAAACTCGGCCGATGCTATGCCGAACGGCGGCATGATCACCGTCGCGGCGCGGAACGTCGAACCTTCCTCTGGCGCGGCCCGGGGTTTCGTCGAGATCGTCGTTGCCGACGACGGAGAGGGCATGCCCGAGGAGGTCCTCTCGCGGGCCTTCACCCCGTACTTCACGACAAAGCCCGAGGGTAGCGGCACCGGCCTCGGGCTCCCCAAGGTCCAGCGCTTCGCCGAGGGATTAGGCGGCGCGGTCGGTATAGAGAGCAAGCGGGGTGCAGGCACGCTGGTGCGCCTCTTCCTCCCGCGCGCACACGCCGCTGAGCTCCCCAGCAGTATCGTCGGCACGGAGATCGCGTACACGCCGTCACCCAACAGCGGCGTATTCTACGTCGTCAACCCACCGACGGCTGCGCCGACGTCGTAGCCGGCCGAACACCTGGAGACCGGCTCAGCGATGGAGCTCATGATCCCGCCCGGCCGCCTCGACCGTCCGGTCGACCGCAAGACGGACCACATGCTCGGCGTCGCCGATGCCGAGATCTCGCTCGTCGAGTACGGGAGCTACGCCTGCCCGCACTGCAGGGCTGCCAACGACCGCATCGCGCAAGCACGCGACCAACTCGGCGACCGCGTCTGCTACGCCGTTGAGCTTGCCCAGACGCCCGAGGCGTTCTGGTCCGCGCACATCAAGCTGATGACGAGGTCGATGCAGCTCACAGAGGACGACCTCGTCGCGGTGGCCGCCGACCTCAGCGTGAACGCTGAATTCGCGCTCGGCGACAGCGACGCCATGCGGCGCGCGAGGGCGAGGGTGGAGGCGGACGTCGCAAGCTCACGCGCAAGCGGGGTGAGATTCACGCCGGCCTTCTACATCAACCGGCGGCGCTACGACGGGCCCTGGGATGAGAGCTCTCTCGTCGATGCGATGCTTGGCACGCTCGGCCACCGCGTCCGTACGGCAGCCCTGGACTTCGCGAGCTGGGGGCCGTCTGCCGGCATTTTGCTCGTCCTCGCGACCGTGGCGGCGATCGTCTTGACGAACTCGCCGATCGGACCGGCGTTCGAGGCGCTCTGGCGCCGGGAGTTCGGCGTAAGCTTGGGCAACGCAGCCTTTCGGATGTCCATCCTCCATTGGGTCAACGACGGCCTGCTGACGGTGTTCTTCCTCGTCGTGGGATTGGAAGTGAAGCGCGAGATGACAGTCGGCCACCTCGCAAGCCGCCGCTCCGCTGCGCTTCCGATCGCGGCCGCGATCGGCGGCATGGTCGTGCCGGCGTTTCTGTATGCGCTGGTTATCCCTGTGGGGCCGTGGTCGCACGGGTGGGGCGTTCCAATGGCGACCGATACTGCGTTCGCGATCGCCTTGATCGCCCTGATGGGGGACCGCGTCCCCGTCGAGCTGCGCATCTTCCTCACGGCTGCGGCCATCGTCGACGACATCGGTGCGATCGTCGTCGTCGCTGTGTTCTACTCCGGCGATATCCATCCGGGCTGCCTGGCCGCGGCTGCGGCGGTGGTCGTCGCACTGGCGCTGCTCAGCTGGTCGAAGGTCTACCTTCTCTCGCCTTACATCGTGTTGGGCGTCGCGTTGTGGGCGTTCGTCTACGCGGGCGGACTCCACGCTACGTTGGCCGGCGTTGTCCTCGCGCTGTTCATTCCGACGCGCCCGCCCGCCGACTTGGCTGCCCTGATGACGCAGGCCAGCACCATCATCGCCTCCGAGGCCCGGCACGAGGGCGAGGTTCTCAGGCATGGCCCCTCCACCCCGGCGCTACACGCGCTCGACGCGATCTACGACAGACTTGAAGCGCCCGCCGACCGGCTGCTGCGGCACGCCGGCGCGCGGTCGAGCTACGCTGTGCTTCCGATCTTCGCACTTGCTAATGCGGGCGTGACGATCAACCCGGGCGTCTTCGTTGGGCATGGTTGGCTCATGGCCGCGATCGTCGTCGGCCTCGCCATAGGAAAGCCGGTCGGTGTCTTCATCGCGGCCGCCGTGGCCGTACGCGCGGGCATAGCCGTCAAGCCGGCGGAGTACACGTGGTGGCAGTTGGCGGGGGCGGGAGCCCTCGCTGGCATCGGCTTCACGATGTCGCTCTTCATCGCCGGGCAGGCGTTTCCAAGCGCCACTGACTTCTCGGCTGCCAAGATCGCCGTGTTCGCCGCGTCGATTCTTTCGGCCGTCGTTGGGACTGCCGTGCTCTGGGGGGCTTCGCGCCGGGAGCTTTGCGAAGAGGCGCCGCAGAGCGCCGGCATGCAAGTATCATAGCCCGCGGGTGTTTATGCGGGATCGTGGAGGCCTTTGGATGATTCTACCTACCGGTGCGACAGTAGCAGTCGCTGACGGCGAGACGGTCCGCCTGTTCCACAACACGGGTTGCGAACCGTCGCATTTGAAGGAGGTTGAACATGACCCAAGTATATTTCCACTTCTCGAACACGAAGAAGGTTTTCGTCGATCGCCGTGGCGCCGTGGTGAACGATCTTGCTGAGGCGCACGATTACGCGGCCCGTGTCGTGCAATCCTTAACTAGCCAGCGCAGCCTCGAGGATTGGCGTGACTGGGTCCTGCATGTCAGCGACGACCAGGGCGATGAGCTCTTCGTTGTGCCCTTCACTTTCGTGCTCGGCGAGCCGAATTGAGGTCGCCATACTCCGGGCGATCCTTTGGGCCAAAGCGCACATCTCCCACCTAGAAAGCAGGCGGTTGGAGCCCCGCGAAGGCTCTCTTCAGCCTCGGCGCCGCAAGGTCAATGAAAGCGCGCACCTTGATCGGCAGAAACCCGTTGGCCGCGCACAGGAGATGGACGGGCAACGGTGCAGGCAGAGTTCTTTAAGCGATCTCGGCCGACCAGACCAAGGCCTGCCCGTCACGCGTTCTTAATCCTTCGTGACCACCAGCGGGCTTCAAAGTCGGCGTTCAACAATCCCACGTCAGCACGAGGATGACGAGTATAATTCAGGAGAGATTATGGGCGAGGTTATCCGATTTGTCTCAAAATCCAAGCGCGAGCGAGTCCGCCTCATTCGAGAGGCCCGCGCGATATACGACAGCGTCTTCTCCCCGGCCGATTCCGTCAGCGAGCAGCGGGACAAGGTGCCCGCGACTCAGAGGGCCATTGGTGCCAATGCTTAACGCGGTGAGGGCGCTTTCTCGTGATCAAGATCATTACCGTGCTCTGCAGTCTGTCTCTCCTGGCAAACTGCCACGAGCAGACCGTCACCACCTCGGACTTCGCTGACGTCTCGATGCAGTCTTGCCTGATGGGAACGCCTCAGCTCGCCGAAATAACAGCGGCGTCAACGGTTCGACCATCACTCGTCGATTGGCCAAGGTCGAGGAGCGTCCGGGTCAGCTCGGATCGAGTGGCGGGTCGGGGGACTTGGCTGTGCCACCACCAGACCTGAGTATACAAGAACAGCTTGATGGTTACCCACGTAACGCAATTCCGCATATCCGAAATTTTTTCTGTAGGCATCCTGCCCCATCTGCAAAATGGCGATGTCTTTCCCTCTTACTCGGTCTGGCATCCGGTCGGGGACGGGCGCACGCCAAATCCACCGTAGGAGCGGCGTCATGGCCGAGGACAGCGGCGCGTTGGCACGCGCAACCTCGACTGGTCCAAGGGCGGCAACGGGCATCTCTGCAGACGCGGCTGGTGGCGTTCCTCGCTACGGCGTCATGCGGCGAGGTGGCAATAACGATCGTCTATCGACTCTATGGTGAGAGGTGATTTCCCTCGCCGGCGTTGCAAGGTCATTGTCCAAAACATCGTCGTACCGAAACTTTCAGTGCCGCCACCGAGACGCGATGCCAGCTTGAGAAGCCGGGAGGCTCGATATGCAAAGCAACGACGTAAGCACAACCGCAGTAAATGGTAAGGAGGCCGCCTATTTCGGTGTGCCGTGGGAAGATGCCTACGGATACGCACAAGCGATTAAGGTTGGTAACACGATCCATGTCTCCGGCCAGCTCAGCCACGACGAGAAGGGGACCCTGATCGCGCCTGCTTCTCTCGATGAACTCGGCAAGCCGGCCGAGTTCTCCATGATGGAACAGCAGATGCGGGCGACCTACGCGAATGCCGTCAAGCTTTTGGCACGCTTCGGCGCAACGCTGGACAACGTCGTCGAGGAGACACTCTATGTCCTCGATGTCGACGCCGCATTCGCCGCTGCGGGCAAGGTGCGCAAGGAGGCCTACGGCACGGCGCGACCTCGGTGCGCCAGCAACCTGATCGGTGTGCCGAGACTGGCCTTTCCTGAACAACTCATCGAAATCACCTTCAAGGCTATGCTGTCGGGAGCAGAAGCGAAGCCGCGGTGATAAATCCCATCCCCATTGTGCGGAGTTAACGAAATCATGACAAGGACCTGGAACCGCGAGGGCAATGCCCGACATCCTGATCGAGTCGAAGGATTGCGCCTTGGTGCTGGTCGATCTGCGATGCAACGGATCGAAGCAGCGGGGCGCGTAAGAGCTGACTTCGCTGCGGGCTCATCACATGCCACATGCAAAGGATTGGATGAGATATCGTAGGTTTGGTAGGTGTGGGGAAAGGCGGTAGCGCTCCCCCGCTACCATATCCAGCGCAACCCTTCGATTTCCCAAGACTTGACCGATCGACGTTTCGACGCGAGGGATGTCTCATTGATACATTTCCAACTCGCGTTCAGACAAGTTCCGCCCGTGTAGAAGCTGTATCTCGGCGCGATATCCAGTCCTTCGGGAGCGTACTTCAGCACCTCGCCAACCTGCCTTGCCGCCGCGATCGTTATCGGCAGACCGTTGTCGAACCACGTGTTGTTCCAATTCATCTTGGTGAGCGCGAGCATCTCTTCCGCTACATGCTGAAGCGGCTGACCCAAAGCTTGGCATCGCAGCAACAAAAGACGCGGCACGTACATTCCAGGGCATGTACTAAAGAATTCGACGCTGCTGCGAGTGTAGAGCAGCGCCTGATCCTTGTCGAAGCGATGTAGCGTGCCGCGGAGCGGTGGGTAGACGCCGACCGCGATGATCAAAGCTGGATCCGCATCGACCGTTCCGTTCGGCGCCAGTCGAAAGACGTCGCGCGTTCACTTCGGGGCGTTCGTGAACTGGAGCTCCAATCGCTAGCGCTGCGTTCCCGCGCTCGCTCTGTACTTTCTTGTCGTCGCACCGCTCGCGTCAATACTGTGGTTCACAGCTACGGCTGCTGCTTGAATCCGCGGAGATCTTGGGCGCGGGACCTTTCAGGCGCTTCCTCGATATGGTTTGGCCTCTGGCGGTCCCTGGCATTTGCTATGGGCAAAGCGATCTCGCGCCGGGTAGCGAACTCTATTTGGGGGCGGCCAGTTCAACGTTTCGTCCCAGAACGCCAGGGCGCACAACCAAGGCTCGAGCGCTGTTCCAGGCATCGGTTGCAGCGCGAAACGAGGAGACCCGCGACAGTTGTCTACAACGCCTGCTTGAACAGACGCGCAGAGACGACGGAAGCGTTCGGCCAGCTTTCCCTTGACCTCTCCGCCCGGCGTGTGACCGGCGTGCTAGCCGACGAGGCGGTCGCGTCCAGCCCAGAAGGCCGCTCGGAGGACCTTCTTGTCGACCTTGCCGACGCCGGTCATGGGGAGTTGCTTAACGAACTGAACCTGCTTCGGTGCATACGCAGATCCCTTGCGTGACTTTACTAGGTTGATCAACTCGTCCGGATCGGGGGCTGAGCCTTCATGCGGAACGATGATCGCTGTGACGGCCTCTCCCCACTTGTCGTCGGGAATGCCAACGACTGCAACCTGTGCAACGTCGGAATGCTCTGACAGAACGTCCTCGATCTCACGAGGAAAGATGTTAAATCCGCCAGAAACGATCATGTCCTTCTTGCGATCAAGGATGAACATGTAGCCACGTTCGTCTTGGCGGGCGATATCGCCAGTATGAAGCCAGCCATTCCTCAGCGTTTCGGCAGTGATGTCTGGCTGCTTCCAGTATTCGGCCATTACGTGCGGCGCTCGAACGCAGATCTCACCAGCTTCTCCCATTGCGACCTCTTGATCGTTCTCGTCGAGAATCTTGACGTCGCAAACAGATATCGGGAAACCGCAGGACAGGAAAAGCTCAGGCGTCTTCAAATCGTGGTCTGCCTTGCGCAACACCGAAACGGGATAGCACTCGGTCTGACCATAAAGCTGGGAGAACACCGGTCCGACTCGTTCGATGCCTTCGACCAAGCGGCTCGTGGACATCGCAGATGCGCCATAAAGCACGAGTTCCAGCGACGAAAGATCGGCTTTGGAGAGCGCGGGATGGTCGAGCAGGACATAGATCATGGTTGGGACGAAGAGGGTAAAGTTGATGCGTTCACGCTCTATGGTCCGTAGTACAGCGTCCGGATCAAAGCCCTTAAGCATGTGAACGGTGCCGCCAGTCATCAGCGTCGGAAGAATCTTGGTTCCTGCGACGTGGCTGATCGGAGCGACGGCAAGATATCGCGCGGCCTCCGGAATCTCAAAGTCTGCCAGGATCGCACTGGCGAATCCGCCATATTGGCGATGGTATCGCAGCGCCCCTTTCGACCTTCCTGTGGTGCCGCCTGTATAGTTGAGTATGCAGATATCGTCGGATTCCGCGAAATTTCTTGGCGTTGCATGTCCTGCGACATCGATGGTCTTGAGAATATCTGTGCCATATTCGGCGCGACCCACAGTGAATATGGCTTTCAGTCCGTTAGCTCTCGCAGCGAGTTCGCCGCCTCGGTCGTGGAATGCTGCGGCGTCGACGACGAGCATCACGGACTCGGAGTCCTCCAGTTGGAACAGTTGATCGTGAAGCGACCCGAGAGGGTGAAGCCAAGTGATGGCTAATCTGCAGAGCTGTGCGGCAATGCTCGCGCACCAGGTCTCTGCACGATTTGCGGTAAGAAGCGCAACCCGTGCCCCCGGAGCGAGTTTGAGCTGCATGAAAACGCTCTGCATGCGTCCGATTAGATCAAGGGCGCCTCCATAGCTGAGCGTCCCGCCGGGCCAACTAAAGGCCGTCTTGGACGGGAAGCGTGAAAGCGCACGTAGTGTCTGCTCGCAAACGCTTGGGAATGTATGGAGTGACATGTTGCCACCTCTTGTGGGCATTCGAACTTTGTCGGGAAATCAGCAAAAGCTGCCCGCAATTGGCATTGTGGTCGAGAGGTGCGGGGTCATTTTGCTTGGCCGCGGAACTCCATGCCTGTCTGCATGATCAATTCGTCGACAGACACGACACTCTTGATCCCTGAAGTCGAATGTCCGCCGCTCCAAATATCGCGCCACCGCTTTGGCTGCGCTTCCCGTGCGACGATGTCGATGTCGTTGCCAATTTCAATTGCACCGTGCGGGGGCAGGTTATCGGGATCGAGACCTGCGGCCGCGATCGATGGCCGCAACATGTTGGTCTGCAATCCTGTGAACGCAGTCGTCAGAAGGACGTCATCGGCATTACTCTCGACGAGCATTCGCTTGTGCCGTTGGTCCGCCATGCTCTCATGTGTCGCGATGAACTTAGTCCCCATGTAGGCGAGATCGCAGCCCAGAGTCAGCGCTGCCCTGAGAGCCACCCCATCGCTAATGCCGCCGGCGAGCACGACCACGCCGTCGAAGAAAGTGCGTACCGCGCGGACGAATGCAAACGGATTTAGCCAGCCCGTTTGGCCGCCAGCTCCTGCAGTCAATAGCACCAGCCCGTCGACGCCCGCCTCCGCGGCTCGTTCGGCGTGCCGAATAGATGCCACGTCGGCGAGAACCAGTGCACCTGCGTCCTGGAGCGGTCGAAGTACTGGCGTGGGGGATCCGACCGATGTGATGATCATCTCCGGATTGTGCTTAAGGACGACGCGCAGATCGTCCTCGAGGCGCGCATTAGATTTGTGCACGATCAGATTTGGGCAGACTGGTGCATGGTGTCGGCCGGTTTCGGAGCTGTGGCGATGCAGACGTTCATTGATCGCGGTGAGCCAGTCATCGAGTTCGTCGGGGCTACGACAGTTCACGGTAGGAAACGAACCGATCACGCCGTTTCGGCTGGCCGCCACGACAAGCTCGATGCCCGAGACGAGAAACATCGGAGCCGCGATCAACGGTAAGGCGAGGCGATCCTGAAACAGTGCCAGTTGCTTCGACGAGTCCACCCTTCTCTCCTAACGACCATTTCGCAGATGACTGTCTGAGAACGGAGCGCAGTCAAAAACCCGCACGGACCTTCAGATCCGTGCGGCTCGCATATGCTTAGTTCGACAACTTGCCTTCTATGATCGGACCAAAGGTGATCCAATTATCTCCCTCAAACTTCATCAACTGCATCTGCTCGATCGGGAAGTGATCGGTAGGCGACGTGTTCAGAGTGATTCCGGGCAGCAAAGTCGAGGGTGCGAAGCCATTCAGGCTCTCTGAGACCTTCATGATGTTCTCGCGGGTCAGGTTGTCTCCCGCCTGCTCGAGAATATACTGGAGTGTCTGAAGAGCTGCATAAGAGTAGGTGACGAGATTGCTGTTGCGATCTGCATCAGGTGCGTACTTTTGCAAGAAACGCTCGCATTCTTGAATGGCAGGGTCGTTCTTCCAAAGAGGGTCCGTGGGGTCCTTGTAGTAGCCAGCGCTGATGATGCCTTGCGCGTAGTTGAGGCCGGCCGGCTTTATCACCGCTCCTACCGAGGTCGAAACGTTGTTCAGGATATGGACGGGCTTCCAATCCAACTCGCCCATCTTTCGAATCGCCATCGCGGCAAACTTGGGCTGGCTGAGATTGAGCAGCAAATCTGCTCCTGATGCCTTCAGCTTGACGATCTGTGAATCGATCGTGGGGTCACTAAAGTCGTAGGTCGCCTCAGCGACGATCATCGAGGTCTTGTCGCCGAGTCCATCCTTCACGCCTTTGTAGATATCCTTGCCGTACTCGTCGTTGACAACGAGGACGGCCACCTTGGCGGTGGGATGCTCCTTCAAAATCCATTTTGCGTAGATGCGGCCTTCCGATTGGTAAGATGCATTGAAGGGCATCGTCCATGGAAACGTTTTCGGATCCTCGCCGAACCTCGTGCCCCCGGTGGCGAGCATGAGCTGCGGCACTTTCTTCTGGTTCATGTACTTCATGATGGCAAGATTCGGTGGAACACCGAGCGTCTGGTAGAGGAATAGAACTTCGTCGCTTTCAACCAGCTTGCGGGCCTGCTCGACTGTCTTCGGCGGGCTGTAGGCGTCGTCATACGAGATCCAATTGATCTTTCGTCCGTGGATTCCGCCCTTTTCGTTGATCATCGTCACGTAGGCAGAAGCGATCTTTCCTACGATGGCGTAGGCGGAGGCGGGCCCGCTGTAGGGGAGGATATTTCCGATCTTGATTTCGGTATCACTCGCGCCCGGACCGTACTGCTTCTGGGCCATTGCTTGGTGAGAACCAATCGTGATGCCGGTAGCGGCGGCGGCAAAAAGCATTAAGCCTCGCATATTCAATCGTTCCTCCTGTCAAGTTTCTAGTTGATCATTGGACGCTCAAACGTGCCTGAAGCTGTCACACCAGCCAAAGATGGCGCTTAAGATCAGTCACGAGAGTTCCCGCATTTTCCGGATTTATCAAAGCAATATCAATTACATGTAATTGTTTGACAAACGCTGTCGGCATATGACATTGACGTCATGTTACTAGGATGGGGTTCTTGGTCAAGCCCGCGCCGGGCGATACACCTGTTCTCAAACTCGCTCCCAAATGGAGGCGCAACTGATGACTGCCGTAGTCGTAGGGCGGTGCGGTCCGTACCGAATGGCAAGGCCGGCAACGAACATCTGTTGCGATCGCCATGGCAGCCGAGCTCGAACTCGGATAGCCGCATTCACTACGCAAGCAATTGGCGATGAAAGAAATGTCTGATGGGAGATGCAACATGGTTGCTGCTTCGGGCTCGAAGACGGCTGAAGCCGGGGGCCCACTTGCCGGAGTTCGTGTGGTGGAATTCGCCGGCATCGGTCCCGGCCCATTCGCCTGCATGATGTTGGCGGATATGGGAGCCGAAGTTGTGACTCTTGACCGTATTGGTGCTCCCCGAAACTTGAAGGGAGTTGCAGCGCGCGGTCGTAAATGGGTCGATGTCGACTTGAAGGATGACAGGAGCAGAGGTGAGGTCATCGAGCTTCTCAGCACGGCTGACGCTCTCGTCGAGGGTTTCCGTCCAGGCGTGATGGAGCGCTTGGGGCTCGGTCCCGATGTGATTCTTAATCGCAATGCTCGGATTGTGTACGGACGGATGACGGGTTGGGGCCAACATGGGCCACTCGCTAATGCAGCCGGTCACGACATCAACTATATCTCGATCACCGGCGCGCTCGCCGCGATCGGCCCACGCGAAAGACCCATCCCGCCGCTCAATCTGGTTGGTGACTTCGGCGGAGGTGCGCTCTATCTCGTCGTCGGACTCCTTGCCGCCTTGATGGAGGCGAAAAAGTCGGGCAAGGGGCAAATCGTTGACGCCGCAATGTGCGACGGAGCGGCCTCGTTGATGACCATGTTCTTCGATATGAGCGCTACGGGCAATTGGGTCGAAGGTCGCGAGCAAAACATGCTGGACGGAGGCGCGCATTTCTACGGAGTCTTCGAATGCGCTTGCGGCAGCTTTGTCTCGATTGGATCCATCGAACCGCAATTCTACGCGCTCCTGCGACGGTATGCAGGCCTGCTTGATCCCGATTTCGATGCTCAGATGGATCCCGCAGCCTGGCCAAAACTGAAGCAGAAACTTACAGAAGTTTTTAAGAGCAAGACGCGCGAGGAGTGGTGCAGGATCATGGAAGGCACCGACGTTTGTTTCGCCCCGGTCCTGACGATGACGGAATCCTCGCGACACGAGCACATGGTTTCGCGTGAAGTCTTCCTCACTCGCCACGGGGTCCTGCAGCCTGCGCCGGCGCCGCGGTTTTCGAGGACCCCTTCAATGGTTCGCGAGCCGGAAGAATTGACGCTTGCGGCGATCGTGGGTTCTTGGAGAGACCGGCGATAGGTCTATTCGGCCGCTGCGTGTAGGCGCCTATTTGCAATTGTGCGCCAATATGACAGTTGTCGAGCAGTGTGGCCCAGATTGCCGAATGCGTCTATCAACGCATTCGAAGAGACATTCACCGAGCGCCAAGGCATGTCGATGGGTCGCCATTAGAATGCCGCCCCGCATCTCCTAGCTGATCATATCGGGGCGGCCTGTGAAAAGAAGCGGCCCTGTGCTGTTGCCGAGTGTCCGCGCGGGCGGCCTATGATCCGGTCGCTCGCGCTCTCTGTTTTCGAACAGTTTGTCGCCGTGATAGCAAATTGCTAGGCCGCTTTCTCCGGCCAATATCGTTTGCGCAACTCCTGTTTCATGAGCTTGCCCGTTTGTGAACGCGGGACTTCATGCACGAAGTCGACGCTGCGGGGCGCCTTGTAGCTGGCAACACGATCTTTCACGAAGGCGACGATCTCTTGAGCCAAGTTGTCGCTGCCTTCGATGCCGGGCATGAGTTGCACGATGGCCTTCACTTGTTCGCCCATTTCTGGATCTGGAATGCCGATGACGGCCACGTCTGCGATAGCGGGATGAACGACTAGAACGTTCTCAATTTCTTGAGGGTATATGTTGACACCACCCGAAATGATCATGAACGCTTTGCGGTCGGTCAGGAAAACAAAACCGTCCGCATCGACGTGTCCGATATCGCCGACCGTCGTCCAATAACGATGTGCAGGATGTTGCGCGGCTTGAGTCTTTTCCGCTTCGTCATGGTAGACAAATGGCAACCTGTCGCGTTCGAAATAGATGATGCCCGTCTGCCCCGTCGGAAGCTCACCGCCTTCCTCGTCGCAGATATGAATTGTCCCAAGCACGGCGCGACCGACGGAGCCGGGCTTTCTGAGCCACTCCTCGGGCCCGATAACGGTCATGCCGTTCATCTCAGTGGCGGAGTAATACTCCCACAATATCGGCCCCCACCACGTCATCATCTCTCGTTTGACTTCAACGGGACAAGGTGCGGCCGCATGAATAGCGATCTGCAAACTGCTGATGTCATACCGGCCGCGAACTGACTCTGGCAGTTTAAGCATCCGCACAAACATCGTTGGGACCCACTGACTGTGGGTCGCCTTGTAGTGTTGGATGGCAGCCAAAGCCGCTTCGGCGTCGAACTTGTCCATGACCAGCGCGGTACCGCCCAACGCTTGGACGGTGGCACAGGTTCGGAGCGGCGCTGCATGATAGAGAGGCGCAGGAGACAAGTAGATAGTTCTCGCATCGAATCCGAAGTTCGATGAGAACATCTGCACCATGGTGTCGCCTGGCTCGGAAACCTGTCGTTCCGGCAACGCATGCTTTACGCCTTTGGGCCTTCCGGTTGTGCCGGAAGAGTAGAGCATGTCGGCGCCACGAGGTTGTGACGATGGCATGGTCGTGCGAGCAGCTTTCAGTACTTGCTGGTACGACTCGTAACCGGGCAGATCTCCTTCGAGGCTGACGCGACGTTTGAGCTGGTCATGCCCGCCAATTCTTGAGGCCGTCTCAACTCCGCCCCGGCCCACGAATAAAGCGGCAGCGCCGGAGTTGGCGAGCATGTAATCTACCTCATCCGGACTCAATCGGTAGTTTATAGGCATCAGGTACAGACCCGAACGCTGAGTGGCCCAGTAGATATCGAAGATCCAAGGGCTGTTGTCCGAGAGTATGCCCACCACATCGCCGGGCCGCAGGCCCGCGTCAAAGAGCCAGTTCGCAACTCGCCGTGACCGATCCTCTAGTTCGGCATAGGTCACGACCTCACCGGTCGCCGTCATGATGAGGGCAGGGCGGTCCGGATTTGTAAGCGCGTGGATCCCCGGATACATAAACACTCCCTGGATGTCGCCCTTCCGAGGAAGCGGCGGTGTTGGATTTCGAACGGGATTGGCTGGCGAGGTTCGTGATCGTCGAGTGATCGCTCGATGTCGGCCCATCTCGCAACGACGCGTTGCTGGCTATTCCGGTAAGTCGGGCAACGCCTTTCCTGCCTTCCTCCCCTTGGATTTACTTGAAGTTCGGGCTTGAATAAGAACTGATATTGATGTCACATTACTGATTGTGGGCTGGTGGTCAAGCGGCCCCAATGCTAAGGGTTGCAAATGCTGGATACCGATGATTCTGCGTTGGAGCCCTTGGCCCCCGCCACGGCGAAAGGGGCGGCGATGCGCCAACGCCTCCTGGATGCTTCGGCGCGAGTCTTCGCGCGCAAAGGGTACGAGGCCACCAGGGTAGAGGACATCGTCAAGACTGCCCGCACATCCTACGGCAACTTCTATCGGCACTTTCGAAACAAAGACGAGATTCTGCTGGCCGTGCTGCGGCCGCTGGTCGATGAGATCTACGTTGCGAGCAAGCGCCGGATCGGACGTTCACTGAAAGCGACCGAAGCGGAATTCATCGAAAACACGATCGCTTATCTCAAGATCTATGCTCGGCACCGCAAATTATTGCGGGTCATGCGCGAAGCGGCGGCTCGAGGTGAGAAGGCCACATTCCTATCTCTCTACGTCTCGGAACGAAGCCGCTTCGTGAGACGAACCACAACCTGGCTAACACGACTGCAAGGACTGGGTGAACTAAGTCGTGAACTAGATCCGGAAATGGCTGCAGAGGTGCTCGGTTCTACGATGGAGCAGATTGCCTACATGAAGTTTGATCTAGCGCCGAAAGATCCGACCGATGCTGAGATCGAGCACATAGGCTCGCACTGCGCGAAGGTCTGGTATCGGGGCGTGTTTGGGGTGGCTCAAGAGACCACCGACGCCCCGAATTGAAGAGGTGTCGTCCCAGGGCAGAACTCATCTGCCGCTTTGCGTCGCGACGAGATAAGAGCGAAACAAGATCGTGAGTTGCCTCTCGGCCTCGCTACTGTCGGCGGGACGCATAACCCGCTCGCAGAAGGGCGGCACCATTCCGTAAAGCGCTGTCGTGATGGTCTGGGCGATCACGTGCACATCGGAGAAACTAGCATCGCTGGCGGTGGACAGCGTCGCCTCGATCGCCTTTGCACTTCGTCCAGCCGATGCGAGGCAGGCCATCGGGGATGACGTCGATACAGTCTGCGTCGACATCTCCAAGATCGCAGATATCGAGTCGCTTCGTGCTCATGTCGAAGGCAAGCATGGTCGCGTCGACATCATCTTCGCGAATGCCGGCGGCGGGCGGCCAGGCTTGTTCGAGCCGATGTCGGAGGAGGATTTCGATTTCACGGTCAATACTAATTTCAAGGGCACCTATTTTACGGTGCAGAAACTGCTCCCGCTCATGACTGGCGGCGGCTCGGTGATCCTGAACACCTCAACCCTCGGTAAACAAGGACGTCCCTTTACGAGCGTCTATTCGGCGACGAAGGCGGCAATTCGCTCCTTGGCACGGACCCTCACGGGGGAACTATCCGAGAAGGGAATTCGGGTGAACGCCATGGCGCCGGGTCTGATGGACACGGATCTCGCGCGTAAGACGGGAATGAGCGAGGAGATGATCAAGCAGGCGAACGCCCAGGCACACGCGGTAATTCCGATGCATCGCAGCGGCACCGCCGATGAGATCGCAAAAGCTGTCCTGTTTCTCGCCTCTGATGAATCAACCTACGTGACAGGCATCGAGCTCTGCGTCGATGGACTGGCCCCGCACTCATCGAGCGTCGCCGCCGTCGATGCCTGGCGCGCATCTCGGATTCAATGAAGCCGGCCCGGCCTCTTATTCCAGCTCCGTGACAGGGCGCGCTGTCTCGCGCGCCTAAGCGTCAGCCTGCGCCCCCGGTCGCAAGCCGATTTGCGAACTCAGCTTGACGAGGCTGCCAATTCAGTAATATGACGTCAATATCACTTTTAGCGCCAATTCAGAAGCGCGGACGTTTCGCCGGGGAGGAGCCGATAACATCGGTAAAATAGCAATGAAAACAATGATTTCATCGCTCTTCCCGGGAGCCGCTTTCGTGCTCGCGCTCAGTTGCCGTGGTGCGACCTCCGGCGAAAACTCGACGGGGTGCGCGTCGTGATCCTCAATGAAACACAGACGGCAATACGCGATGAGGTGCGAAGATTCGCCCAAGAGCGAATTGCTCCCCGCGCACGCGAGTTCGAGCAGGCCAAAGGATATCCAGCGCAGCTCTTTGAAGAGCTCGCGGGTCTTGGTCTCATGGGAATGATCGCGCCCGAAGAAGAGGGCGGAGCGGGCGCTGACTACGTCTCCTATGCAGCTTCGCTCATCGAAATCGCGGCAGCGGACGGCGCGCTATCGACCATCCTCAGCATCCAGAACAGCCTGATCGTATCTGGCCTCCTGAAGGACGGCACGCCGGCACAGCGAGCCAGCTTTCTGCCTTCGCTCATTTCCGGTCGAATGATCGGCGCCTTCGCTCTTACGGAGGCAGAGGCAGGTTCTGACGCTTCTGCGTTGAGGACGCGGGCGACCCGTGCAGGCTCTGGTTACAAGCTTAACGGTGCGAAGCAGTTCATCTCGTCCGGTCGAACCGCTGGCCTCGCGATCGTGTTCGCGGTCACAGATCCTTCTGCAGGCAAGCGCGGTATCACAGCTTTTCTCGTCCGCACGGACAGCCCGGGTTACAGCGTCGAAAGGATTGAGAGCAAGCTAGGACAAGCTGCGTCAGACACATGCGCTCTACGGTTCGACGACGTGTACGTCGAAGGAGAGATGCGACTTGGTCAGGAGGGGGCTGGTTATTCAATCGCGCTCTCCAATCTTGAGGCTGGCCGCATAGGCATCGCCGCCCAATGTATTGGAATGGCTCGTGCGGCTCTCGAAGCGGCTGCGAGATATGCGGGCGAGCGAAAGAGCTTCGGCGCTCCAATCATTTCGCATCAAGCCGTCGGATTTCGTCTTGCGGATCTCTCCGCCCGGTTGGAAGCGGCTCATCAACTGGTGTTGCATGCAGCCGCAATGAAGGACGCGGCTCTGCCGTGTCTAAAAGAAGCGTCAATGGCCAAGCTCGTCGCATCCGAAACGGCCGAGGCGGTGGTCTCCGGTGCGCTGCAGACGTTCGGTGGCTACGGCTATCTGGAGGATTTCTCCGTCGCCAAGATCTATCGAGATGTGCGCGTCTGCCAGATCTACGAAGGCACCTCGGACATCCAGCGAATGGTCATTGCGCGCGAACTCGCCCGAGAGGCGGCAGCGCGCGACCAGTTTCGAAACTAACGGAAGGTCTCCATGTCCATGTCCGATCCAGTTGTTATCGCGAGCTACGCGCGTACGCCCATCGGGTCCTTTCAGGGGGCGCTTGCGCGCTTCAAGGCCACCGAGCTCGGTGCGGCGGCAACGAAAGCGGCAGTCGAACGTGCTGGCATCGAGGCGGAGCGGGTCAATCAGGTCGTGATGGGATGCGTGCTGCCGGCCGCGCTTGGTCAAGCTCCCGCACGGCAAGTCGCGTTGGGGGCGGGATTGCCGCTGAGCGCGCAGGCGACCACTGTCAACAAGATGTGCGGTTCGGGTATGCAAGCCGCGATCTTGGCCCATGACGCGCTCGCCGTGGGCTCCGCCGACGTTGTCGTCGCAGGTGGCATGGAGAGCATGACGAATGCTCCATATGCCCTGCCCAAACATCGCGGCGGCGCGCGCATCGGGCACGATCGCGTCGTGGATACGATGATGATGGATGGATTGGAGGATGCGTACACTCCAGGCAAGGCCATGGGCGCCTTCGCGGAAGATGCTGCGCGCGAGTTTCAGTTCGGTCGCGACGCACAAGATGCATATGCGCTCCGGTCCTTGGATCGAGCTCGGACGGCAATCTTCAGCGGCGCATTTGCCGACGAGATAGTAGCCGTGTCGGCGGCCGGCAAGAATGGATCGGTCGTAGACACGGACGAGCAGCCAGGAAAGGCTAAGCCCGAGAAGATTTCGCTCCTGAAGCCCGCGTTCGCGGCTGACGGCACGATCACCCCTGCCAACGCGTCGTCCATCTCTGATGGAGCCGCTGCCCTCGTGATGACCCGCCGAAGCATCGCCGAGAAGCTGGGGCTTCCAATCGCCGCCACGATCCGTGCGCACGCAGCGCATGCTCAGGCGCCGGCTCTTTTCACGACCGCTCCCGCGCCGGCAATTCAGAAGGCCCTCGCCAAAGCGGGGTGGGGCGCCTCGGACGTCGATCTCTACGAGATCAACGAGGCATTTGCCGTTGTGGCGATGATCGCTGCGCGTGAGCTCGACATTCCGGCCGAGAAACTCAACGTCAACGGCGGTGCGACCGCCCTTGGCCATCCCATCGGCGCAAGTGGCGCCCGAATCATTGTCACGTTGGTGGCCGCACTCAAGGCGCGGGGGCTAAAGCGCGGCGTGGCCAGCCTCTGCATTGGGGGCGGCGAAGCGACGGCAATGGCCATCGAAATCTGAACATCGGAAAGGACAGGGAAATCATGCAAATCAAGGGAACAGCCGCAATTGTGACCGGCGGCGCTTCTGGTCTTGGCGGCGCGACAGCGGAGCTACTGGCGGCCGCGGGCGCCAAGGTTGCCATTCTGGACCTCAACACCGAGCTGGGTGAGGCTCACGCCAAGACCATCGGGGGGCTCTTCATCAAGGCCGACGTGACTGACGAAGACGGCGTCGAACAGGCGCTCGAGTCAGCAGAGCGCATGCACGGAAAGGCGCGCATCCTGGTCAATTGTGCCGGCCTCGGACCGCCCGGTAAAGCGATCGGTCGAGACGGCAAGGCGCTGCCGCTGCGCGACTTCGCCAGGACCATCAACATCAATCTGATCGGCAGTTTCAACGTGCTCTCGAAGTTCGCCGCCCGCCTTCATGCGTCCGAGACTGTCGGTGAGGAGCGGGGCGTTATCGTCAACACGGCCAGTGTTGCTGCATATGATGGCCAGATCGGCCAAGCCGCCTATTCAGCATCAAAGGGTGGAATTGTCGGCATGACGCTGCCCCTTGCCCGTGAGTTCGCGCGTTACGGCATTCGAGTGATGACGATTGCGCCAGGCATCTTCCTTACCCCGCTGTTGATGTCGCTTCCGGAAGAGGCGCAGAAGTCGCTGGGCAAGCAGGTCCCCTTTCCGAGCCGGCTCGGTCATCCGTCCGAATTCGCTCAGATGGTCGAGTCCATCGTCGCCAATCCGATGCTGAACGGTGAAACAATCCGCCTCGATGGCGCCATCCGAATGGCACCAAAATGAGCGGGGTCGGCGCGGAGCGTACTCAAGAGATCGCGGATCGCGTCGAGCGCTTCGTTCGGGACGTCGTGGTCCCGTTCGAGCGCGATCCTCGCCGTGATCATCATGACTGTCCAAAGGACGAATTGGTCACCGAGTTGCGTGAGCTGGCACGGGCTGCGGGCGTATTGACGCCCCATATCCTGGCTGATGGTTCACATCTTTCGCAGAGCGAGACCGCAATCGTTCTGGCCAAGACGGGTCTATCGCCGCTTGGTCCTCTCGCATGCAATACGGCGGCTCCCGACGAAGGCAACATGTACCTTCTCGGTAAAATCGGCTCGCCCGAGATCAAGGAGCGCTTTCTAAAGCCGCTCGTCGCGGGCCGCGCGCGTTCCGCCTTCTTCATGACCGAACCGGCCGAAGAGGGCGGAGCGGGATCCGACCCATCGATGATGACCACGACTTGTCGTCCGGATGGCAACCAGTGGGTTGTAAATGGTCGCAAGGCTTTCATCACTGGAGCTCGCGGAGCCGAGGTCGGCATCGTCATGGCGAAGGCCGAGGAGGGCGCCTGCATGTTCCTCGTCGATCTGCCCGACCCCGCAATTACCATCGATCACGTGCCCAACACGATCGACAGTTCCATGCCGGGCGGCCACGCCGTCGTGACCATCCGCAATCTGCGCATCCCGGCTGATCAAATGCTCGGACACCCGGGCGAGGGGTTCAAGTACGCGCAGATCCGGCTTGCGCCGGCCAGGCTGTCGCATTGCATGCGCTGGCTCGGCGCCTGCATTCGTGCCAACGAGATCGCGACCAAGTACGCCAACCGCAGGCAGGCGTTCGGCAAGACGCTCATCGATCACGAGGGAGTTGGCTTCATGCTTGCTGACAACCTCATCGACCTGAAACAAGCTGAGTTGATGATCTCCTGGTGCGCGAGCGTGCTCGACACTGGTTCGCTGGGAACGAACGAGAGCTCCATGGCCAAAGTCGCGGTGAGCGAGGCGCTCATGCGGGTAGCCGATCGTTGCGTCCAGGTAATGGGCGGAACGGGTGTCACTAACGAAACCATCGTCGAGCAGGTGTTCCGCGAGGTTCGTGCATTTCGCATCTACGACGGTCCTACCGAGGTGCACAAATGGTCGCTCGCGAAGAAGATCAAGCGTGACTGGCAAAAGGCAAACTCGTGAGCGCCCTCGACGAAGCTGCAAATTCCGGATTGGCAGAGCCCTCCGATGCCCATCGTCTCGACGAGGAGGCCTTGTCGCGCTGGATGACGGCTAACGTTGAGGGGTTTCGGGGTCCGCTAAGCGTGTCCAAGTTCAAAGGTGGTCAGTCGAACCCGACTTATCGTCTTCAGTCCGCGGATGGCGTTTACGTGCTTCGACGAAAACCACCAGGACCGTTGGTTTCCGGCGCGCACGCGGTCGACCGCGAAGCACGCGTCCAGCGTGCGCTGTCGCAGGTCGGATTTCCCGTGGCGCACATTTACGGCCATTGCGCCGACAGGTCCGTCATTGGAAGCGAGTTCTATGTGATGCAGTTGGTGGAGGGCCGGATTTTCTGGGACGCGACCTTCCCCGGAGTGGGCCGAGAAGAGCGTCCTTCCTACTTCAACGCCATGTGCGACGTGATCGCGCAACTCCACTCCGTCGATCCAGCGTCGATCGGCTTGGGCGATTACGGAAGGCCGGGTAGCTACTTCGCGCGTCAGATTAGTCGCTGGACGCGTCAGTATCAGGAAGATCCGGACGCCGGTCGCGACGCCAACATGGATCGCCTCGTCAAGGAGCTTCCGGGGAGGGTTCCATCCGGTGACGAGGCCTCGATCGTCCATGGGGACTTTCGTTGCGACAATCTGATCTTTCATCCGAGCGAGCCGCGGATCATCGCGGTGCTGGATTGGGAACTATCAACTCTCGGGCATCCTCTTGCCGACTTCGCCTACCATGCGATGATGTACCGCATGCCCCCGCACATCGTCGCTGGCCTGGCGGGCGCAGATCTGGCCGCGCTCAATATCCCGAGAGAAGAAGACTACATCGACAGGTATTGTCGAGCGACCGGTCGCGACGCGATTGCCGACTGGCAATTCTACGTTGCTTTCAACTTCTTTCGGCTTGCGGCGATCATGCACGGCATAGCCGGCCGCGCGTTGCGCGGGACGGCTTCGTCGACGCAGGCCGTCGAGCGCGGAAAGACGTTTCCAGAGCTGGCCGCGCTGGCGGTTCGCGCAATGGAGGATCCATCATGAGCGGTCCGGTCGAGCTCTCCTGTGTCGACAGAATCGCGACGTTGACCTTGTCGCGCCCGAACCACGGCAACACGATTGACCCTGCCATGGCCCTCGCTCTTCTGAAGGCCGCCGAGCGTTGCGATGAAGATGGCGATATTCGATGCGTCATTCTGACTGGGCGCGGAAAGCTCTTCTGCGGAGGCGGCGACGTCGGGGCTTTCGCCGCGGCTGGCGCCGACGTGTCGGCCTTCTTGGAGGATCTAGCGGGGACGCTGCATGCCGCGATCGTGCGCCTCATGCGTATGCGAAAGCCGTTGATCACCCTCGTGAACGGGCCTGCGGCTGGAGCCGGTATGAGCTTGGCAATGATTGGGGACTTCGCGTTGGCGGCGCGTTCCGCCCACTTTAGCGCTGCCTATACCGCATTGGGCCTCAGCCCGGACGGAGGAATGAGTTGGCTGCTGCCGCGAGTGGTTGGCCTCAGGCGTGCCCAGGAGATTATTCTGTCCAACCGGCGCGTATCGAGCGACGAGGCTGAGCAGATTGGTCTCGTTACGCGCATTGTTGAGGACGAGCAGTTGGTTGCCGCTGGTGCCGAGATCGCTGCAAAGCTCGTAACAGAACCTGTGGCGGCGCTCGGCGCCGCACGCGGTCTCTTGCTCGAAAGCTACGGTAGCACGTTGGAAGCACAGCTGGAGCGGGAGACGCGAAGCATAGCCGAACTCGGAAGCTCGGATGAATCGCGTCGTCGCGTTGCTGGGTTTGCAGCTCGTCGAAGTTCAAACGGATGAAGGAACAGGCCATGGCAGAAGCTTATATTGTCGAAGTAGTACGGACGGCAGGTGGCAGGCGCAACGGCAAGCTTGCCGGATGGCACCCCGCCAACATGGCGGCGGAAACTCTCAACGCGGTCGTGGATCGCTCCGGAATCGATCCAAGCGCGGTGGAGGACGTAATCCTGGGGTGCGTAACGCAGGCCGGCGAGCAGGCGTTTGCCTTCGGACGGAACGCGGTACTCGCTTCCAGGCTCCCGGGGTCCGTTCCGGCCGTGACGATCGATAGGCAGTGCGGCAGCTCCCAGCAGGCTGTTCAGTTCGCCGCCCAGGCGGTGATGTCTGGCACTCAGGATGTCGTGATAGCGGCCGGCGCCGAAAGCATGACCCGCGTACCGATGTTCTCGAACATTTCGCTACACCAGAAGGAAGGCATCGGGACCGGCCCAATCAGCGACCGCATTCAGAAGCGCTTCGGCGTGGAGACCTTCAGCCAGTTTGAGGGTGCCGAGATGATCGCAAAGAAATACGGGTTTGATCGGCCGACACTGGACCAGTTCGCTCTCGAAAGTCATCGACGCGCAGCAGCGGCAACGAAATCCGGAGCCTTCAAGAACGAGATCGTTCCGCTGAAGATCGAAGGCGGCGAGCACACTGTGGACGAAGGCATTCGATTTGACGCTTCGCTGGAGTCCATCGGCTCGGTCAAGCTTCTGAAGGACGGTGGTGTCGTCAGCGCCGCCAATGCAAGCCAAATCTGCGACGGCGCCTCCGCGGCGCTGGTCGTTAGCGAGAAGGCTCTCAAAGAACACAATCTGAAGCCGATCGCGCGCATCGTCGGTCTTACGGTGACCGCCGGCGATCCCGTCATCATGCTTGAAGAGCCGATCAACGCGACCCGCCGAGCTCTCGCGAAGGCGGGAATGAAGATCGGCGATATCGACCTTTACGAAGTCAACGAGGCGTTCGCACCGGTACCGCTTGCTTGGCTTCAGGCGATCGAGGCCGACCCTGCAAAGCTCAATGTCAACGGCGGCGCAATTGCTCTCGGTCATCCGCTCGGCGCCTCTGGTACGAAGCTCCTTTCGACTTTGGTCCACGCTTTGAGGGCCCGCGGCAAGCGATACGGCCTCCAGACGATGTGTGAGGGCGGAGGCATCGCCAACGTGACGATCGTTGAGGCTTTGGGATGACTTTCCAAACCCGCTTCACGGAGCTTGTCGGCGTCGTCCATCCCGTCATGCAGGGCGGCATGATGTGGGTCGGGCGGGCGGAACTCGCCAGCGCGGTCTCCAATGCTGGCGGGTTGGGCGTCATCACGGCTTTGACCCAGCCGACCCCCGACGATTTGCGACGGGAGATCGATCGCTGCCGGTCGATGACCGACAAGCCTTTCGGGGTCAACCTTACGATACTTCCTTCGGTGGCGCCGCCCCCTTACGCGGAGTATCGAAGGGCAATCATCGAAAGTGGGATCAAGGTAGTCGAGACGGCTGGTGCCCGGCCACAGGAGCATGTGGAGGAGTTCAAGTCCCACGGCATCGTCGTCATCCACAAGTGCACTTCGGTTCGGCACGCCCTGTCTGCCGCGAAGATGGGAGTCGACGTCGTATCGATCGATGGCTTTGAGTGCGCAGGACATCCCGGAGAGGACGACGTACCCGGTCTGGTATTGATTCCCGCCGCGGCAGACAAGATTTCTGTTCCGATGCTGGCCAGCGGCGGCTTCGGCGATGGTCGTGGTCTCGCGGCTGCCCTGGCTCTTGGGGCCGACGGAATCAATATGGGCACGCGGTTCTGCGCGACGGTTGAAGCTCCGATACACGAAGCAGTGAAGAATTTTCTGGTTCAGAACGACGAGCGCGCAACCAATCTCATCTTCCGGAAGTTTCGGAATACAGGTCGCGTCGCCAAAAATAGTGTGTCCGATAAGGTCGTTGAGATCTCGAGCGTGCCTGATGCCGCGTTCGAGGATGTCCGACCATTGGTGTCAGGGGCAAGGGGACGCGTTGCGCTCGAGACAGGCGACCTCGACGCCGGGCTGATCTGGGCCGGACAAGTCCAAGGGCTCATTCACGACGTACCTACCTGCCAGCACCTGATCGAGCGGATCGTTGCTGATGCCAAGGTTACGATTCGTGGGCGGCTTGCTGGATTGCTGAAGTCCGAAGGTCTCGCGGTCTGAAGAGAGCGCCGGTGCACCGGCGTGCGGAGAAGTGCATGATTCAAGTGAGGCAAATGAGGGATCAAGGAGCTCTGCTCTTGGTTCGTGACGTGACGGTCGCTTTCGGCGGCATCGTTGCGCTCAACGGCGTGTCCTTCGACATGCACAAGGGCGCCATCCTCGGCCTGATCGGCCCCAACGGTGCCGGCAAGACCACGCTGTTCAACTGCCTTTCCCGGCTCTACCAGCCCTCGTCGGGCGA
>NZ_AUFA01000041.1:0-55366 GCF_000426265.1 Bradyrhizobium sp. Cp5.3 | reverse complement strand
AGCAAGAGCTCGATACGCTCGCGCGCCGTCAGCTTGCCGCGGGCGTGCTGCGCCTCGATGCGCTTCTCCCCGCCGCCGAGCTTTGCGCCGGCACGTCTATCTTCGAGTTCAGTCAATGTAGTCACGGCAGCGTACGTCCTCACGGTCAGGTCCGACTTGGTGCGAACCAAGAAAAGCGCTCTTTACAGAATGGATGTAGGGCAACAGTCCATTTGCCGATGATGCGACGCAATCGTCAATCCAGCCTGGAGTTCATGCCAAGCCGCTCCAGAAGACTTGCATCCCGATCGCGTTGTGGATTCTTCGTTGTGAGCAGTACGTCGCCGATGAAGATCGAATTCGCACCAGCCAGGAAGCAAAGCGCCTGCAGCTCATCGGTCATATACTGGCGTCCGGCCGACAGCCGAACCACCGCGCGCGGCATCAAAATGCGGGCGACCGCAACCAACCGCACCACCTCGATCGGATCGGGACGCGCTGCGGTATCCGCAACTGGAACACCCTTGACCTCGTTCCAGAGGTTGATGGGTACGCTTTCGGGATGGACGGGCAGATTGGCAAGCAATACGAGCATGCCGAGCCGATCTTCGATTCCCTCGCCCATTCCGATGATTCCCCCCGCACAGACGCTGATGCCGGCGTGGCGGACGCGCTCCAGCGTGTCTAGGCGATCCTGCAGAGTACGGGTGGTGATGATCTTGTCGTAGAACTCGGGCGAGGTGTCGACGTTATGATTGTAGAAGTCGAGGCCCGCAGTCGCGAGCCGTTCGGCCTGTTCGGCCGTCAGCATTCCGAGCGTGACACAAGTTTCGAGACCTAGCCCCTTCACCTTGGTCACCATATCGCAAACGCGATCAAGCTCGCGGTCTTTTGGGCTACGCCAGGCGGCAGCCATGCAGAATCGGGTCGCACCGGCGTCCTTGGCACGCTGCGCGGCAGCAATTACGTCGGCCTGATCCAATAAACGAGTTGCACCGACGCCCGTATCGTAACGCGCGCTTTGCGAACAGTATCCGCAATCCTCAGGACAACCGCCGGTCTTGATGCTGAGCAAGCTCGCGAACTCTATAGTGTTCGGATCGAAGTTGCTTCGATGAGTGCTCTGGGCACGGAAAACGAGATCGGAAAAGGGAAGATTGTAGATCGCCTCGGCTTCGGAGCGGGTCCACTGGTGATGAACTGCTCCCGTGGGGGCAGCGCCGTCTTCGTAGGCTCGGTCAATCACGCTCATAATTACTCGTCTTCTCAGCGCCGCCATTGATCCTGGAAACGAACCGCGGCCTCTGCGATGATCCACCAAAGCCTCACAAGCCAACAGTACCGACGGTTGAATCCCCCAGAGGCCACCTACTCCCGAGATGCAATCCCCACCGGGGTTGAAGGCATCAGCAGCTTTGCAACTCTGTCGGATGTATGCAAAGTTAGCAAATTATTTGCCGCAGGAGGACTAAAGAAGTGCTCATTTTTGCTGACCTCGCGCTGCTTTTTGTAAAGTTTGCAAATTGACGAAGCATCACAAGATCTTTGCCGGCGACCGGCTGCGGCGGCTGCGCGAACAACGCGGGACGACGCAGGCGGAACTCGCCGGCGGTCTTGGCATTTCGGCAGGCTATCTGAGCCAAATGGAGGGGGATCAGCGGCCAATCACGCGCAGGCTGCTAATGCGGCTCAGCCGGCTGCTCGGCATTGAACCGAACTATTTCGCAGCCGATGACGACTTGCGGCTCGCAAGCGAACTTCGCGAAAGCGCCAGCGACCCGCTGTTCGGATCAGCCATTTCGGCCGACGAGGCGAGCGCGGCGGTCCGGGTCGCACCTGACATCGCGCAGCGTTTTCTCCATCTCTACCGCGGCTATCTTGCGCTCGAAGAAGAGCATCGTTCCCTACAAACGCGCGTCGCGCAGAACGAGGTAGGAGCCGCCAGTCGCTTTCCCTACGATGAGGTCCGGGACTGGGTGCAATCAAAGCGAAACTATTTCGATGCGCTTGACCGCGCCGCCGAGAGACTCGCCGAAGCACGAAATTTTCATCCCGAGAACCGCAGCGAGGACTTCATCAAGTACTTGCGCGACGCGTATGGGATCCGTACGGGGCAAGCTCGAGAGGATCTTGGTAAGGGGATGATCTGGCGGCTTGATAACAATGCCAAGACGCTCTTTCTGTCTGAAGATGCCCCCGTCGAAAGTCGGATCTTCTGGGTCGCTCACGTCATCGGCCTCCTTGAGCAGCGGGACAGCATCGAGCGGCAAATTAAACAGGCACGACTGAGCAATGAGGAGGCTGCATCGCTGGCACGCGTTGCTCTCGCCAACTACTTTGCCGGCGCTCTGGTCATGCCTTACGAAACATTCCTCGCCACAGCGCGCGACGTTCGCTACGACATCGAACGCCTTCAGCGACGCTTCGTCACGAGCTTCGAACAGGTATGCCATCGCTTGAGCACGCTTCAACGGCGAAGCTCGCCGGGAATTCCGTTCTACTTTTTGAAGATCGACATCGCCGGAAATGTGCTGAAGCGCAGCAGCGCCACCCGTTTCCAGTTCGCCCGCTTCGGAGGTCCCTGCCCCCTGTGGAACGTGCACCAATCGTTTTCGCATCCTGGCCGCATCCTGGTCCAGTTGGCTGCCACGCCGGATGGGACGAGGTACCTCTCCGTGGCTCGAACCGTGAGCCACTCGGCAGGCTCCTATCTCAGCCGCCCGCGCGCGGTTGCGGTCGGACTGGGATGCGAAATTGCCTATGCAAGCGAGACGGTCTACTCGAAAGGCCTGGACTTGGACGATCTCGATTCGACCGATCCTATCGGCCCGGGATGCCGAGCATGCGAACGCAAAGATTGTCGTCACCGAGCGCTACCGCCGATCGGACATCCACTTGACGTGGGCACAATCGAAAGAGGAGTCGTCCCGTATCAAATCGACACCAAAATTCCGCGAACCGGGCCCATCAGATGACAGCGCAGAGCCGACGAACCTTGGTAGCCGGGGCCGCTATCGCTACATCCACTATTTCGGAGACCCTGTTTTTTTTGTCGGAGAGCAGTTTAACTCGGAATGTCCCTCTCGATAGTGCGCCGGATCCCGCCGTTTACGGCGCTTCCCTCGCCGCCTAAAAGAGCAACTGAATAGGTTCCGTCACTGATCGACGATCACTTCTGGCTGTGACTTGAAATCTCGTCGGTGCTGACCGCACGGCCGTCACGGAAGGCGCCATCTTACCAGGCTGCCACCGTGTAGCATTGCAGCCCTTCAACATTTGCCAGGTTCTGTTTCGCGTATGCGATCAGCTCGGAGACTGAATTGATCGGCAGCAAGCGGTTCACCTCGAGCACGCTCGGCGACGATGCGACCAAGCTGACTGGAGCAAGGTCCTTCACCGGGTCATTCGGCAGATTCTTGTAGAGGCTCGCATTGATGCGGTGCGTCGCCACGGTACCCAGCGGCAGTGTGTAGCTGTCCGGCGCGGAACGCGCCTCCGCATCGGAGCCGATATTGCCGCCTGCTCCGGGTCGATTGTCCACGATGACTGGTACGTTCGAGGCCTTGCTGGAGCTGAACCAGCGATAGACCGCGGGCCTAGAGCATCGATGCGGGAGGCACAGAGTGGCCCTGGCCATTCCTTGCGACGCAGGACATCGATCTCGAACCTACCCGCGCCCGCTTCTCCTTGTGTCTTCCACTTCTTGTCCGCATGGTAGATAGTTGCGGCGTTCGCGCTTCTCCGGGCATAGGCCAGCAGAAAGAAGGCCTGCCGCCGTGCGCGCGGGGCCGCGCCAGTCGCGATGTCGCTCACCTGGCAGCAATCCCTCTGCAATGGGATCAATTGCTATGGGGCAGCGCTGGGCGCGCTCACTACCATCACTGTTTCGACGCCAGCAACGGACGGAGAGACAATGATGGCCTGGAAGAGCTTCGTCAACCAATCCGCGACACTTGCATCGCGGCCGAGGGTCCTCAGAACCACCTTCATGTGCGCCCTCTCGGCGACGGTTCGCCTCACTTCAACAGCCGATGAAGCAACGAAGATTCCGGCGCTAACGGCTCACACGCACAATCCCCTGGTTTCAATCATGACCGGGGACGGCGCTCCGATCTTCTGCAGGGGGTGGAGGCCGAAGCCGGTCCAACGGATTGTCATTCACAGCCCGAGTGGCTGCCGCGCGTGGCCGCTTTAGCAAGACGCTGGACATCTCGCCATGATCCGGGTCACAGCCACCACGCTCGCGTCAATCATCCATGCCATGAAAACGACCTCTGGTGCTTCGCCGAAGGTACGCGCGAGCTTCGCCAATGGCCGATGCGTCCGGGGCACCTACATCCCGTCGGATCGGGCCGGCGAGATTACGAGGTCCCGGAGCTTTACGAGACCATCGCGCGTGCTTGCGCGATTCTCCGAAAACGCCGGCAATCCCAGCATATCAGATGCCGGCAACCTCGCGCTGCGCGGCTTCAGCTTCAGGCTCGGCGACACTAACCATCGATCGGACGTCCTCACGCAGAGCGCTCCCGTTCATTACGCGAGGACGCTACGCCAGATGCTGGCGTTCCTCAAGGCGCGCATTCCGGGACCGGACGGAAGGCAGGACCTGGAGGAACTCGAGGCGTTCTCCGCCGCCTATCCTGAAACGCTGCATCAGGCGGACTACATCACAGCCCATCCGCAGCCCCCGAGTTTGGCCGGCACGACCTACTGGGCCGTCCACGCCTTTCCCGCAACGAATTCAAAGGGCGAGACGCAATTCATCAAATTCAAGGTAGTCCCGGTCGGTAGCGAGCTTGCGCAGGCCGAGGCTGAGGTCCGGACGCAGTCCGCCAACGTCCTTTACGACGATCTCGAAAGAAGGATCGCCACGGGCGATGTCCGGTTCAGCCTGATGGCACTGCTCGGACGTCCCGATGACCCAACGCTGGATGTCACGATGCGATGGCCGGACGAGGACAGCCGTGAAGCAGTGAGGCTCGGAACAATCGTGATCACTGGTCTCGAAGCGAACGAGGTGTGCGATTCATCGGTTTTCAATCCGGCGACTCTCGCCGAAGGCATTGGTTATCCGCCGGATGAGATCTTTGCGGCGCGCCGCGCCGCGTACGCCATTTCACTGGCGCAGCGCCGCTGATCAGACGATCACGTCTCGTTGTCCCTGACGCCAAGCACCCCGCGGCACCATGTCGCCGGGCTCACGCCGACCTGCGCCGAGAATACTTTCGTCAGGTGGCTTTGGTTGGCGAACCCGACCGATATCGCATTCTCGGACAGCGGCAGGTCGCGTACGCTCATCAACTGCTTGGCCGCCTTCACGCGCTGGCGAAGCAGGCATTGATGCGGCGGAAGGCCGGTGGAAACGCGAAATGCACCGAGAAAAAGCCATTTTCGGAAGTGATTTCAATGCAAAGCGCGCCGGGCTGCGAGTTTAGGCCTGCCGGCGGTCGTGAGCAACTGCCCAGGGCAGCCGATCACAAAATCTCGCACGCAGATGCTTTGAGAGCAGAATTGGGAAAAGCCGAGCAGCTTCGGGAAAGACCCCGTAGTCCTACGTGCCTAGAACCTCCGGCGAGAACTCGCGGCGCCTAGCGGCGCAATACCGGCACAAAAGAAGCGATGGCTTCTGGCCCGCAAGTCACGCCTGGCGACGCGAGTGCAAGGCCCCCTGAAGCGAGCACCTCCCATGAGTGAACCGATCTCGCACGATGCTGCGTATGAAA
Source organism: Bradyrhizobium sp. Cp5.3 (assembly GCF_000426265.1). Classification (NCBI taxonomy): domain Bacteria; kingdom Pseudomonadati; phylum Pseudomonadota; class Alphaproteobacteria; order Hyphomicrobiales; family Nitrobacteraceae; genus Bradyrhizobium; species Bradyrhizobium sp. Cp5.3. The sequence continues at coordinate 49,664 of NZ_AUFA01000041.1, read as the reverse complement.
ATCCTCCGGCCGCCGCTCACACGAGCCAGGACCAATCGCCGGCATCCGGGCGACGTGCCGCCGACGCAGAGATGGCGCGCGTCCTCCACACCACACCATTTCGCATGGCTTTGGACGCCTCCGGCACGGGGATTGCCCACTGGAAACATGAGCCATTGCACGACGTCGTCGAGCCCATGAGCCACCACGTCATCATGGCTTACAACGGCTCGACGCAGCACATGGAGCGGCGGTCAGGAAGGGCGGTTGCGACCGGTACGTTTCGTCGCGGGGTCGTGATCATCATTCCGGAAGGATCAAGCTCCCGCTGGGACATTCCGAAACCTGTAGACGTCGTACAGCTCTATCTTCCTCACGCAACGCTGAAGCGCGTCGCCGACGAGGCCGTTACCGGCACACTCACCGATCTCCTGGAGCGAACGGCGCATCCGGATCCCATTACTTCCAGATTGCTCTTGAGCACGGTCAGCGCGCTGGAGGGCAATGGCGCCCTGGATAGTTTGTTTAGGCATCAGTTGATAGACCTCTTGGCCATGCGCCTCCTGGCTGCGCACACCGGCTCGCCAACCACATTCCAGCCGACCATGGGTGGGCTTTCGCCGAAGGTCCTGGCCCGTGCAATCGAACGCTTGCGCTCGGACAGTGATGCGGACGTCTCCCTCGATTCCCTCGCCTCCGATGCCGGTCTGTCGCGCTTCCACTTCTGCCGCGCCTTCAAGGAAAGCACCGGCCTTTCGCCTCATGCCTGGCTGCGCCAGCACCGGCTCGAGCAGGCCATGAACATGCTCCGCAATACCGGCACATCGATCGCCATGGTGGCAGCAGAGCTTGGCTATGCCTCGCAGACTGCCTTCGCCGCGGCGTTCAGGCGACTGAGCGGCGAAACGCCGAGCGATTGGCGACGACGCATGCGTTAACAACAATCGCTCTGCGGGGAGCCAAGCGCTTTCCGAATGCGAGGACAGCTCCATGAACAAGCCGATCTTGCACGATCCCTTGGAGGCTCTGCTTGCCGCACCCAGTGCGCGCCATAGCGACTCGCCGGTCTCCGAGCGGCGCGCTGCCGATGTGGAAATGGCGCGCATCCTCAAGACCGCACCGCTCCAAATGGCTTCGGACCCTTCCAATGGCGGCATCGCGCATTGGAAGCATGGGCCTCTTCACGATGTGGTCGAGCCCATGACCGACCACGTCATCATGGCCTACCCCACAGGCGTTCAGCGCCTGGAGCGGCGCGCCGGGAAATCGGTTGCGATTGGAACGGCGCGTTCCGGAGTTGTGACGATCATCCCTGCGGGTTCAAGCGCCAGATGGGATATTCCCGGCCTAGTCGACGTCATCCAGCTGTATCTTCCGCAGACAACGCTCGAACGCGTTGCCCGCGAAGCCGAGGCGCCGGCTCCCGGCGATCTTCTGGAGCGCACCGGGCATCCCGACCCCGTCACATCCGGATTGCTGATGAGTGCAGCCGATGTGCTGGAGGGCAATGCGGTCCTGGACGCCCTGTTCAGGCAGCGACTGACGGATCTCGTGGCCACGCGCATCCTGGCTGAGCACACCGGCGCGCCAACCGCCTTCGAGCCGATCATGGGCGGGCTGGCTCCCCACGCTCTGCGACGCGCGATCGAACGTTTGCGTTCGGACAGCGATACTGACGTCTCCCTTGCGGCTCTGGCTTCGGACGCAGGTCTGTCTCGCTTCCACTTCTGTCGCGCCTTCAAGGAAAGCACCGGCCTTTCGCCGCATGCCTGGCTGCGCCAGCACCGGCTCGAGCAGGCCATGAACATGCTGCGCGATACAGACGCGTCGATCGCAACGGTGGCCGCAGAGCTCGGCTACGCCTCGCAAACGGCCTTCACTGCCGCGTTCAGGCGATTGACCGGCGAGACACCGAGCGATTGGCGACGACGCACGCGCTAACAGCAATCACTCTGCAGGTAGAGCAATCGCTCTGGCGCAATCGCAGATCCGATCCGCTAGATGATCAGGGTGCCCACGCCTACAACCGGCGGAGACAAACGATGATCCGGAAAACCTTCGTCAGCCAAATCGCGATCAGACCGCGAAGTAGAGTGATCGCGACCGCACTCGTATACGGACTTTCACTGGCCGTGCGCTTCACCTCGGCGACCGGCGAGGAGGTGGAAATTCCGCTGCAGTCCTTACCAACGGCGATGTCTACCATGACCAAGGACGGCGCCCAGCTCCCCTACGCCGACTGGAGCCCGAACGCCACCCAGTCGATTTTCCTTGGCCACGGCTGGCCGCTGCGAGCATCGTCAATGACGAGCTGCTCCTCGCCCTAAGAACTTACAATCTCGTTTCACCCCTTCACGCCATCGTCGATCGCAAGAAGTTCGCCGCGGAAGCGGCGGCGGTGGCGCGCGCACGCCCGAGAAAATCAACCACAGGAGTAAATTACATGCGACTTGTCATCATCGGCGCCGGCTTCGCCGGCATGTATGCCGCACTTTCCGCCGCCCGCCTGCGCGACATCCATGGCGCATCACCCGAGGAGCTCGAGATCGCGCTGGTCGCACCCGAGCCTACGCTGGTGATTCGCCCGCGCCTCTATGAGCCGAAGCCGGAGACCCTGACGGCGCCTCTCATGGATGTCCTGAAGGCCATCGACGTCGTCTACGTTCAAGGCAGCGCCGAGACGGTCGACACCAAGGCTCGCGCGGTCGGATTCTGCACTGCCGATGGCCGGCGCAAGCAGCTCCCCTATGATCGGTTGGTCGTGGCGACCGGAAGCCGGCTGTTCCGCCCGAATATTCCGGGCCTCGCCGAGCACGGCTTCAGCGTCGACCAGCTCGATGATGCGATTGCCCTCGACCGGCATCTGCATGGCTTGGCCGACCGGCCGGCAATGAACGGGCGCGACACGGTCGTCGTGGCCGGCGGCGGGTTCACAGGCATCGAGGCGGCCACGGAGATGCCGGCGCGGCTTCGTGCGATCCTCGGCAAAGATGCAAAGCCGCGCGTCATCATCGTCGAAAGGAATCCCGCGATCGCTCCCGATATGGGCGCAGATTCCCGCCCCGTCGTCGAGGACGCGCTGAAGAAGCTCGGTGTCGAGGCGCGGGTCGGTGCCGGCGTCGCATCGCTCGACAAATCCGGCGTCACGCTCTCCGATGGCGAACGCATCGAGGCCGAGACCGTGATCTGGGCAGCGGGCATTCGTGCCGCCCCGCTTACCGCGCAGATACCCGGCGAGCGCGACAAATCCGGTCGGCTGCTTGTCGACCGCGACTTGCGCGTGCCGGGGGTAGCCGGCGTCTTCGCCACCGGCGATGCCGCTCGCGCCGCATGCGACGATGCCGGCAACTACGCGCTGATGTCGTGCCAGCATGCCACGCGGATGGGTGCCTTTGCCGGCAACAACGCCGCCGCCGAGCTCCTGGGCGTGCCGACCAAGCCATATCACCAGAAGGCCTACGTCACCTGTCTCGACCTCGGAGAGGCCGGCGCGGTCTTCACGCGCGGCTGGGAGCGCAAAGTGGAGATAGTTGGCGATAAGGCCAAGAAGACCAAGCACGAGATCAACACCGTGTAGATCTATCCGCCGCGGCCTGAACGCGCCGCCGCGCTGGCCTCGGCCGATCCGGAGCACGTCACCGAGGTTTAGCTACCTCACGCGACTTGGGCCGCGCGCCTCAAAAACGCGCGCCCCACCCAAGCAGATCAATCTGGAGCTCACCACGATGAAACACGACACCGTGCGCGCCACAGCGTTCGCAATGCCACTGATGAACCCGGCATTTCCGCCCGGCCCATACCGCTTCGTCAATCGCGAGTACTTCATCATCCAGTACCGGACGGATCCCGAGCTACTGCGCCGGATCGTGCCAGAACCGCTCGCGGTCGCCGAACCGGTGGTAAATTATGAGTTCATCCGCATGCCTGACTCGACCGGCTTCGGCGATTACACCGAAAGCGGTCAGGTCATTCCGGTGTCTTTTCAGGGTCAGGCTGGCAGCTTCACCCATCAGATGTTTCTCAATGACCATCCGCCCATCGCCGGCGGGCGGGAGCTGTGGGGTTTTCCCAAGAAGCTGGCGCAGCCGAAGCTCGCGGTCGAGATCGACACGCTGGTCGGCACCCTGAACTATGGCTCGGTCCGCATCGCGACCGGCACCATGGGCTACAAGCACCGGGCGCTCGACGCCGCAGTCGAAGCCAGGAAGCTCGCCGCACCGAATTTTCTGCTCAAGATCATCCCGCATGTCGACGGCACGACGCGCGTCTGCGAGCTCGTTCGCTTTCACCTCGAAGACATCACCGTGAAGGGCGCATGGACGGGGCCGGCTGCGCTCGACTTGTATTCGCACGCCCTGGCCCCCGTCGCCGAGCTGCCGGTTCTTCAAGTGCTGTCAGCCAAGCACCTTGTCGCCGACCTAACGCTCGGCCTGGGCACCGTGGTCCACGACTATCTGTCCCCAAGTCGGGCTGCACGACGGCTCGATTCCGAAATCTTGAGCGAAGCGAACGCTGGCTGATCGGATCGGCCGCAACATAAGGAGTTTGCAAAATGCTGAAGGTGATGCGCGAGCAAATCACGTCGGAGCCGCAGCAATCGAGACCGCGGCCATATGATGTGGTCGCCTTGGTGCTGCAGGGTGGCGGAGCCTTGGGAGCCTATCAGGCCGGCGTCTATGAGGGCCTGCATGAAGCAGGCATTCGGCCGAACTGGCTGGCCGGCATTTCGATCGGCGCGCTCAATGCCGCCATCATCGCGGGCTCGCCGGAAGCCGAACGGGTCGGGCGGCTGCGTGAGTTCTGGGAAACCATCTGCGCCTGCCCGGTGGGATGGCCCGCTGGCGAAGGGCTTGGCGATGCGTTGCCGTTCGCGTTCGACCTGCGCTCGCTGCAAAACACGTTTGCCGCGATGCGGGCCTTGTTCCACGGTCAGCCCGGCTTCTTCAAGCCGCGCTTCCCTTCGCCGTTCTGGTCGCCCTTCTCGGGTGATGCAGCAACGAGCTTTTACGATACGTCACCGCTGAGCCAGACGCTGGAGCGGCTCGTTGACTTCGACCGGTTGAACTCGGGTGAGGTGCGCGTCAGCGTCGGCGCGGTCAACGTCCGCACCGGCAACCTCACCTATTTTGACACCGCCGAACGCCGGCTGACGCCGAAGCATTTCATGGCTTCCGGCGCCCTGCCGCCAGCATTTCCCGCCGTCGAAATCGAAGGCGAGCACTACTGGGATGGTGGCGTGGCCTGGAATACGCCTCTTTCTCGCGTGCTGTCCGGCGAGCCGGGCGAGACCCTGACCTTTCAGGTCGACCTCTGGTCCGCGAGGGGCCGCGTTCCCCACGACATGATGGAGGTGTCGAGCCGGCAGAAGGACATTCAATATTCGAGCCGGACGCGCGCCATCACAGATCAGGCGCTGCGGATGCAGAAGATGCGTCGGGCCTTGCAACGAACCATCGAAAAACTGCCGGAAAGCGCAAAGCAGGATCCGGAAATTCGGGCCATCGCGGATATGGCCCGTCATAGCTCTCACAACATCATCCACCTGATTTACCAGTCCAAGACCTACGAGGGGCAGTCAAAGGACTACGAGTTCGGGCTGAGCGCGATGCGCGCTCACTGGCAGAGCGGGCTGGAGGACATTCGCCGCACGCTGGCCGAGCCGCGCCGCCTGGACGTGCCGCCTCCCGAGCTCGGCATCGTCACGCATGACGTCCATCGCCGCGATTGAACTCAGCACCGTCTGCAAATTTCGGAGAAAGCCATGTCAACTCTTTCCTATGCGCCTGAGCAAGACGTCAAAACCGGCCTTCGCCCGTCGCGTCTGGCGATCCGGCGCGCAGCGCTCGCGTTCGCCGCGGCACTCGGTGTCGCCGGCGCTACCACCTTCGGCCACTACTACGTCACGACCGGTCGCTATTTGGAAACGACAGATGATGCCTATGTGAAGGCGGACTCCACGATCATTGCGCCGAAAGTCTCCGGCTACATTGCGGACGTTCTCGTCGCTGACAACGAGCCCGTGAAGGCGGGCCAGGTGCTGGCGCGGATCGACGACCGCGATTTCAAGACCGCGCTGAACCAGGCCAGGGCCGACGTTGCGGCATCCGAGGCCGCGGTAAAGAATCTCAACGCGCAGATCGAATTGCAGGAGCCGCTGATCCAACAGCAAGCGGCCGAGGTCGATGCGACCGAGGCCACTCTGACGTTCGCCCAGCAGGAGCGCGCCCGTTACGACAATCTGATGAAATCGGGCGCTGGCACAATTCAACGCGCCCAGCAGACCGATGCGGCGTTGCGCTCGCAGACCGCACAATTGCAGCAAGGTAAGGCGGGATTGATCGCCGCCAACAAGAAGATCGAGGTGCTCTCGACCCAACGCGCCCAGGCGCTCGCCCAACTCGATCACGCCCGCGCACTCGAGCAGCAGGCCGCGCTGAATCTGTCATACACGCAGATCACCGCGCCCGTTGACGGCACGGTCGGCGCGCGCACGCTGCGCGTCGGCCAATATGTCCAGGCCGGTACGCAGCTCATGGCGGTGGTGCCGCTGGACGCGGTTTATGTGGTCGCGAACTTCAAGGAAACCCAACTCACCCATGTGCGCAATGGACAGCCGGTCGAGCTTCGGGTCGACAGCTATCATTCGACCAGACTGAAGGGCCATGTCGACAGCCTGTCGCCAGCAAGCGGCCTGGAATTCGCGCTGCTCCCGCCGGACAACGCCACCGGAAATTTCACCAAGATCGTGCAGCGCGTGCCGGTGAAGATCGTGCTCGACGACCGGCGCTTGAGCGGTCTGCTGCGCCCTGGCATGTCGGCGGAGCCGACCATCAATACCAAGTCGACTGCAGTCGCCGAACGCGACACCGAAAGGCGGCTCGCGTCGCGTAGAGGCGAGCCCCGCAGCTGAACAATGCATCCTCTCTTGCATGCCGGGAGACAGCAATGACCACCTTGCAATCCGTCATCAAAGCCGCGCCCGCCAGCGAGGATCCGCTACCGGCTGCCGCTCCCGCCGTCTCCGCCAAAACCTGGCTCGCGGTGGTCGGGGCCACGCTGGGCGCGTTCATGGCGGTGCTCAACATCCAGATCGTCAATGCCTCGCTTGCCGATATTCAGGGCGGGATCGGAGCGGGCATCGATGACGGCGGCTGGATCTCGACTTCCTATCTAATCGCCGAGATCGTGGTGATTCCGCTTAGCGGCTGGCTCGCTCAGGTGTTCTCGGTCCGCATCTATCTTCTCACCAACGCGACCCTGTTCCTGGTGTTCTCGGCCGCCTGCGCGCTCGCGCAAAACCTGCCGCAGATGATCGCGCTCCGCGCAATACAGGGTTTTACCGGCGGCGTGCTGATCCCCATGGCGTTCACGCTCATTATCACGCTCCTGCCGAAGGCGAAGCAGCCGATCGGGCTGGCGATGTTTGCCATCTCCGCGACGTTTGCCCCCGCGATCGGTCCGACCATCGGGGGCTATCTCACCGAAAGCTTCGGCTGGGAGTACGTCTTCTATGTCAACATCGTACCCGGCGCGATCATGATCACCATGCTGTTCTTTTCGCTAGAGGCGACGCCCATGAAGCTGTCGCAGCTCGCGGAAGGCGACTGGGCTGGCATCATCACCATGGCAATCGGGCTCGCTGCACTTCAGACCGTCCTGGAGGAAGGCAACAAGGACGACTGGTTCGGCTCGCCATTCATCGTTCGGTTGGCGGTGATCGCTGCGGTTGCGCTGGCGCTGTTTCTCGCAATCGAGCTGACCGCAAGGAAGCCATTGCTCAACTTGCGCATCCTATTGCGCCGCAATTTCGGCTTTGGCGTGCTCGCGAATTTTTTGCTCGGCGTATCGTTGTATGGCTCCGTCTATGTCCTGCCGGTCTATCTGTCCCGCATCCAGGGCTACAACTCCGAGCAGATCGGCATGGTGCTGGCATGGACCGGCCTGCCGCAGCTCATGCTGATCCCTCTGGTACCTCGCCTGATGAAGCGGTTCGATCCGCGTCTCGTGATCGGGGTCGGCTTTACACTGTTTGGCGGATCCAATTTCCTGAACATCTACATGACCAACGACTATGCGGCAGATCAACTGTTCTGGCCGAACGTCGTCCGCGCGCTTGGCCAGGCCCTGGTCTTCGCACCGCTGTCGAGCGTTGCGACTTCGGGGATGGAAGCGGAGAATGCGGGGTCGGCGTCAGCTCTGTTCAATATGATGCGCAACCTCGGCGGCGCGATCGGTATCGCTGCGCTGCAGACGCTCCTAACCAAGCGTGAGCAGTACCACTCCAACATCCTGATGCAATCGGTATCGATGTTCGAGCAGGCCACCCGTACCCGGCTCGATCAGCTCACGCAGTATTTCATGAGCCACGGCGTGATCGACCGCGTCGATGCCGTCCACCACGCCTATGTCGCGATTGGCAAGATCATCCAGAAGCAAGCCTTCATCCTCGGCTTCAGCGACACCTTCTATCTGCTCGGCGTCTCGCAGATCGTCGCCCTGATAGCGGCGCTCATGCTCACCAAGCCCGACCGTCTCGACGGCGGCGGCGCCCATTGACCATCTTCAAACCCGAAAGGAGAACGCCCATGAAGCCCCGCATGAATTTCTACCAGGCCGCGCCTGAAAGCATCAAAGCTCTCACCGCCGTCGAGGCTCAGATCCAGTCATCCGGTCTCGAACAGTCGCTGATCGAGCTTGTCAGAACCCGTGCCTCCCAGATCAATGGCTGTGCCTTCTGCATCAACATGCACACCCAGGATGCGCGCAAGCATGGCGAGACTGAGCAGCGGCTCTATCTCCTGAACGCCTGGCGCGAGGCGCCGCTCTATACCGATCGCGAACGCGCCGCGCTGGCCTGGACCGAGGCCGTGACGCTGATCTCCGAAACGCACGCGCCCGACGACACTTATGAAGAGCTCCGCAGGCACTTTTCCGAGGCCGAGGCGGTGAACCTGACCATGCTGATTGGGACCATCAACGCATGGAACCGGCTCGCGATCTCCTTCCGTGCGGTGCCACCGGCCAAAGCAATGGCGGCAGCGGCCACCTGACTCTGCGTGATTCGCTTTCTCAAATACCAAAAAGGAATCTCACCATGCTGAAGGGAAAAGTAGCAATCGTCACCGGATCGACCAGCGGCATCGGGCTGGGCATCGCGAAGGAATTGGCCGAGCTCCGCGCCGACCTGGTGTTGAACGGCCTCGGCGACGCCGGCGAGATCGAGGCAATCCGAAGCGGCATCGAACGTGAGCACGGCGTCCGCGTCGTCTACGACGGCGCCGATATGTCGAAGGAACAAGCCGTGCGCGGACTGATCGCCAGAACGATCGAGCAGTTCGGACGTCTCGACATCCTGGTGAATAATGCCGGCATTCAGTTTACCGCGCCTGTGGAGGAGTTTCCTGCTACCAAGTGGAATGCAATTCTCGATATCAATCTGTCCGCGGCGTTTCACGGAATTGCCGCGGCGGTGCCTCAGATGAAAAAGCAGCGTTGGGGACGGATCGTCAACATCGCTTCAACGCACGGCCTTGTCGCGTCAACACACAAGGCGGCCTACGTTGCGGCCAAGCACGGGCTGGTTGGTCTGACCAAGGTAGTCGGCCTGGAGACGGCCGGCAGTGGCGTCACTTGCAATACCGTCTGTCCCGGATGGGTGCGAACGCCTCTGGTCGAAAAGCAGATCAGCGACATCGCTACGCAGAAGCAAATAAGCCAGAGGGAAGCGGCCGAGGAGATTTTGGCTGAGAAGCAGCCGTCTCTGGAGTTCGTCTCTCCCTCGCAGCTTGGGGGCACCGTGGCCTTCCTCTGTTCGCCTGCTGCAGACCAGATCACGGGCACGGCAATCTCGGTCGATGGTGGCTGGACCGCTCAGTAACGAAGCAAGCGCGGCCGGCGTTGCCCGCCGCTTCAACAGGAACACGGAGGCCCGTAATGGGTGCAGCGCATAAAGTCGCTATCATCACCGGCGGGTCGCAAGGTATCGGCGAAGCCTTGGTCAGGGCATTTCGCGATCGCAATTTCTGCGTTGTCGCAAATTCCCGCTCGATCAGGCCATCGTCTGATCCGGATATCCTGGCGGTTGCCGGCGACATCACCGATCCAAACACCGCAGAACGCATCGTGTCGCTGGCGCTCGAGCGCTTCGGACGCGTAGACACCCTCGTCAACAACGCCGGCATCTTCATCGCCAAGCCGTTCACCGAATATACGGACGAAGATTATGCCAACTTGCTGGGGATCAATCTCGATGGTTTCTTCCATGTCACTCGGCGCGCAGAAGGCGATTCTGAAGCGGGGCTCCGGGAGGTCGGAATGGTGTTCCAAAGCTTCAATCTATTTCCGCATCTGACAGTCCTCGAGAACTGCACGCTGGCGCCTATGCTCGTGCGCGGCGTCGCTCGCGCGGAGGCAGAGGCGCAGGCGAGAGCCTACCTCGAGCGCGTCCGCATTCCCGACCAGGCCGGTAAGTTCCCAGGTCAGCTTTGGGGCGGACAGCAACAGCGCGTCGCCATCGCCCGGGCTCTATGCATGAAACCCAAGATCATGCTGTTTCGATGAGCCGAACTCTGCGCTCGACCCTGAAATGGTCAAGGAAGTGCTCGACACGATGGTGCCGCTTGCCAAGGACGGCATGACGATGATCTGTGTCACCCATGAGATGGGGTTCGCGCGTGAGGTGGCCGATCGCGTCGTCTTCATGGACCACGGGCAGATCGTCGAATCGGGTAGTCCGCAGTCCGTATTCGGTCAGCCGAAGACGGATCGCTTGAGGCTATTCTTGGGTCAAGTTCTCAGAGAGAACTGACGCATTCCACCGCCGCGCCCTCAGTCCGTTTGGATCCGAGCCAAGTTGTACGGAATCGAGGGCATTGACTTGCGGCGCATCAGACGGTCGCTTGAACGATTTCACGAAACAAACTTGCAAAAACAAGGTCAAATATCGGCGCCTTTTACGCGCACCTTGCAATACGTTTCTGCCAAACAGCAAACGAGACCCCTTTGTTTATCCTCAACCGCAATGCCGACTATCGATGCCCACTCCATCCGGCGGATGCCGATATACTCGGCTTGGAAGCGGCGGGAGCCGTGGAGCACCACCTTAGCTACCGCGATCAGCATTCCGAGACGCCGCTTGTTTCCTTGCCGGCCCTCGCGGCGGAAATGGGCGTTACCGCCCTCCACATGAAGGATGAAGGGCAGCGCTTGGGCCTCGGCAGCTTCAAGGCGCTGGGCGGAGCCTATGCCGTCATTCGGCTCGCTTTGGAAGAAGCGGAGGCAAGGCTGAGGCGGCCGGTGGACATGGGGGAGATGCATTCCCCTGAGGTCCGGAAGGTCGCCGAGACTTTGACCTTTGCCTGTGCCACCGACGGCAATCACGGCCGCTCGGTCGCCCAAGGCGCCAACCTCGTGGGAGCGCGGGCGGTGATCTTCGTCCATGCCGGCGTCAGCGACGAGCGCGTAGCGGCGATCGCGCGCTTCGGCGCCGAAATAATCCGCGTGGCCGGAAGCTACGATGACTCCGTTAAGGAGGCCTCGCGTGTTAGCTATGACCGCAGCTGGACCATCGTCTCCGACACCTCCTGGCGGGGATACGAGCGCATTCCCGGTCTGGTGATGCAAGGCTATACCGCGCTTGTGCGGGAGGCGTTGCGGCAGATGCCCATGCCGCCGACGCATGTCTTCATCCAGTCCGGCGTTGGTGGCATCGCCGCTGCGGTCGCCGGGCACCTGGCAGTCGCGCTCGGCGAGCAGCGGCCGGTCTTCACCGTCGTCGATCCCGCCAGGGCCGCCTGTCTGTTCGAGACGGCGCGGGCCGGCCATCCGGTAACGCTCCCGCATGGCGAGCCCACGGTCATGGCCATGCTGGAATGTTACGAACCGTCGCTCGTCGCCTGGCGCATCCTGTCGCGCGTAGCCGATGCCTTCATGACCGTCGATGAGGAGGACGCAATCGCGGTGATGCGCCGTCTTGCCGATCCTCTCGGAACTGATCCGGTTATTGTCTCCGGCGAGAGCGGCGCTGTCGGCCTTGCCGGACTCCTGAAGGTTGCGGCGGATCCTGAGATGCGAACGGCCCTTTCCATTGGCCCGGATTCCCGCATCTTCCTGGTCAACACGGAGGGCGCGACCGATCCCCGAAAATACCAGGAGATCGTCGGGCGTTCGCCTGGTGAGGTCGCGTTACGAGGTGCAGCATGAGCAATCATTCCGTTAACTCCGTTCGCCTGCTTGGGCGGCTTGCCGAACTCGGCGCGATTGGCCGCGATGAAGACGGCAAACTGGTGCGCCTTGCTGCATCCCGTGCGGACAGAGAGGGCCGCGACCGCCTCGTCTCCTGGATCAAGGCGGCCGGTCTCGACGTCGTGGTGGACAGGATCGGCAATATCTTCGGCGTCTGGGCCACCGACGGCAACGCTGATGCCGCTCCCCTAATGCTCGGCTCGCATCTCGACACGGTGATCAATGCCGGGATCTATGACGGATGTTTCGGCGTACTCTCGGGCCTCGAGGTTATCGAGACGCTGAAGGAAGCCGGCTTCGTGCCGTCGCGACCTATCGTCGTTGCGGCCTTCACTAATGAGGAAGGCGTGCGTTATGCGCCCGACATGATGGGATCGCTCGTCTATGCAGGCGGGCTTGATGTCAATGTGGCACTTGCCACGATCGGAACCGATGGATCGCGGCTCGGCGACGAGCTCCGGAAAATCGGCTATGCGGGCGACAGGGAGCCAGGCTTCCTCAAGCCGCACGCCTATATCGAACTGCATATCGAGCAGGGCCCAGTGCTGGAAAAGGAAGGCATCCCGCTCGGCGCGGTCGAAAACCTCCAAGGCATTTCGTGGCAAAGGGTGACGATCGAAGGCGATGCCAATCACGCCGGAACGACGCCGATCTCCATGCGGCGTGACGCTGGTCACGCGGCAGCCCGGGTCATCACCTTTCTGCGGGCACGAGCCAAGGCATCGAATACGCCGACGGTGGCGACCGTCGGCTGCATGGCCTTCGAGCCCAACGCCATCAATGTCATCCCTTCTCGCACGACATTCACGGTCGACCTGCGTGACCCCGACGAAGAACGGCTAAAGCAGGAAGAAGCCGCCCTTGCTGATCTCCTCGAAGCGCTGTCCGCCGAAGAGGGTGTCACGATATCCGTGGAACGTCTGGCGCGCTTCGAGCCGGTCAAGTTCGATGAGCGGATCGTCGCGGCCATCGAGGCTGCTGCCAAAGCGCGTGCCCTCCCCTTCAAGCGGATGACCTCAGGCGCCGGCCACGATGCGCAAATGATCGCGCGGATTGCGCCGTCGGCGATGATCTTCGTGCCGAGCAAGGGTGGCATCAGCCATAACCCGAAAGAGTTCTCTACCGGTAATGACCTGATCGCGGGCGCCAATATCCTGCTCGACGTGGTGCGCACGCTAACGGAAGAGGAATAGGCTGTCCATTTGCGTCACTGGTCTGGCATGCGAGGTTCTCGACGCCACCTTCCTCGGTACCGCGGTCATGCCATCGAGTACTCGGACGGATCTCTATACGGCGAAGATCACGGCCAACGGTGTCGCTCTCGGCATGGATCTGACGGCAATATGGGATCCGACCATCGCGGGCCGAAGTGGAAGAACTGGCCGACTCCCTCAGAAAGTCTTTCTCGACCCGCTATCCGTCACGCTCGCCTACAACAAGGCGCACGACGCGTACGCCTTGATCCTCTTGCGCGCGGCAAACTTGGCCCTTCAGGGTCGGGGCAAGGCGTCCACTCCTTAATCGACCGGCATATTCTTCGCTTGTTCAGGCACACGTAAGACGACTGAACATTAGACTTGAAGAATTTTTGCGCGACTCCGGAGTCCGGTTCGACTAGCCTGATGGAATTGCACGAGCTTCAAAGCAATCGGACTTGGACCGTCACATGGATGAGTTTCATCTGCTCTCAAACCGCTTCGGCCCCGAGGCAGCGGATCTGGAGCTTCAGGACGGCGCTCCTGCCGTCCACAGCCAACTGGCCAAGCGCGGCTCTATTAGGAAGTTTCGCCCCCAACAAATCCCAGACCACATCCTGCGACGACTTTGCGCCCTTGCGCTGTGCGCCCCGACCAAGAGCGATTTGCAGCAACGCGACATCATCATTATCGATTCGCCTGCCTTGCGATCCGAGATCTGCGCGCTTTTGGCGCGAGGCCGCCTGGGCCAGAAGTGGCTCGAGGAAGTCCCGAACCTTCTGATCTTCTGCGGTAACAACCGCCGGCAGCGCCGCCTCCATGTCCTGAGGGATCGGCACTTCGCCAACGACCATCTGGATGCCTTCTTCAACGCCTCGGTCGACGCTGCGATAGCGCTCTCATCGTTTGTCATCGCGGCGGAAGCCGAAGGCCTGGGCGCCTGCCCCATCAGCGCGGTGCGCAACCATCCGGATCGGCTCGCAGAGCTGCTGAAGCTACCCGAACACGTTTTTCCCGTGGCAGGCCTCGCTGTCGGATATCCAGATGGACCGCCACCAAGGAGTCTGCGGCTGCCCCTCTCCGTCACGGTTCATCACAACACCTATACCGACGACACGCTCGACGCAGCAATCGAGGACTATGATCGGCGCAGATTGGCCGACCAGCCGTACACAACGCAACGATACGTCACGGAATTCGGCCGGTCGGAAAGTTACGGCTGGTCCGAAGACAAGGCCCGGCAATACGCGTTTCCGGAGCGTCAAGATTTCGGCGCCTACGTCAAGCGCATCGGCTTCAAGCTGGACTAGTCGGCCGACACGCACTACTGCGCGGCCGCGCGTCATAACGCGGCATCTGACCACTCACCAATTGAGCCTTGCACCGGTGCAACTAACTGGCGCTGGTCGTGATGCGGGGAATTGTGGTTACAGACACGGCGTTTCGGCGCAGTCCCATCCAACAACAGATTTGCGCCACACGCTCGGGTGTCGACGCGCTGCACTAACTCCGCTCCCGCGCCTCAACTTCCCTTCGTATCGTGGACATAATTGAAGAAGAGGTCCTTCCAGTTACTGGTCGTATCATTGATCAACCCCGCGGCGTGCATTCCATTGAGAAACACAACCAGCTTCCGAGGCTCCGTCGTCCACTTGTTCTCTGGATTCTTGATGATTGCCTCGGCATCCTCTTCCGAGAATTTGAGACGATCTCCCTTGATCCAAAGGCTTGCGGCCTTCTTTGGATCGGAGATGATCAGATTGATGCTTTCCTTGAGCGCCGCATAGAAGGCAGCCACGATCTTCGGGTTCGCAGTCACGAACTTGTCCGTCGCCCACACGACGCTGAACGTATGGGGCCCCTCAAGAACCTGATAGCTGTCAAGCACACGATGCGCCCTGGGATCCTTGAGCTCCATTTCCTGAAACGGAGAGGACCCGAAATGCGAGGTGATGCCAGCCTTGCCGCCCAACATCGCAACCTGAGCATCGGGATGGCTCAAGGAAACCGTCAGTGGATCAAGCTTGGTCGCCTGACCCTTCCCGAACTGCTTCTCGGCGGCCATCTGCAGCGTGATCGCCTGGATCGAGGTCTTCACCGTCGGCATCGCGATCTTGTCGGCGCTACCGAAGTCCGCGATCGACTTCACGTTTGGATTCACAGTTACGAGGTACAGGGGCAGCGAAGCCATCGCCGAGATGCCCCGGATCTTGTAGTTCTTCAGCGTACGTGACCAAATCGTAAGCATCGGGCCGACGCCGCCCGATGCGATGTCGAGGTTGCCAGAGAGAAGCGCCTCGTTCATGCCCGAGCCGGCGGAAAACTGTAGCCACTCGGTTTTGACGGTTTGGCCGCTGTTCGCCGCCTCCTTCTCGAGCAACTGCTCTTCCTGCATGATGGTCAGCGGCAGATAGGCCAGGCCATATTGCTTGGCGAGACGTATCGTCGAAACTTCCGCTCTTGAAGCGTTTGGCGTCAGCACGCTCGCCAGAGCGAGCGCGACCAGTGCCAGATAGCTGGATTTCACCGTTTGTCCTCCCATTCCTGTCGCTTCTTGCGTATGCGAGTGGATCCTCGCCGCTATCAGCTATGGACGCCCCATCGATTGATCGTTCGCTGCTCGATGATGCGGAAGATGAAGTTTTCGACGACAAGCCCGATCAAGATGACGGTCAACAGGCCGGCAAATACGTTCGGGATATCCAACATATTTTTGTTCTCGAAGATGAACCATCCCAGACCGCCCGAGCCGGAGCTGACGCCGAACACCAGCTCGGCTGCTATCAGCGTTCGCCAGGCAAACGCCCACCCGATCTTCAAACCGGTCAGGATGCTGGGAAAGGCTGCGGGAATCAGAATCTTCATGATGAAAGCAGGACCGCCGAGTCCGTAGTTTCGGCCGACCATCTTCAAGGTCTTGCTCACGGACAGGAAGCCGGCATGGGTGTTGAGAGCAATCGCCCAGGTGACTGAGTGGACCAAGACGAACACGAGACTTCCATTCCCCAGGCCGAACCAGATCAAGGCGAGCGGCAGCAGCGCGATCGCCGGCAGGGGATTGAACATGGAGGTCATGGTCTCAAGAAAATCCCTACCGATCCGGGACGCGATCGCCAGACCAGTCAACGTCGCAGCGAGAACGACACCCGCCGCATACCCCATCAGCAGAACTCTGATCGACCCCCATGCCCGGCCGGGCAGAACACCGTTGGCGACGCCCTTGACGAATGCCGTCATGGTCGCCCCGAAGGTCGGGAACAGGAGTTCGTTGTTGAGCCAACACCCATACGCCTCCCAGACAAGCGCGAGGACGACGAGAATGAATGCCTTCCGAACGAAGTCTTCGCCGTAGAGCTTATCGAACAGTGATCGAGGCTTCTCGACGACCTTGATCTCTTCGAGGCTCTGAGCATTCCGGATCTCGGGACGGAAGGAGTTGGTCATCTGCGAATTTGATACGACGCTCAATTGATTATGCATGGGCCGCCTCCGGCGCAGCTTCGGAAAACAGCATTTCGTGGATTTGGCGCTCGAGGTGCGCGACGTCCTCAGGCGTCGTTGCGCTGTTGAGCTCCGCTCTCACCCGGCCCGGATGTGGCGATAACAGAAGGATGCGATTTCCGATCTTGATGGCTTCGGCGATCGAGTGCGTGACAAACATGACAGTGAAGCGCGTCTTGTCCCAGAGAGAGAGAAGCTCGTCCTGCATCTTGCGCCGGGTCAGGGCGTCGAGCGCAGCGAAGGGTTCATCCATCAGCAAAATGTCCGGCTCCATTGCCATGCCGCGCGCAATCGCGACACGCTGTTTCATGCCGCCCGACAGCATGTGAGGATAGCTGTTGGCGAACTTAGAGAGCCCCACCATCTCAACGTAGTGGCCGGCCCGATCGCCCGCCTCGCGCTTGGACAGCTTCTTTGCCGCTTCGAGCGCGAAAGCAACATTCTGTTGCACCGTCTTCCAGGGCAGGAGCTGGTCGAACTCCTGGAAGACCATCATGCGGTCGGGCCCCGGTTTGGTGATCAGCTTTCCCTTGAGGCGCATCTCGCCTTCTGTCGGCGTGATGTATCCGCCAACGGCCTTCTGAAGCGTCGATTTCCCACATCCTGACGGTCCGAGCAGCACGAACCGATCACTCTTCAACATCTCGAAGCCGACCCGATACGTTGCCGTTACAATATGAGACGTCGTCTTATATTGAAGCGTAACGCCGGATACCCTCAGAAGCGGCTCGTCGCGGTCCATTTCTCCTCCCATTTGCGTCCCTGATGTCTTGCTTATTGGGATCCATTTATTCCGGCGCCTCGTTCGTCAGCGCAGTGCGGATGCCAGGCATTCTGCGGTTGTTGCCCTCCAGGTCCGGAAAGCGAGGATCTCGCCGCGGCGCGTGCGACAGGAAATGCGCACCTGCCGCTCGCTCACGCGACGGCAGCCGCAAAGGCATCTTGGCCCGCCGCAAGGCTTCAAGCTCAACACCTCTGCGCCTTTCCTCACGCGGGTTTCGTCACATGTTTTTGCGGCGAGATAGTTGTCCCGGCCGCAAAATATTGGCGTAAAGTCGTTCTTTCTCAAAGGCACAAATGCTAACGCTTATTGAAAGTTTATCTTACATCGAGTGCGGAGTGCACACATGTCCATTCGAACGCTCAAAACGCTGATTGCTGTTGCCGATCAGGGCAGCTTCAGTGCGGCAGCCAAGGAAGTATTCGTTACCCATGCAGCGGTGAGCCAACAGATCAGAGCGCTTGAAGACGAATGGAAAGTCCCCCTTTTCGACAGAACTCGCCGAACCCCCGAATTGACGCCCGCCGGTCGCGCTTTGGTGTCGAAGGCGCGAGAGGTCGTCGCTGCGTACGACAACATCGTCCCGAGCGTTCTGGGCAATCAGGGCATTGAGGGCGTTTTGTCGCTGGGTGCAGTTCCGACCACCCTCACGGGGCTCGTGCCACTGGCTGTTTCAAAGCTGAAGAGAGACTATCCTGCGCTGCATGTCGTAGTCGTACCTGGCTTGACGACCGCCCTGATCCAACAGGTCGAACGCGGTCAACTCGACCTCGCGATCGTGTCGAAGCCACAGTTCATTCCTCGCAATCTCGTTTGGTATGACCTTGCAGAGGAAGTCCTGGAACTGCTCGCCTCAGTCGAAGCCGGAGGCAAGGATCCGGTATACTTGCTGGAGAACAGCCCGTTCATCAGATTTTCGCGTCAGGCCGTGGTAGGCGGGTTGATCGAAACCTGGCTACAGGAAAACAAGATCGTCGTCCGGGAGAGCATGGAGCTGGAGAGCCTGGAGGCGATCTCAAGCATGGTCTACTACAACCTGGGCGTCTCTATTGCGCCACGAACCTGCGTCGCGGCCTCGAATGCGCTCCCACTTAAGCACCTGCCACTCGGTCCAGGGAAAGGCCTTTCCCGAATGCTGGGATGCATCTCGCGGGCGGACAGCGTTCGAATACGCGCCATCGACGAGATGAACGTCAGACTCGCGGCCGCGATACGTGAGGGGCAGCGTTCGCTTCCGCAACGATCCACGAGAATTCCACCAAGGAAAGGGCGCAAGCGGTCAGTTAAGTAGGACTTCCTTGGCGACCAGAATAATTCCGGACACAAACATTAAGCCTACGAGCAGCCGCCGGAATTGATCATCCGTCATCCGCTTGAACGCCCAAATGCCAAGCTGGGCGAAGACGAGCGTGATGGGAAGCGCAATGAGGATGAGTGGGACCGTGCGCGACGAGTAATAGCCACTCGCGGCGAATACGATCGCTGCGATCGCGAGGATCAGCACGTTGAACGGCTGCAATACTGCCCTTTGTTCGGATTTCGTCCAAGGCTGCAGAGCGCACCACATTGTTGGAACGACCCCCGACAACGAGGCTGCCCCACCCAAAATACCGCCCACAAAGCCAACGCAACAGTCCACGATCGGCCAGTGTCGAGGAGACCGCGGAAGACCACGACGCGCCAGTATGAACCCACCGTACGAAATCAGGAAAGTGGCGACGACCAACTTGATGGTGAGCGGACTGACGAGAGCAAGGAGCTTCGTGCCAACAGGAATTCCGGCGAGTCCCGGCACCAAGAATCGAGAGAGACGTAACGGATTCTCTCGAATGCTCTGCCGCACCAGCGCGACACCCTGCAGTCCGCTGACAACTGACATGATGACGACCATTGAAACGGCCTCAGTTGGCGGCAGAATCTGCAGCCAGAAGCCCAACGCGAACAGCGCGGTGCCGAACCCGGCCAAGCCGTTGATGAAGCCGCCCGCGGCGGAACCGGCTGCGAGCCAGAGATAGAAGCTCATGACCTAGCTGCCCAACCTCCGGTCGACATGAAGAGGTCCGCTAGGCCGGCACACGAAAAAACGGCGCCGGTACCAGGAGCTTGTTCTCGACCTTCACGACCAGAGGGCGCATCTTCCTGGCGTAGGACTGCCATTCCGGCGACGCCTGAAGCTCCTTCCGCCGCTCGAACCGATCATCCAGGCTCTCGTAACCCCACATGTGAACGACCTGGTTGAGTGGGCCGAAGTCGGTGTAGTAGTAGCCGACCATCTTGCCGAGGATACGTATCTGGCACTCCATTCCCTCCGCTTCGTAGAGTTTCAGGAAGGTGGGCACCTGGCCCGCCTGGAGGGTATAGATCCTCTCGTCTACGAACATTTCCGCATCCTTGGTTCCGCTATCGTCCTAGGCCATCGCATTCAGCCGATCAGCTCGTCCGATCGATCATCCGTCTCCCCGAACCGCTTCAGAACTGCCGGCTTCGTGCCTGCATAGACGCGATCAAGATTGGCAGAGACCTTAGCGTTTTCGCGCTCGAACAGACTGTTGCCTTCGAGATCGCTCTCGACGATGAAGGGTCCCATGTTCTCGGCTTCGATCAGCCACATGGCCTGTGCGAGCCCAAGCTCTTTGCGCCAATAGATGTCACGTGCGCGCTTGATGCCCCTGCCGAGCAGCGCACCGGTACCGTAGCCGACCGTCGTAAGATAAATCGCCCCGTTTGGAACGAAGTTCTCTTTGTAGTCGTGCGAGGTCATGCCGCCCTTGCCGATGATCAGCTTCGCACCGGAGATCCGAAGCCACTCACCGATCCACTTTGCGAAGCGGAAGGATGCGGTAGCCGTGACAGCGCCCATCTTGATGCTGCCGTCAGTCTCGACCGTCGCCGCCGGCGAACAGTGGAAGTTCGCAGCGCTCTCCTCCGGCAAGCTGAGCGGGAGAGGCTCCTTGCCCTCCAGGACGCGCATGTAAACGCCCTCGCGGGCGGTATAAATCAGCCCGTCCAGGTAGACGATGTCGCCTATCTTCAGCGCCGCCAGCGCCTCGCGCGTAGGCTTTGTGCTCAGGCGGATTTGCTTAGGCTTGGAAGTACGTTCCATTCCACCGTCTCCCGACGTTGATAATCAGTGAACCAATCCGGATCGGTACGGTACTCGACTCGACCGTCGCCATGGACCCGCGCAACCGCGCGGCGAGACGAAAGACAGAATGCATGCACGCTCATCTGCATTCCGCCGGTGTGGCAGTAGCCGACCTCGATGTGGCAATCGATGACCATGGACTTGCCGACGAAACCCATCGCTCCCATTCCGATGGAGTTTCCCAGCTCCTTGAATTCGCGCTCCATCTCGGCGATCCGAGGGTCGGAGTTTCTGTTACCTACGGTTCTCAGGCAGGCGGCCCGCTTACCCAACACCATACACGCGTCTTTTGACCCTCCCAGCCCGATGCCGATGATCGCCGGCTGACAGGCCAGTCCCCGCTTGCCGAATGCGACCAGGCTGTCGAGATAGAACCGCTTGATGCCAGCGATCCCGTCGGACGGAAACAGCATGCGGTAGTCGGTTCCGAAAAGACCACCTTTGTGGACAGTGATCAGATCGATCCAGTCACCATCGGGTTCGAACGCATATTCGATCTCCGGCGCCCCGATGCCGACGTTGTTGTCGTGGTCGGTGCGCCAAAGGGGATGGACGCGGTTGGGTCGGAGTGGAACGCTCCTGGTCGCGTTGGCGGTCGCACGGCGCAACGCAGTCTCCAGGGCAATCGGCCCACCCTCAATCTTCGCCTCGTTGCCCATTTTGACGTACCAACGCGGACACCCAGTGTCTCCGCACATCGCACGACGGTCCTGCTTGGCCGCCTCATAGTTCTCGAGCATCGCTTGCAACACGAACGAAGACAGATCACCGTCCTCGACATCTGCAGCGGCCTTGAGGCCGTCGAGATAATCTTCGGGTATCTCGATTGCGGCCTTTTCCATCAAGGCTTCCGCAGTCTTCTGAATCGCATCGATGGAAATCATTCTGCAGCCCTCACCAGAGTGTCAGGTTCTTCGGTGGATAGGATCGAGTGGCCCGGCCGCACGATAGTGAATTGGACAGGCTCCCGGCTCATCTGAAGTCCCTCGTCGCTCTTACGTGCCAAGGTGAAATATGACTCCTCCAAGCTTCCGCTTTCTGGAAAGTCTTCCCGATAGTGGGCCCCGCGGGAATTTTCGCGCTCCAGACCTGCCTTGGTGATGACCTCCGAGATGTCGCAGAGCGAGCTCACGTTCAGCCAATCGTGCCAAGTGAGATTGAAGGCTCGACTGCCTCCCGCGACACCGACATTCATGAGTTGGGACCGAATCTCCGAGATGCGACCGGCAGCCCTGTTCATTCCCGCTGCAGTACGCATCACGCCGACGTGGTCCCACATCGTATTCTGAAGTTCGTTGCGCAACTCCCGGATGTTTCCCGGTGATTTCGTGAACGGATAGACGACGCGTTCTATTTCGGCCTGGAGAACCGCTTCGTCTGGGTCCCGCAGACGCGCCATCTTACGGATGTCACGGCCCATGACGTCGCCGGCGATCCCTCCGTAGACGGTTGAATTGGCCACACCATTTCCACCCAGCCGATTTGAGCCGTGCGCGCCGCCAGCGTCCTCGCCGGCGACGTACAGCCCTTCCATCTCGGTGTGCGTTTCGGTATCCACGACAATGCCACCCATAAAATAATGCGCTGTGGGAACCACCTCGACCTGCCCAGCGGCAAGGTCAAAGCCGCTGTCCGCGCATCGCTTCACCATGCCTTTGAATTTCTGCCGTACATTCTCAGGTCCGAGATGGGCCATCGAGATGTATACACCACCGTTCTTCGAGGTGTTGTTCTTGCGCATCTCCGCATAGATTCCGCGACTGACGACGTCGCGGGTCGCCCTTTCGCCCTTTGCGTCGTAGTCGAACATGAAGCGGTGACCGTAACTGTTTAGCAGTTGACCACCCGCGCCCCGAAGTCCCTCCTCCAGGACCGTGCCCGTCATCCGAGTATCTTCACCCGCGAGCAGTCCGGTGGGATGGAATTGGACCATCTCCATGTCGCGGAGCGGCAGGCCGGCTCGAAGAGCCATAGCGAGGCCGTCCATCGTCTTGTCGCCGGAAGGCGTGTGATACTTGTACATCGTTGGCCCGCCGCCGGTCGCCATCAGCACCGTCTTGGCGCGCACCAGTCGTAGCGCTCCTGTACGCATATCGATGAACAAGACCCCGGCAAGGGACGAACCGTCCTTCGATGGGATCAGGCCCACTGCACGGTGTTCCTGAAGCTTCTCGACCGGTCGAGCAAGCACCTGCTCCATCAAGCGACTGATGATCTCGATACCGGTCAGGTCCCCCTTATGAACCGTTCTATCCGCAGTCTGCCCCGCAAACGCTTTCTGGTGCAGCGTGCCGTCAGGATTTCGGTCGAAGAAGCATCCGATCTCGTTCTCGAGTTCGCGAACGCGCACCACCGCCTGCTCGCAGAGCCTCCATGCCATGTCCTGGTTAGGAAGCCACTTGCCGCCGATGATCGTGTCCATGAAGTGACGTTCGACGGAGTCGCCGCCGCCTAGCGCTACGTTATAACCCCCTTGGACCATTCGCGTGCAGCCACATTTCCCGATGAGCCCCTTCACGGCGATCGTGATCTTTGTGCCCTCGGGGGCGGCCTGCTGAGCGTGAAGTGCGGCGAACAGACCCGCTCCGCCAGTCCCGATGATCAGGATGTCGGTGTCGTGCCGTTCGAGATCGAATGGGGACGCCATGATTAAATCGCCCTCAGAAGGAAGCTACCGGCGACCATGAACGCGAACGCAACGCTGGCCGCGGCCCAAGTCTTCTGATCCCTCGTCCATGCAAGCAGTTCGAAAGCTATGAGCCGCAGGCCGCCGAAGAAATGGACCGCGAGCAAGAACACAAGCCCAAACTCAGCAGCCTTGACCAACGGCTTGTCTGCCCAGTGCAAGAACCCATCCAAATCCTTGGGCGCCGTGAGTGCGAGTGAAAGGACGTAGAAGTGCGCCGGAAGGAAGATCGCAAGCGCTAAGCCGGACAGCCGATGAAGGATGTAGGCGAACCAGAGTGGATGATTTCGATGCGGGCGGATCATAGCGCGGTCACCGAAAGAACGGCGCGCAGCCCAGCGTAAAGCAAGAATGCGCACAGGGCTGCGGACAGTACATTGAGGAGAACCCCGCGAATGTGGAGAACCTCTGCGGCAATTGCCCTCACACCGATCGCGGCATGAACCGATACCGCCACCACGAAGGTCCCGTAGAAGAGGGCCCAGGGAAGGCTTCCCTGCGTCCTGGAAAGGATCGCTCCGGTCGATAGGCCGCCGCGTGTCGCATAGACCATCACGGCCAAGTGCCCCAGCACCAGCGGCGCCATAATTAGCGCGGTCACCCGCTGCAACATGAACAGACGAAATGTCAGCATGATCACCGCCCTTTGAAGAATGACTTCATGGTCTCGCGCTTCAATCCGGCGATCGACGTGATTGGGCTCAGTTCATTCGGGCAGAACTTGGCGCAGCTTCCCTGAGAATGGCAGTTGTGGCAGCCACCACCCTGCGACACTGCCTCGAGGATATCGGACCGCTTTCCGTCCTTCGCATCGTTGACGAGGGTCCATGCGCGATTGAGTGCGGCGGGCCCCAGGTAATCCGGATTGCCCTGCACAGTGTCGCAAGAGGCGTAGCAAACCGCGCAGTTGATGCACTCGATCGCGGCATCCGCGAGAATGCGATCGGCACTCGACGGGTCCACTCCGACGATGTCGTCATCCCTCGTGCTTGTCGGGTGGAATACGCCTTCAGCCTTGATCCACTTCGTGAAGAAGGGATCCATATCCGCCGCGAGATCCTTGATCACCGGTAAATTGCGAAGAGGCGCCACCTCGATACGATTGTCGCGTGCCACCTTTTGCACGTGCGTGCGGCAGGTCCAGCGAGGCTGACCATTGACCATCATCGCGCAAGATCCGCACATACCCACCCGGCACGCGTATCGATAGGCCAGCGTGGGATCTATCTTCTGCTGGATCCAAACCACCACGTCCAGGATCGTCTGACTTTCCTGGTTGGGGACTTCGAAGCGCTCGAACTTCCCCCCAGCGCTGTCTCCCCGCCAAACGGATACGTCGAGGGTTTTAGTGTCCGAGGACAAGCGCTCGCTCCCAGGAATTTTGATTGATCCGCCAGCGACTATATTGACGTTTTTTCTGACAGAAACCCAAAAATAGTGACGCAAAATGTAAGTGAAACTATCAAGACGAGCTAATTGGGTCGCGGGAGTTGCTCCGACACGCACGCCTCAAGCGGTAGAAGCCGATCGATCACTTCCACCGCTGGTCTTTCCAGCTCGGCAGTCGGCAACCGACATAAGCGTCGCACTTCACGATTCCTGAAATGCATTTTCAGGAAAGTTAGTTTGCGCATCTCCTTCCGATAGGACACGGCTTGGCCGTCTATTCGCAGCGTCAGGAGACGGGTGACATGGCCGACCGTACCGAAAACTCGGATGAGGAAATGCTCCTCGCCTCGCGTAGGCAATTCATGCGCGGCGCAAGCGCTCTTGTTGGCGGTGCGGCTGTTAGCGCGATGGCGGGTGGAGACGCTCTCGCGGATCCGTCCCAAGGCGAAAATCTTCCGCCAAACGTTCCCGAATGGATGAAGTCGCCCGGCGATCCCGTCGGTAGCCAGCTTTACGGGACGCCTTCGCCATTCGAGAAGAGTGTCGCGCGGAACATACCGAAAAGTGGCGATCCGATGTTTTGGACGTCCAGTCGCACTCCCCTACAGGATTTGGACGGCATCATCACTCCGAACGGCCTTTTCTACGAACGTCACCATTCTGGTGTTCCGGCAATCGATCCGGCCGAACACCGCCTGATCATCCACGGCCTCGTCGACAAACCTCTCATCTTCACGATGGAGGACCTGAGACGCTTCCCGTCTGAATCACACATCTACTTTCTCGAGTGCTCGGGCAATCCCGGGTTCAAGAAGCCTTATGGGAAGACGGCGTCGGACTTGGTCGGCTTGGTCAGTTGCGCTGAGTTTACGGGCGTCAAACTCAGCCACGCCCTGCAAGAAGCAGAATTGCGGCGCGAAGCGACGTGGATCATCGCTGAAGGTGCGGATGCAGCTGCATTGACCCGCAGTATTCCGATCGAGAAATGCCTCGACGATGCGCTGCTCGTCTACAGCCAGAACGGTGAGCGGCTTCGTCCCCAACAAGGCTATCCCTTGCGTTTGTTCTTGCCGGGCTTTGAAGGCAACATGAGCGTAAAGTGGCTGCGCCGTCTGCATGTAGTTACCGAACCGGTCTATTCTCGCGAAGAAACGTCGAAATATACGGATCTCATGCCGGACGGGAAGTCGCGAGAATTCACGTTCTACATGGACGCAAAGTCGATCATCACCTATCCGTCCGGCGGTCAAAAGCTCAAGTCGCATGGCTTCCACGAGATATCGGGAATTGCATGGACCGGACGCGGCAAGATCAAGCGTGTCGATGTCTCGGTCGACGATGGAAAGAGCTGGCAACAAGCACAGCTACAGGAGCCGGTACTTACGCGAGCTCTGACGCGCTTCAGGCTGCCATGGCGATGGCATGGCGGCCCTGCTGTCATCCAAAGCCGAGCGATCGACGAAACTGGTTACATTCAGCCGACATTGGCTGATTTGGTTGGCGTGCGCGGAGATAACTCCTTCTATCACAACAACGCTATCCAGCCCTGGCGGATTGCTGCGGACGGCGAGGTTACCAATGCGAATGCGTGATCTTCTCATCGCTAGTTTGGCAGCGGCCTTCCTGCCCCCTCCCGCGCATTCGGAGTCCAGCGTAAAACTCGGGATTGGGCGCACAGCGACGGATGCCGAAATCGCTGGTTGGAATATTGATATTGACCGGAACGGGACGAACCTGCCGCCAGGCAAGGGCACGGTAGGCCTCGGCAGGGAGGTGTTCGATCAACAGTGCGCGGCATGTCACGGCCCTAAGGGGGAGGGCGGCGTCGGCGACAGGCTTGTTGGCGGACACGGTACGTTGGCAACGCCGAAGCCTATTAAGACTGTCGGGTCTTACTGGCCTTATGCAACCACTTTGTTCGACTATATTCGCCGAGCCATGCCGTATCCTTCGCCTCAATCGCTCAGCAATGAAGAGGTGTATGCGGTTACGGCTTACGTTCTTCATCTCAACGGCCTGCTACCCGAGAGCGCGGCCCTGGATGCGAAGACGCTGCCCTCCGTCAGGATGCCCAACCGCGATAATTTCGTTGGGGATCCTCGTCCAGACGTGAAATGACTTGCGCAGTCCCTCGGAAACATCTGGGCCGGATCAGACGCACCGATGACAAAATGACAACCACAGGGCTGGCGAAGAAACTTCGTTCCATCGTTGGCTCGCGACCGCGACTTATGCTCCTGATTTCGCGGCCGGTAGAACCGTTAGAGCTGCAACTGTACAGCATGATTTTCGACGAGATTGCGGTCGAACGTTCAACTCAGTTCCCTAACCTTGGCGGTCAAGCCGAAGTCCGAGCCGCGAACCTATTCTGGGCGAATCGGGTAGCTTATTCAGTCGGCCTGGAACGGCTCGCATGCGAACTTGGCCGCGCTATCCGGACCAGCGGAATGCACGGCGAAGCTCTTATCCCTCACAGGGGATGTGGGGCTGTCACCATGTTGCTGACCAGGAAGAGCGATACAGTCCCTGACCTCTCGGCTCCTGGGCTCAGCGCAATCGCTCAAACAACCAGCACGGGCGTGATTGTGGCCGGGGACTTGAAGAACACGACGCTTCGCCTTAGCGGCGCGGAGTTCTTATTGAAGAGAGCGACGAACTCCGACGGTTTTCCACTGAAGCCGTCAGGGCCGGCCTCTACGAACGGCTTTTTGGCGGCCTTGCCGGCCTCGAATCCTAACGCGGCGTGTCTATTGGCATTGGGTAACTGATCCTTATCCAACGCTAGGGTTGTGGTATTTGCGGATCCTCTAGCAACTCCTCGAACGCACGGGCGGCAGGCCTTGAGGTCCGTTCGGGCAACTTCAGCCGCCATAGTGTACGCTCTATCGTGAGCCCACGGAGTTCGACGGTTCTCAAATAACCCAGGCGCACCTGGTCTCTCGTCGCGACCGTTGAGACGATGGAAACGCCGATCCCTGCCGCCACGGCTTGCTTGATAGCAGCCGTGCTGCCGATTTCGAGAAACCGGAGCGGCTCGATGTTGTTCGCCGCAAGTGCCTGCGTTACAACTTCGCGCGAGCCAGATCCCGGCTCGCGTAGAATCAACACCTCACCTCCCAAACGCTGGGGATCGATCGGCTCCTTGTCCGCAGCGAAATCGTGATGCTCGGAGACGATCAACTTCATGATGTCAGTCCGCCACTTTTCGGCGATGACGACGCCCTCCTCGATCGGTCCCTCGACTAACCCAATATCTATGTCCTGAGCCGCCATCTGCTCAGCAATTTCGCGCGTATTCGCGCTAACAAGATGGAGATCAATCCCCGGGTACGCCTGATGAAAGGCACCGAGGTAAGGAGCGAGCATATAGGTGGCAATCGTCGTGCTTGCACCGATCCGCAACGATCCGTTGTTCAGGTCACGTCTAGCCGAAAGCATCTCCTCCGCTGCACGCTCGGCCGCAAACAGATCCTCGGCGTGCTTCAGCAGAGCGAGGCCTTCCGACGTAGGGACCACGCCCTTTTGAGACCGGTTCAGCAGCCGGCAGCCGACCTGAAGTTCGAAGTCCCGCACTCCTTTTGAAAGCGCGGGCTGACTGAGGTTCATGGCTTCAGCGGCCCGAGAGAAGCTGCCTACTCGGGACACCGCCACGAACATCCGAAGCAGATGCAGGTTGAGGGCCATAATTCCTCATTATCGGCTCATGACAAATTGATATTTTCCAAAATCGATCCTGTCACGCATATTGTGCTCTCTTTAGAGGAACGAGATGTCGGATCAAGTCGATTGCACCAAGAAGCCTGTGCCGGTTATTTCCACCTTTGCGGTGGTTTCCTCGGTTTTTCCCGGGATAGCCCTCTGCGCGGCGGTGACAGCGACAGCGATCGGTCTTCAGATGGCGCAGGAATCGTCCCTTGGTCATCCCTACCTGGAAGCGATCGTGATCGCCATTCTTGTCGGAACGGCTATTCGCACCATTTGGACGCCGGGCACCCGCTGGCGAGCAGGCATCGCCTTTAGCGCGAAGCAATTGCTCGAAGTTGCCGTCGCGCTGCTGGGTGCATCGATTACCTTCGCAACGATCGCAGGTTCTGGGCCAATTCTGCTCGTGGCAATTGTTTGCGTTGTCATTCTGACCATCGTGATCAGCTACGGGGTAAGCCGATTTCTGGGGCTTTCAAATCGTCTTTCCATTCTCGTAGCTTGCGGAAACTCGATCTGCGGAAACTCGGCTATCGCCGCAGTGGCGCCCCTAATCGGCGCGAACTCTGATGAAATTGCTTCCTCGATCGCCTTCACCGCAATTTTGGGTGTCATCGTCGTTCTCGGATTGCCTCTGTTGATTCCGCTCTTCGCTCTTTCGGATGTTCAATACGGAATACTGGCGGGCATGACCGTCTACGCCGTACCGCAGGTGCTCGCAGCCACAATGCCGGCAAGCCTTGTCAGCACGCAGATCGGCACCGTCGTCAAGCTGGTGCGAGTCATGATGCTAGGACCAGTTGTCGCTTCAATCGCCTACCTGGCGCGCGGTCTGCGCACTGAAGCGGCAGCGAGATCGCCGAAGCAGAAGTTCTTCAAAGCTGTGCCGTGGTTCATCATCGCGTTTTTTGCGTTGGCGGCGTTGCGGTCCCTATCTTTTATTCCCGACACCTTCATCTCACCTATCCGATACATCGCGAGCGTCCTCACGGTCCTGTCGATGGCCGCGCTCGGCCTGGGCGTGGATCTTCGCGTAGTCGCGCAAGTCGGAGCCCGAGTGACGGTAGCCGTGACTTTGTCGCTGATCTTCCTGATAGCGGTCAGCTTCTGTCTCGTGCGATACGTGATACCGACCTAGCACCGGACGAATTGATCGGGGCGCCCGTCAGTTTGAGACAAATGTCGATCTGGCGGCCTTTACGGATACAGAGATGAACCGGTGCACCTCCTGGACGCGCCGCGTCTCGTGCGTGTCGGGATGAGACGTTATCCAGTAGTTTCGAACGAAACGAACCTCTGGGAGCAAGCGCCTCAACTCGGGATATCGCTGCGCCGCATAGTCGTGGAGAATGCCAACGCCATGTCCAGCCCGGACCGCCTCCATTTGCGCGACCACACTTCCGCATTCGTATCGGCGTGACATCAGGCGACCGAGGACAGAGGCGTAGTCCAGAGCACGACTGTAAGCAAAATCCTCTACATGCGTTACGAACAAGCGGCCGGCCAATTCGGCCTGGCTGGTGATCGATCCCTCGCGCTCAAGATAGTTCTCTGCGGCGTAGACGCTCAGCGTGTAGTCTGTCAGCTTCGACAGGATCAGTCGCCCCTGTTTGGGACGATCCAACGTAATCGCGATGTCAGCCTCGCGCCGGGACAGCGAAAAGGTTCGAGGTAACGGAACGAGCTGGACCACCAACTTTGAATGGCTCGCGGCGAGCGCTCCGAGACGGTCCGCAAGAAAGTAGTTGCCTAGGCCGTCGGGAGCGCCGACGCGCACGGTTCCGGTGATCGCCTCCGTGGCTCCTCCTATACTGGAGCCTACCTTAAGGAACTCGCTCTCGGCGCGCTCGGCGGCTGCGACTAACGCTTCTCCTGCTGCGGTCAGAGTGCAGCCGGATGTGTGTCGTTCGAGCAGCCTGGCGTTCAGGCTCCGCTCGAGCGCCGTAAGCTGTCGCGCTACGGTCGCATGATTTAGCCGTAGGCTTTTCGACGCCTTCAGTATCTGTCCCGCTCTTGCGACCTCAAGGAATATCCGAACCCGTTCCCAATCCATCGACTACAATTTCCGCACAACGGAGCCGCGAATTCGGCCGTTGAAGTGCAATTTTATGCGCTCCATACCGAGGGTGATCAAGCTTCGTTTGGAGAAAAAGACCATGCAGGCGGCCATTCCGAATTTCATCAACGGTGAGTTGGTGCCGAGCCAGGGCTCCCGCACCACGGCCGTTTACAATCCTGCCACCGGCGAGCAATCGGGAATTCTGGGATTAGCATCAGCACAAGATGTTCGATCCGCGGTGATCGCTGCTCGGAAGGCATTCCCGGCTTGGGCGAATACACCTCCTCTACGACGCGCTCGCATCCTCAACCGCTTCCTTCGGATTCTCGAGGAACGCATCGACGAGCTCGCGCAGATCATTACCGCGGAGCACGGCAAAGTCCTTTCAGACGCCAAGGGCGAGATCCAGCGCGGAATGGAGGTGGTGGAATTCGCAACCGGTGCACCGCAGCTTCTCAAGGGCGAGGTTACAGAGAACGTCGGAACGCGCGTTGACAGCCACTCGCTACGTCAGCCGCTCGGCGTGGTCGCCGGAATCACGCCGTTCAATTTCCCGGCCATGGTTCCGATGTGGATGTTCCCGGTCGCCCTCGCCTGCGGCAATACCTTCATTCTCAAGCCTTCCGAGCGCGATCCCTCCGCGTCCCTGGTTCTCGCGCAGTGGCTGAAAGAAGCTGGACTTCCCGACGGCGTCTTCAACGTCGTCCAAGGCGACAAGGAAGCCGTAGACGCCATTTTAACTGATCCCGGTATCGTCGCCGTCAGCTTCGTCGGCTCGACCCCGATCGCACGCTACATCTACGAGACGGCGACCCAGCACGGAAAGCGGTGCCAGGCACTTGGCGGCGCGAAGAACCACATGATTGTCATGCCGGATGCCGACATGGATCAGGCCGTCGACGCTCTGATGGGGGCAGCGTATGGCTCCGCTGGCGAGCGCTGCATGGCAATCTCGGTGGCGGTACCCATAGGCGACACCACCGCTGACAGATTGATCGAAAAGCTCGCGCCAAAGGTTCGTGCCCTGAATATCGGCCCAGGAACGGATCCCGACGCCGAAATGGGACCTCTGGTGACCAAGCAGCACCTCGACAAGGTCCGCGGATACATTGATGCGGGCGTCGACGAAGGTGCAAAGCTTGTCGTTGATGGCCGGGATTTTCGGCGTCAGGGGTATGAAAAGGGATACTTCATCGGGGGATCACTCTTCGATAACGTCACAACCAATATGAAGATCTATAGAGAGGAGATCTTTGGACCTGTGCTCGCCGTGGCGCGCGCCAACTCATATGACGAAGCAGCCAATATGATCAACGAGCACGAGTTCGGCAACGGCACCGCCATCTTCACGCGGGACGGCGATGCGGCCCGCGAATTCGCCCATCAAATTCAGGTGGGCATGGTCGGCATTAACGTGCCAATTCCTGTGCCGATGGCATTCCACTCCTTCGGTGGCTGGAAGGCATCCCTTTTCGGCGATCATCACATGCATGGTCCCGAGGGGGTGCGCTTCTACACCAAACTCAAGACCATCACCACGCGATGGCCTACCGGCATCCGGTCAGGAGCGGAGTTCGTTATGCCGACGATGAGTTGATCTGCCGCCAGGCGAAGATCGCATACCCCCCGCGATCCTCGCCTGGCCCGCTGGCTGGCTACGGCGTAGCAGCACGCATCTCGGCGGCGAACTCGCCGTAGGTCTCGGCAAGCTCCTCGAGCACCTTTCCACGCAGCAAATGTAGCGTTGACGCGTCCGGCAATGCCGTGCGACTTGGCTGGTCATCATGCTCGAACTTGAAGCCGGTCGATGCCTTGATTTCGTTGAGATCGTATCCAGGATGAATGCTCTCGAGCACGAATCTTGGGCGGGATTTATCGAAGCGGAAGAGGCCCTTGCCCGTTAGTAGCGCAATAGGGCCCCCAGTTCGAAACACGCCTTCTTCGCTCACTCCGGGCGCGCTCACAAAATCGACCTTGTCGACGAGAACGCGCGGCGAATGTTCCTCGCGGAAGAGTATGACCCGCGGAACGACAAAATACAGATAAGCCGACCCAAAAGATCCGGGCCAGCGCACGTTCGACTGCGGATAGCCCCCCGCTCCCACGAGATTGACGTTGCCGAGCCCGTCGATCTGACCACCGCCAAGAAAGAATGCGTCGATACGCCCCTGAGCAGCGCAATCGAACAGCTCCGCCGATCCGTTGGTGAAGAAGTTGTGCTCAACCGATCCAAGAACCGAAATGCGCGGGCCAGGCTCTCCCTTGGCAGTCTTCAATTCGCGCAGGAGCATAGCCCCAGCGGCCGGGATAGGTGACGAAGCGCCCACCGCCACATGTCTGACGCCGTCCAATAGCTTCGCGATGGTATGGATCAGTATCTCGCGGGGGAGGGCATCCGTCACGATCGCGCCTCCGGTCTGGCGTCCGTCATGTATCTGGAATATCCATCGACCGTTCGTGCCGCCTGCGCATACCGCGCGATCTCTGCCACGTCCGGGGGATATTCGCCCCATAGGCCGTAGGGCCACGCGCCTCGTGGGGCTTGCCCGACGGCCGTAATGTAAAGGGCTGGTAGCACGCCTGCGGCCGTCCGCTCATCTGCCAAGAGGCTCTCCTCCACGATGCGCTCTACGGTGACGATCGTGATACTTGAAGCATAGGCCATGGCCGCGAGCTCGCGCCGACGCCCGATCCAGACGTTCCCGAAGCGGTCGGCCATGGGGGCGTGGAAGATCGCTACGTCCGGTTTGATGGCGGGGATCAAGACGATCGGATCGCAGCCATCAGCAAGCGGATTGTCGATTACGCGCCAGTCGTTCCGGTGTCGGAGCAGGTCTGTTCCGATCAGCCCTCGCATCGGCAGAAATGGCACGCCCTTCTGCGCAGCCATCAAGCCGGCATGAATCGCCGGACAAGTCGCGTCCCTCACACGAATTGAGCCATTCTTGACGGCGGCGTTGAATCGAGGCGCGCCGCCAGCCTCCCCCAATGAAACCGCGCTCGTCTCGACTGTCCCAACTAGGCCGGCTCCAATGAGCTGATCGACCTGCAGGCCTCCGGTCGGCACGCAGACGAGGTGCAAATCATCCGCACCGTGCCGGATCATTTCGCGTGTCATGGCCATCGATACGCCGGCGTAGTCCACCGGTAGCGCGACCGTCATCCCACGCTCGATGTACTTCGCCATCGCGTCAAGAGAGCTCTCCAACGCCACCTCCACTTGCTTCACCGTAGGGAAGACTCATACGGGAGTTGTCGGCGGATGACCGCGACGACCGGATCACCCTCTCAGGCCCGCCCCGAAAGCACCGGACGGATGCAATCAACCCGCGCAAGACAGCGCCGCCGCGAGGTTTCTGCTGAACCGAACAGCCCGCGATTCTACGCGAGCGACGCCATCGCCCCCTGCAGCCTGGCCTGCTTGTATTCGCTCTCGTGGCTGCCCGGCTTCAGAAAGCTACGCTCCTGAAGCAGCTTCTGAGCAAGTGGCACCTTGTTCGCGCGGAGCGCCGCCTCAAGAAGGTACTGATCGAAGATGTCGCGCTGGGCGTGGCTCGCACCGATTGGACCGGTGACGTGACGCAGCGGCAGAATTCCATCCACGACATCGTCATATCGTCCTTGCTCGAAAGCGATGATACTCTCGCACAGGGGGACACCGAGCTTGCGGATGACGCCGCTTACGTAGCGCGTCTCGTCGCCGGCATAGCTCTTCATGGATTCGATCACTTTCTGAGCCGCATCGAAGCGCCGCTCGTGCGCCAAAGACATCACGCAATGGACGTCGGTGAAGATCAGCGCGTGATCGTCGACGTGCGTTTCGGCATGATCGGCGAGAGCCTCCCAGCGATTTCCGACGTCGAGGCCACAGAATTCGAGCCGGGCCAGGAGAGACGCGGCGTTCTGGATATCGAGATAGAAGTCGGATTTGTCGCCCTTGATCGCCTCATCATAGAGCTGCAGCGCGCCATCCAGACGTCCCGCGTCAATGTTGAACAGTGCCTTGTGCCACCACAGGTGACGTCGGAACGGATTTCTATCGTTCCACTGGTCAAGAGGATGATTGAGCCACTTGAGGCCCTCGCTATGTCGACCCTGCATCTCCAACACGTGGGCAACGGCGTGCAACGCCCACAGATCGTCAGGGCTGGCCTCGACGGCCTCTCGCCCGCAACGTTCGGCGTTCGCGTACTCGCCGTTCTCTTCAAAGCCGAACGCGAGCATGCCCAGAACATTGCCATAACCGGGCATGTCTTTGCGCCAACTCGCCAACACGGACGCAGGCACCGCACGCAAGGCGCGCGTCTGTCCCATCCAGAAGCTGTTGAAGTGGTGCAGTCGCAAGGCCAGGAGGTCGTGAGGATAGTCGAATAGAATGCGCTCCCAGCAGGTGTTTGCAGCCATGAGATCGCCAGCGATCCAAAAGCCCAACGCTTCAACGTGGCTCCGCTCCCGGCTATTTGCGCTGCCGAGGGTCGCTTGAGCATCCTTGAGAGCGGATCGGGCCTTGTCCATGACCAAAAACGTCCCGAAGACCATGAAGAAGTAGCCGCGCAAACAATGCGCCAGGCAAAACTGCGAATCGGCGTCCAGCGCCTCCTTCGCCAAGGGCATTGCTGTCGTCCGGTACTCGAGAAAGCTCTTGACTGCCCGATTATAGGAAGCCACGGCCGCCTCGTTCCGGCTGCTAAGTTCCAAGCCTCGATCGTCGAACATGGGACCTCAAAGTTTGACGTTTCGTTGAAGGTGATCGCTGCGAGCGTCCGAAAATCTCCCCTTCTCAGGCGCTCCAAGCGCGAGAGGAGGAAGCCCTCGAACAGACGTTGGCCGCGCCGTTCTGAGATTACTGGAGACGACCGTACGGATTGAGCGCGTCTGTCGGGCAAGTCTATCGCGTACGCAAAACCGCCTTCACGTGGCGCGGAAACTTGCAGTTCATTGCCAATTCTTGGGATTGCATTCGCGACGCCCATTAGTTTGCGCTTGGAGCGCCATGTGTCGCGCCATCGGCCAACTTAAGCAAACGAGATAAATTCACGAGACAGTTCAAAATTCATGAAGTGGAGAGCGCCCCCGCCATAGCCTAGCCTTTCGGAACCTTGGAACGCGTGCGGCTACGCGGAGGCTGCATGACCATGGCCTATCATTTGCGCGATCGCCTCGGCCGAATAGCCAAGCACTTCAGACAGCACCTGGCGAGTATGCTCACCCAGCACCGGAGCGGGGGTCTGGTTCTCAGCATTGGGATTGATAGGCAGCGTCCTTGGCATTCTGACCGAACCCAGGACCGGGTCTTCGACGAGCTTCAAATCTCTCGCACTCAGATGTTCGTTGCTGGCCATATCCTCAATAGATTGGATCGGCCCAACGCCCAGCGATTTCGACTCGAAGGCGGCGATGACGGTCGCCCGATCTCTTTCCCGGATCCAGCTCGACACCCACGCTTCAATCTCGTCTCGATGGGCGGTGCGTCCCGAAAGGGTAGCGAACCTCCCATCGGAAACCCAGTCAGGCCGATCGACCAATCCCGCGCAGCGCGCGAATTGCTCGTCATTCTGAACGGAAAGACAGATCCACTTGTCGTCCGCCGTCATGAAATGCCCTGTTGGAGCGCCCCCGAGACTGTGGTTGCCGTCTCTCTGCCAGGCTTTTCCAGTTGCCTCGTAGTAGGAGATGAGTGGTGCAATCATCTTGAACGCCACGTCATAAAGCGCGACGTCGACCGACGGTACGGGATCCATTCCGCCATTTCGCTGATGGAGGGCCAGCACCGCGCCGAACGCGCCAAGCAATCCCGTCATGAAGTCGCAGACCGGGACGGCACCGCCCGCCCTCATCGGCGGTCCATCGCGCTCACCCGTCAGATTGCTCAAGCCGCAAAAACCCTGCGCGACTGGATCATAGCCGCCGCGCCTGGAATTTGGGCCAACTCGACCGAAAGCAGAGACATGCACGACGATCAATCTGGGATTCAGCGACCGGAGCGCTTGGTCGCTCAATGCTATCTTGTCCAGCACGCCGGGCCGCAGGCTGTCGATGAGCACATCGCTGCTCTTGATCAGATCACGCAGGATCGCAAGGCCACCATCGTGGGTAATGTCTAGCACGACGGACTTCTTGTTCCGGCTGTTGACCTGCCAGAATGCACTGGTCCCATCGACAATCGGGCCAAATTGCCGAAGCACGTCACCCCGCCCCGGCCGCTCGATCTTGATGACTTCTGCTCCGTTGTCAGCCAGCAACGTTCCTACGAAAGGTCCAGCTATGAGCTCTCCCAGCTCAATCACACGGGTCCCGGCGAGCGGCTTGGCGGAAGAAATCGTCATGAACGAACTGGTGCCCCACACTGAACAGAATGCATCGATTGCTCGATGCTTTTCGAAAAAAAGGGCCCGGTACGTACATTGCACACACCGGGCTCAAGTAGCGGGGCCTGCGAACGCGAGCCCCCCGATCCGACCGGGAGGACGGTCGAAATTGTATCGCCACTATCGGACGAGGGCGCACAGCATCATGGACCCTGCCCGAGGCGGACGAGGCCGCAAACCTCATTCCGCGAGATTTTAGATGGACGGCGCTCGGTCCTCAGACCGCCATCTATTCTGAAGCATCGCGGGCCCGGCTTTTCTCAACTTGGACGTAACCGCCCCGCGTTTGCGGGATCTTCATGCCGAGCACGCGCGATGCCACCAGGGTTCTGAGCACTTGGGCTGTCCCGCCGGCAATGGTGAACATGCGGGCATCTCTCACCGCGCGTTCCATGGGATAATTGCGCGAGTATCCGCGAGCGCCGAAGAGCTGCAATGCTTGATTGGTGACGTTGTTGGCAGTTTCCGAAGCGATGATCTTCGCTTGCGCAGCCAAGAGAGGGTCCGGAAATGGGTTCGCACTCAAAGCAGCTTGATGCAGCGACAGGCGCGCTGCATTCACGGCGACCGCCATGTCGGCCACCATCCATTGCAATCCCTGGAACTCCGCTATTGGACGACCGAACTGCTCACGCTCCTTCACGAAAACTAGAGACTTTTCGAATGCGCCTTGCGCAATGCCGAGCGCAACCGTGCCTGCGCCAACACGTTGGCTATTGTAGGCATCAATGAGATCAGCAAACCCGCGACGAAGCCCGCGCGGCGGCAGAACGAGCATATCGTCCCTGATCTCAAGATCTTCGAAAATGATCTCTGTTTCGGGAATCCCGCGAAGGCCCATTGCCGGCTCGCGCTTGCCGACTTTCAGACCGGGGGTCCCAGCCACGGCAAGGAACCCTCCGATCCCCTGCTCCTCTCCACGCTCATCGAAAATGCGGGCAAAGATCAAATGCAGCTTGGACACACCGCCGCCCGTAATCCAATGCTTCTTCCCGTTGATGACATAAGTACCGCCGCGCTTGTCTGCGCGTGTAGTCATCTCGGTTGCAGCCGAACCGGCATTCGGCTCGGTAATGCAAATCGCAGGCTTGTCGCCGGCGAGAACCAATTCCGCCGCCATCCGCTTCTGCTTTTCTGTACCGTACTGCATAACGGCCGAGATCGCGCCCATGTTGGCTTCGACCGTAATCCGACCGGTAGCACCGCAGACGCGG
The DNA here is from genome assembly GCF_000426265.1 of Bradyrhizobium sp. Cp5.3. NCBI lineage: Bacteria > Pseudomonadati > Pseudomonadota > Alphaproteobacteria > Hyphomicrobiales > Nitrobacteraceae > Bradyrhizobium > Bradyrhizobium sp. Cp5.3. The sequence goes on along the minus strand of NZ_AUFA01000041.1, from coordinate 11,401 downwards.
GCCATTTCCTCGATGATGAGGGTCGCCTCAAAGAAACTTCCGCCGCGACCGCCATACTCCTTAGGCACCGTGTAGCCCATAAATCCGGCTTTGGTCAGCGCCTTCACGTTGTCGTAAGGATAAGCCTCCGTTCGGTCGACCTCAGCGGCCCTCTCGGCGAATTGCGCCTCTGCAAGCTCGCGCGCAGCGGCTTTCAGCTTCTGTTGCTCAGGCGAGAGCTTCATATCCATGGGACGGATCCTCTTCAGGTACGGGACGGTCGGCCGGTTTTCACTCTCGGAAGGATCGAAAGGCAAACGAATATTTTGCGAAGTCTACTTCAAATTATGTTAAGTTGCCTGTCATGAGCATCAGACAGCTTCGCACACTCGTGGCCATTGCCGATGGCGGCAGCTTTAACGCGGCGGCTCAGCGACTCTACATGACCCAATCGGCGGTCAGCATGCAGATGAAGGCCTTGGAAGTCGACATGAGATCCAAGCTCTTCGACCGAACCATCAGGCCGCCGGTTCTCAATAGTAGCGGCTGGCGTCTCGTCGACGAAGCTAGACAGATTATCGAGCGTTACGACTCCCTTCGGCTGCTTGCGTCGACACCATCGACGGGCCTTACGGGGTCGTTGAGGCTTGGCGTCATCCCTTCCGTTGCGACGCACCTGCTTCCGCAGACGCTATCGAAGCTGCGGAACGAGCACTCGAGCTTACGAATTCAAATCCAAAGTGGGCTGTCGCCTGAACTTGCCTTCAAGGTTGAGGAAAAGCACCTGGATGTTGCTATCGTTACCGAGCTGGAACGTTTGGATCCATCAGCCGTCTTTGAACAGATATTGGAAGAAGAACTCAAGGTCGTCATTCACAAGGATTTGGCCCGGGGTTCGGTCGGGGAAATGCTGCGAACATATCCATTCGTTCGCTTCAATCCTGCCATGGGGGTCGGACGGGTCATCGATTCAACATTACGCGCGCGTCGGATTCTGGTGAACGATTTCATGGAGTTCGACTCCATCGAGACAATGATCCGCATCGTGAAACTCAAGCTCGGAGTGACTATCATTCCCGTCGGCTTATTTTCTCCGGACCTCGACGTCCTGAAGTCGATCTCGTTCGATCCGCCAGTTCATAGGCGAATCGGGATTTTGGCTCGCCGTGGGACAATTGATGCTCCTACCGTTCGGGCTGTTGCTGATGCGTTCAAATCATTCGTAACCGCGCCCCGCGGCAAGCGTAAGCGATAATGCAAGCAGCGTAGTGCTGGTCTTATTCGACCTGGACACCCGCGCCCTTGATTATGGGAGTCCAACGATCGACCTCCCGCTTCACCAGGTCTCTGAAGGCTATCGGTCCCCTCTCGCCAGGGGCCGGAGCGTCGGCACCAAGGTCAGCAAGTCGTTGCTGCGTCATCGGATCATCCAACGTTTTAGCCAGAGCCTCGCTCATCTTTTCGATAATCGGTTGAGGCGTGCCTTTCGGAAAGAACAGTCCGTTCCAAATGACCGCGTCCAGTCCTGGCATCCCGGCTTCAGCGGCCGTGGGGATCTCGGGGAGCGCCGGCGATCGTTTAGGTCCAAAGATCGAAATAACCTGAACGGTACCTCCCTTGGCCTGGCCGACAACGTTGGTAATCTGATCGCACATGTAGTCTATTTGACCGCCGATCAAATCGTTGAGCGCAGGCGACGTACCACGATACGGGACATAGTTGGGATTTGCACCGACCTGCAAATTGAAGAGCAGGCAAGCGACATGTGAGGTTGAGCCGACCCCAGCATGTCCGATATTGAGCTTCGAATCATTCGCCTTCACGAAAGCCGCCAACTCCTCGAGCGAGTTTGCCGGGCCCGGCTTCTTGGTCAGAATGACTTGAGGCGCATTGGCCACGTTTCCGATCGTCTCGAAATCCTTCAGAGGGTCATATGGAAGCTTGGAATAAAGAGAGACCGCAAAGGCGTGCGTTCCGGTTTGGCCCAATAGCATCGTGTAGCCATCTGGGGCCGCGCGCGCGACGCGCATCGCTCCGATCGTACCGCCTGCACCGCCCACGTTTTCTACGATGACCTGTTGGCCGAGGCGGGTCGAGAGACCGGCCGCGGCAATTCGCGCAACAACATCGGTCGGACCACCCGCCGCGAACGGCACCACCAACGTAATCGCCCTGCTAGGATATTCGTCCGCAGCCTTACTGGCTCGTACACACAACGCGGCGATGGTTGCGATCGCCGCAACCGCCATCTTGTTCACCGACGCTCCCCCTCTTTTCCTTAGTTGTTCGTCGTTCCGCGCAACGAGATTTGCGAATCCGAGCACAGCCATACGAGAAGAAGCAGCTACGACGCGCAGACGCCATCGCCTAAGCATGGTCCTCAGCCAATCGAACTCGGTCTACGTCAATTCGGACCCGAGACGGATCGAAATGCAAACCAAAATTTTAGACGAGTGACTTCAGAATTTCTTACGCGTGCTCCTCTCCCTATCCGCTTGGTCGGCATGCAGCGCGAGGGTCGGAGGTAAGTGCGGGGCCAAATGGTTGCTGCAAGCGACATACGACCCAACTCGTCAGGTCACATTAGCCTTGCCGCGCAACAACGCTTCGCGGATCTTGTCCCGCGACCATCTGCGCCATCAACTTGATTCGCGCAGCCGTCGCATCGTCGCGACCGGCGTCGAGCGTAAGCCGTGGGTACGGAGCCCATAGGGCGCAGTACCAGGGTTACTCCTCGACCATGATGTTGCCGGCGGGGATGGCCTTCATCGCGTCAGGAGTTCGTTGGTATAAAAAGACGAGGACGGTCTTGGCATGCCGATGTCCTCAACGGTCCGGATGAGATGGACAGCATCCGAGATCGTGTTGTCTTCGACCCAGCCGAGCGGCTTTCCCGCCCCAGGTGGAATGGATCGAGAGGTTGCTTCAACCTGCTCTCGCACGATCGCATCAGCTGGTCCGGTCCGCCAGACAGTCTTAAGTGCAGCGGTGGCGGCGTCCGGATCGCTCCGCGTCATCTCGATCGCCCGGTTCGTTGCGCTAAAAAACCGACGAAGCGCGACGGCATTCTTTTCCACGGCAGCGACCCTTACGACCACCGCCAGGCCAGGGACCGCTAGGCCGAACTCCGGCAGGTCGAGCACTGCAAAATCGCTGCCGGTCTTGTCCCTAAGTGTCGGCAGGTCGCTGGTGCGATAAACGCCAACGACGTCGACCTTTCCTTGCATGAACTGCGAAATTCGAACCTGGCTGTCCATGTGAATCTTCTTGATCTTGTTACAGTCGATCTTGTTTCGACTACAAAAGACGTCGAGATATGCTGTTGATGTCTCGCCGATCGAGCTCGCGATCGACTTCTCTTCAAGATCAGCGGGCCTCAGGACCGGGTTTGCCTTATGCGAGATGAACACCACCGGAGCCTCTGGCTGATACAAGGCCACGATCTTTATTGGCATTCCCTTTTGAATTGCGGTGATGGCGAATATCCCGGGAACCACCGCGAGGTCCTCTCGCCCCTGCACGACGGCAGCGAGTGCGGCTTGGGCTCCGGCACCTTCACCGAGGTTCAAGTCGATTCCCGCCTCCTTGTAGACACCGCTTTTCTGCCCAAGGTAGAAAAAGGCATATTCCCCCTTCAGCTTCCAGCTAAAGCGCAGATTCAGAGTCTCCGCCGCGACGCTTTGGGACAGTAGGGCGACTGCACTGGCCGCGCTCAAGCCCGCGAAGCAAATGAGACGTCTGATGTACGACATGCGTCCTCTCCGCAGCCAAGGCCACGGCTCCATAGTACGAGTTCTTGTGCAGGAAATGGCCCGCTCCCGAGCCGGCTGGTCAGCGGCATCGAAAGCGGGCCCTCGTGCTTCCGAGCCGGGTGGTCGAGCGGCTTCGGAGGCAGATAAATCGACGAGATTGTCGCCTCTTACCCCTCGAATGTCAGCGGAACTGTTTCGTGACGAACGTCGCTGAATCGACCAAACTTAGCGCCTTCGGTGATTGGCCACCGGAACTAACCGTCCAGGCTCCGCCGAAGAGCCTGGACGACGCTGCAGAGTTTCACCACCGCGGCATTCCCGCCCCATGCGAACAGGTGCTAGAACTTCACCGAGACGCCGGCGCTGGCCGATTTTTCCGTACAGCTATTGGTGCTGACGCCCGTTGCCGCGATGGTGCAAGTTCCGGGAGTGGCGTTGCTATCAAGGCCGTACTTGTTCTGCCAGTAACGGTAGGCAACCCACAGATCGACAAAGTGACTGTACTTGGGGCCGATGAAGGCCTTGCTGGCATCGAAGGTCAAGCGGATCGGTTCGCTGTTTATTTCGATCTTGCTGGCGTTGCTGAAACGTCCGACGCCGGACCGCGCAGGGAGGGTGTTGATATCGCCCTTCTGCCCAGTCACGGAAACGCGGCCACTGATCGCGAAGTACCTTATGCTTTCGGGGAGGAATCCCAGATCCATGTAGTAATTGGTCTCGACCTTCCACGTCGGCGGGAACACCCTGTTTCCGTCCGCGAGGCAGGTCACCCCGGGAACGCCCGGATTGAAGAGACCGCACTGAAGAAACGATTTGTGGCTCGCCAACCCCGCGACCACCAGGGGCGCCACGTTGACATAGCCCTTGTATGGAAGGTCGAAGGCGAATTGCAGACCGCCGACGACGTTGTTCGTCGTGGGCGCATAATAGCTGATCGCCGTGCCGAGATCGACGCCAACCTCGAACGAGATGTTTCGCAGCGGCCCAATCTTGAACGCGTTAGTGTTGAATATCTCGTTCCAGCCGAACGTGCTGCGCTCGATGCCGTAGAATTCCGTCGCGCCGGCGCAGGCTCCTGTCGTGCCGAACGGCAAGGTACCGGTGGGTTGGCAAGGTGAAGCAGGATCGTTGTGTGTGGATTTCAACATATCAATGTTGAAGAAGTTCGTGCCATAAGCCCACACATCGAAATGAGTAAACGAATATCCTCGCCGAGTTGCGCACTACGGCGCCATCGGTTGACATTTTCTATCAAGGTCCCAGCACCCGCTTCTTTCGGACGGAAATCGATTTCCTGATTGTTCCTGATCGATTCATGTTGGAGGATTGCCCGTTCACCGTCCTCCCTTCGACGAATTACGTGTGCATCGTGTGGCAGGACAACGCCGCAGTCGGGGACAGCTTGTCGCTCGACCAATTTCTCGAGATGCGCCATGCACAAGCCTACAGCGAACGGACGACATTCATAGAGACCTGGTTCTTCAAGCAATTTGGTCGGGCTCCCCGAGCCGGGATAACTGCGCCAAGCTTCACACTCATTCCAGAAGCCATCATCGGGACCCGCTTCTTGGCGCTGATACCCGCAGACTTAGCAGAACGCGCGGCTACCACCCTGCCGATAAGGCAAGTAGCAGCTCCCATATCACTCCCCCTGATGAGCGACGTCCTTCAATGGCGCATCTCACATGAGAGAGATCCCGGCCTGCAGTGGTTACGAACTCTCATTCAAGATGTCGCGCACCGACGACACAAGTCCCTGATCGCGCGCTCGTCGCGGGACGCTTAGATCCCACTCGAAGGCCCGCTGCTTCGGCTCTTGCCCGTGCAGCAAAAGCCCGGAACCGACACTCGGCTCCTCCAAGCCACCGCGACAACACAGTGGGCTGGAGAACTCGCCGCCCGGCCAATCCACAGCGACGACGTATGTCTAGCGCCCCCTCCAATTCGGCTTTCGCTTCTCTGCGAAAGCCTGCGGACCTTCTACCGCGTCCGCAGAAGCAAGCATCGCCTTCATGGCCGGGTAATCCCATTCCTCCGAAAGCCCCTCGGCGATAGAGCGCGACAATCCCTGGAGGACTGCTTCCTTCGTGGCCCGGACTGACATTGGACTACAGGCAAGGATCTCGCCGGCCCAACGTCTGGCCGCCTCCAGAACGTCACCACTCACCACCTCATTGACGAGCCCCAGCGAGAGCGCTTCCTCGGCGCTGACCCGCCGCCCGGTCAGCATCATGCCCATTGCTCGCTTGAGGCCGATCTCGCGAGGCAACCGCTGAATCCCTCCGGCGAGCGCCGCCAGGCCGACACGCGGTTCCGGTAGAGCAAACACGGCATTATCCGACGCGACCACGATGTCGCACGCCAGCGCGATCTCGAAACCGCCCCCCATCGCAACTCCGTTGACTGCCGCAATTACCGGCTTCGCAAGGTCAAAGCGCTTCGTCAGACCACCAAAACCCTTGAGCGGGGTTACAAGTCCCCCGCCAGCAGCTTGCTGTTTTAGATCGTGGCCAGCGCAGAAGGCCTTCTGTCCGGCACCCGTGATGATACCGACCCACTGTTCGTCATCAGCGGCAAATTTGTCGAAGACGTCTTCAAGTTCGGAATGGCAAGCAAAGTTCAAGGCATTGTGTGCTTCAGGCCGGTTAATCGTCACGATTGTGCAGTGCCCCTCACGGGAGACCTTGACATATTCGTACGTCATTTCCGCTTAGCCTTTCGACGTGGGGTTACGCTGGACGACAAGATCAATGCACGCGAAATTTTCCGCGTCTCGCGATTAGAATCCGATGAAGGTTGTGAATTCTGATAGGTCAGCGCGATCTGCGCGCAGACTGTTGATCGGATGTTCGCGATCCATGTAGCCCAGAGCCATGCCGCAAAAGAGCATGAGATGCGACGGCAAGCCGATGAATTCCGCGACTGTCTTGTGCCAGAGCGCCCAGGCCTCTTGCGGACAGGTACTCAACCCTTTCTCGACTGCGAGCAACATAATGGATTGCATGTACATGCCGAGATCGGCCCATTGCCCCGGCTCCATCTGGCGATCGATGGCGAAAAACAATCCGACAGGCGCACCGAAGAACGTGAAGTTCTTTGCGAGCTGATTGAGACGCGCAGCTTTGTCTTCGCGCGGAATTCCGATCGTGCGATAGAGATCTTCGCCGTTCTTGAATCGCCGGGTTCTATACGGCTCTTTCAGTTCTGGCGGATAGATGTTGTATTCCGGCTGCTCGCCCGCCGGGTTGATCTTGATCCGCTCGGCCATCAACGCCTTGAATCGCGCGAGTTCTTGGCCGCCTAGTGCCCAGACATGCCAAGGCTGTAGATTTCCGCCAGAAGGCGAGCGGCTCGCTGCCACCAAAATATCTTGGACAATCTCGGCGGGGACTGGGAAGTCCGAGAATGCCCGCACGGAGGTCCGCGAATTCACCGCGTCAGAAACGTTCATGAAGGTTACTCCAAAGACCCAGGCGAGGAGGATTGTCAGCCGATCCTGACGACCATCTTTCCGAGCGCCGAGCGCGTAGTCATCGCCTTGAATGCTGCGTGGAAGTCCTCGAATGCAAAGACTTTTCCCACAACGGGGACGAGTGTCTTGTCGCTCAACCAAGTAAATAGCTGGCCGATGACGCGATCTCGCACGTCCGGTTCACGACGACCAATTTGCGCGAGGTCGACACCCAGCAGCGCTCCCCCTTTTAGGAGAGGCAGATTGAACCGCAGCGCCGGAATCGTTCCGGAAGCAAAACCGACCACCAGGTGCCGCCCATTCCAGGCGATCGACCGGAATGCTTGCAAGCTCAGGTCTCCACCGACGGGATCATAGATCACGTCGGCGCCGCGACCACCGGTGACTTCCTTGAGCTCGTCGCGCCAGCCTTCACGTGTGTAATCCAGGCTCGCATCGGCGCCAAACTTGATCGCAAATTGTCGCTTCTCCTCAGTCGAAGCCGCAGCAATGACCCGGGCGCCCAGCAACTTTCCGACCTGAACAGCGGCAATTCCCACGCCCCCCGCCGCCCCCAAAACCAGGAGCGTTTCGCCGCTCTGCAACTTTCCCCGAGCGCTGAGTGCATATAGTGCCGTGAGATAGTTGGCGAAGAACGAGGCCCCGACCTCGGGCTCAATGCCTTTCGGCGTAACGAAAAGGTCCGCGGGTGCTGCGCAGATGTATTCCGCAAGGCCGCCATTTCTCACCATCCCAATGACCGGCGTACCGGGCGCGAAGCCCTCAACATCTGCGGCCGTCTCGTCGACCACGCCCGCAAACTCCGAACCGGGTGTGAACGGCAACGGGTCCTTGGTCTGATACAGGCCCTGCACCTTCAAGCCGTCGACGAAACCGACGGCTGCGGCCTGAATTCGAACGCGGACCATGCCCGCTGACAGTTCCGGCTTAGGCACGTCCTTGATGGTGATATTTTCGATCCGGTCGTAAGTCTCAACCAAGACTGCTTTCATGAAATCCTCTTGAGCGTGCCGACTTGGCGGCCAACGAGTACACGCGACAGAATTTGAACAATTCCGACAGCCCTAAAGCGACCTGGAGATCACTTCCTTCATCATTTCGCTAGTTCCACCGTAAATGCGCTGCACGCGTGCGTCGGCATACATGCGTGCAATGAGGTACTCATTCATGAAGCCGTATCCACCGTGCAGCTGCAAACACTCGTCGATGACCTTACCCTGCTGCTCCGATGCCCAGAGTTTGGCCATCGACGCGGTGGCCGCATCCAGCGTGCCGGAGACCAGCGCTTCGACGCACTGGTCGACAAAGCTGCGAGTGACCTTGGTGGCCGTCGCCAATTCGGCAAGTCTATATTTCGTGTTCTGAAATTCAGCGATCGCCTTTCCGAACGCTTTTCGTTCACGAACAAAGGCAAGCGTGGCCTCCAGAGCTCCCTCCATTGCTGCCACCGCCATCACGCCGATAACGGTGCGTTCATAAGGCAGGTCAGACATCAATTGATAGAAGCCACGACCTTCCACTCCGCCGAGTAGATTTGAGGTCGGAACCACGACCTCATCGAAGAACAGTTCGGAAGTGTCCTGCGCCTTCAGTCCAAGCTTATCGAGGACGCGGCCGACCCTAAAGCCGGGAGCCTTTGCAGTCTCAACCAGGATGATCGACATTCCGCTCGCTCGCTCAGCCGGATTGGTCTTCGCGACAACGAGCACCAGTCCTGCAAGCAGGCCGTTGGATATGAAGGTCTTGGAGCCGTTGATCACATAATTCCCACCGCGTTTCTCCGCGCGGGTTCGGATGGACTGGAGATCCGACCCCGCCCCTGGTTCGGTCATTGCGATGGCGCCGACCAGCTCCCCACTCGCCAGGCGCGGCAAATACTCGCGCTTTTGCTCCTCGGTCCCATGGTTAAGCAGATAGTGGGCGACGATCGTGTGAACGGACGGGTTCATTCCCGTCAGGCCACGACGCGACATGGCGTCGTAAAAAATGGCCTCATGTCGAAAATCACCCCCGCCGCCGCCATACTCTGCGGGGATGTCTGAACACAGAAGCCCAAGCGCTCCGGCCTTCAGCCAGAGTTCGTGGCCGACATTGCCTTGCTTGCGTGCCTCCTCGTCCAGCGGCGCCATCTCCCTCTCAACGAAGCGCGACACTGTGTCTCGGTACATTTCTAGGTCGGCGTCGAGCCAGGAGGGTCGATAGTCGATCATGCGTTACTCGCCATTGTGACGAACGCAAATTGCGTTCATTGCCCTTGCGTCTGCGCGAAAGAGCGGCCGCGTGCAGTTTGATAACGAGGGGCAGCGCCCCTCCAATCGGACGTAACCGGCTAGGGCCGACCGCGCACACCCTTCGACAAAGACCCTAGAATCAGAGCTGCCGTGTAAAAGGCATGCGCGGTCCACGAAGCGGTCAGTCGTCGGCGTCGCCGTTGATTACACCACCGAAGAGCTCCCACTTCTCTCCGCTGAACCGCATTAACTGGAGTTGGCTAATCGGCGCAAAGTCGGTCGGAGAGGTGTTCACGTAGATACCAGGCAACAGTGCCTCGGTGCGCCAGTTCTTCAGGTTCGCAGCCTGCTTCATGACGTTCTCGCGAGTGAGATCGTCGCCGCACTGCTTCAACGTCTGAGCCAGCGTCTCTGCGAGAGCGTAGCCGGTGATCAGCAATATGTCGCGCTTGTTTCCTTCCGGATAGTATTTGCCCAGAAAGCTCTGAAACTCCTTCATTCCGGGATCATTGTCCCACTGCGGATCTGCAGGGTCCTTCAGGTACGTCGCCGAAATGATGCCTTGCGCGTTCTCGAAGCCGGCCGGTTTGATCACACTGCCCACAGAGGCCGAGACATTGCTGAGGATATGCAGCGGCTTCCAGTCAACTTCCGCGATCTTCTTGATGGCCTGAGCCGCAAATTTGGGAGAGCTGATGTTGACCAGCGTATCGGCCCCCGAAGCCTTGAGCTTGACGATATGACTCTCGATCGTCGGCTCCGTCGTCTCATAACTCTCCTCGGCGACGATCTGTGCACCGAGCTTCTCCTTGAGGCCCTTCAGATAGTCCTTCCCGAGATCGTCATTCTGGAAGAATACCGCAACTTTTGCGTTCGGCTTTCCCTTGAGAATGTACTTCGCATAGGCGCGCGCCTCGCTTTGATAAGACGGCTGCCAACCCGTGGTCCAGGGGAAATTCTTGGGGTCGTTGAATTTCGTTGCACCCGCCGCGACGAAGAGCTGCGGAACTTTTTTCGAGTTCAGATATTTCTGGATGGCTGTGTTGTTGGCCGTGCCCAGCGGATCGAACATGAGCAGAACCTCATCACTCTCCACCAGCTTGCGCGTTTGCTCGACGGCCTTTGGAGGCGAGTAGGCGTCATCGTAACTGATGAAGTTGACCTTGCGACCGTTGATGCCGCCCTTGTCGTTGATCATCCTGAAATAGGCGGCCTCCACTTGGCCGATGACGCCGTAAGCGGATCCTGGACCACTGTACGGCATGAGATTCCCGACCTTGATCTCGGTGTCGGTAGCCCCGGCATCGTACTTTTTCTGTGCAAGCGCGCTGCCAGAGGCGAGCGCGATCGCTGCTGTCGCCAATGCAGTCGCCCGTATAGTCCTTCCAAACATCTGAGGTCTCCTTGTTAAGTTTCACTTCTGTTTGATTTTGGCGATCCAAGCTTCGCTTTGGACCACGACCTGCCTTGCGCCGTGCGGCACGAGGTAGATGACGAGGAACAGGAGCACGCCGAACACGGCGCCGGAGAGGCCCTTGGAGATGCCCTCGGCGAGGTTCGGCACGAAGATGATGAAGGCGGCACCGACGATCGAGCCGGGCAGCCAGCCGACGCCGCCGACGACCATGCCGAGGAACTGCTGGATGGCGAGCGTGATGGTGAAGCTGTCCGGTGCCACGAACTGCACCGCGATCGCGCTGAGGCCGCCGGCGACGCCGGTGATGCCGGCGGAGACGCCGAAGGCGAGGGTCTTGTAGAGCGCGACGTTGACGCCCATCGCGGAGGCGGCGATCTCGTTGTCGCGGATCGCCATGAAGGCGCGGCCCGAGCGGGAGCGCAACAGGTTCACCGAGAACAGGTAGATCGCCAGCGTGACGACCAGCGTGAAGTAGTAGAGCCACATGTCCTGCGACATCGGCAGGCCGAACGGCGCATCGGGCTTGGTGACGACGAGGCCCTGCACGCCG
>NZ_AUFA01000040.1:0-61419 GCF_000426265.1 Bradyrhizobium sp. Cp5.3 | reverse complement strand
CGACCGACCAGGTCAACGAGGCCGGGCTTCCGGACGGCTCGAACCCGGGCGTCGGCGCGACCACGGCGCCGGGCGACCACCTGACGTTCTCCGACCCGCAGGGTGACGCCGTGACCGTGTCGCTGGTCAACGGGACCGCGGTGACGGCGGATCACACGGTGGTGCACGGCACCTACGGCGACCTCACGATCAACCTCGACGGCAGCTACAGCTACACGCTGCTGACGAACGACCCGAACCACACCTCGCAGGGTACGGGGATCGACGGCCAGCACGAGACGTTCAACTACACGGTGACGGACTCGCACGGCAACACGCAGACCTCCTCGCTCACGATCGACATCGTGGACGACGTGCCGACGGCGCGCGCGGATACCGATACGACCGCCTTCGGCGCTGCCCGCGGCAACGTGATCACCGCGGTCGGCACCACGAATTCGGGTGCGGATACGCTGGGCGCGGACGGGGCGTCGATCTCGGGCGTTCAGGCCGGCACCAGCACGACGCCGATCACCAACAACAGCGGTCTTGGCGGCCTTCACGGGGCGTTCGGTACTTTGTATCTTAGCTCGAACGGCTCCTACGTCTATGTCGCCGACGCGAATGCGTCGGGCACGGACGTGTTCTCCTACACGCTGAGGGACGGCGACGGCGATACGTCGGTGACGACGCTGACCATAACCGTCTTCAACGGCCAGCCGTCTCTTTCGGCGGCAACGGCGACGACGAGCGATGCGGCGGGTGACGACAATATCGTCAACTCCAACACCGACGCGTTCGTGGTGCAGACGCAATCCGGCACCATGAGCTTCAATTTCGGACCCGACGGAGCCAACCCGACGACGCCGTTCTCCTACAGCTATAATGGAGGCCTCGGCGGCGCGACCGCGAGCACGGCGGTCGTCGCAGGTCAGACCATTCTGACCCTGACGGCTGCGGCCTGGGTGTTGACCCTGAACGAAGCCACGGGCGCATATACCTTCAAGCAGACGGCCGCGTATGACCACGCGGCGGGTACCTCATCGGCCACGGGCATCGTGAACGTCACGTTGACTGACTTCGATGGCACCACGGCCACGAAGGCGCTCACGCTCACGATCAACGACGATACGCCGACGCTCGGCGCGATCGATCACGGCGTGATCGCGAACGAGGCTAACCTGACGCTGGTCGGAAAGATGGCCGTCGATGGCGGCGCCGATCATCCGGTGACGGCGAGCCTTTATGCCAACAATGGGCTTAGCCCATCTGGTGTCACGTCGGGCGGCAATGCGGTTCACTACTTCGTCGACTCGGCGGATCCGAGTACGCTTGTTGCGTACACCGGTACGGATCACACGCAGAACAACGTGTTCACGCTGACTGTCGACGCAGTCAATGGAGCATATACGTTCAATGAGCTGGCGCCCTTGGATGCGTTCCACACGGGGCAGACGATCGACGGCTCCTCAGCGTTCGGTGCAGGACCGGCTCAACAGCAGCTTCTGTTGCATGGTAGCACGCAACTCGCGATCGTGAGTGGATGGGACACTGGCAGCGGATTCAATCTAAGCCATTGGGAGCAAGCGACCGCAGGCAGTGCGACCGCTGGAATAAGTCTGCATGCCATCAACGGCAACCATAACGGATGGGGCGTCGATAACGGGAATTTCACCAACGGCGAGATTATGCGTTTCGATTTTGGAGCAGTTACCGACTACGACGGACCGGGTGGTTTGTCGCCTGCGTCAACAGCTTCTGCCAACGTATCATCTGCGAGTTTTCATTTCTCGAAGTCGAGTGATGTGACTTACGTCATTCACTACACGGACAATACGACTGCCTTTGACTCGGTCACGAGTGTGCAGGATCTGACCTTGCCCACCACAACAGGCACCAAGTTCATCGACTATGTCGAATTCTATTCCGATAATTCAAATGCGAAGGTTGCACTGACGAGCGTTACGACTGCGGATAACAGTGGATCCAAGGACCTCAGCTTCAACGTGACCGTGACCGACCATGACTCGGATACGACACCCCCCGGGACGATCGCCATCACGGTCGACGGCGATCATTCGTTGACGGGTACCGCAGGGGTCAACAATGACCTCGTCGGCGGCGCGTCGGCCGATACCCTGACTGGCAGCAATCTCAGCGACACCCTGAAGGGCAACGGCGGAGACGACATCCTGATCGGAAACGGCGGGGCCGACAATCTCACAGGCGGCTCCGGCAGCGATACCTTCAAGTACCTGGCAACCAGCGACAGCACCGTCGCAGCACACGATGTCATCTCGGACTTCAGCAACACGGACGTGATCGATTTCTCGGCCATCTCCGGGATTACCCACGATGCGACGCATTCCTCCTCGGCTCCGACGACCGTGGCGGCCCACTCGATCGTCTATTTCCAGAGCGGGGCGGACACGGTCATCTACGCCAATGCGAGTGGCGCTACCGAGAACGTTGCAAGCGCGGACATGATGCTGGTTCTGACGGGGATTAACGCCAATACTCTGGCTTCTGGTCAGATCCACCACGCGTGAGCCGTGCTTCTGGCGACGTAGGACAGCACGTAAAATGAAGACGCCGCCGGCACCACCGGTGGCGTTTTTCTTTTCAGCACGGCCGACTGTCTCCGTCCCGCCTCACAGCCAGAGCGGCAAGGCGCTGATGCCACCACCGCCGGCCAACGCTTCGTCTCCGGTCCATTCGACTCGCTCGCCGCTTTCGGCGGCAGGTGCGGCCGCGATTTCGCCGGTGAGCGGCTGCCGTTTTGCGTAGGGCGTTGCGAACAGGTGGACGCCGTCATGATTGATGGCAAACAGCGGGGTGAAGCTCGTCGCGTCGCCATCCTCGATCAGGCTGTTGCGCCGATTGTCCAGGATGAGCCATTGCCCGTCGAGGCGCGCGGCGAGCACGGCGTGGTCTTGCCGCACGGCGCGGTCGCGGACCAGCACGAGCCGGAGGTCCTCACGCGGAAATCCGGCTTCACGCAGCGCGACGTATTTCGCGATCGCATAATCCTCGCAATCACCCTTCGCCGTCGCGAAGGTCTCCAGCGGCGAGCTCCAGCGATCGGCTTCGCCGTGCTGGGCAAAGTCGCTGACGTAGCGGACGACCATGTTGACGGCGCGGTTCGCTTCGTCGAGCCTGTCGCGTCCCGATTTCGATTTGACGGCGCCGATCAGCCGGAGGAACTGCGCGGCGTTGGAAGGGCAATTGCCGGCATCGGCCTCGCACTGCCTCAGCGTCTCCGTGTCCTTGGTGAGCTTGGCTTCGAGCCCCCGCCACTTGCGCCATAGCAGCCCATCGGGCGCGCGGAAGGTGAACAGGCCGAATGGCTCGTCACCCCTTGGGGCTGCCTGCTTGGGTTCGGGCGTTGCGTCGGTTGCGATGTTGGAGGGCGCGAGCGCCGCAAGACGGACCGCATTCGGTCCGCGGCCGCGCATGGCATCGAGCTTCGCCAGCACGTCGTTGATGCGGAAGAATGTCGCCGGGGGGCGCGCTGCCGCGTCCATGCCGGGCGCAAGCGTTTCCTGTGCGTCCGATGCAATGGCCTCATCGGCCCGGGAGGGCGATGTTGCGCAGGTAGCGATCAATGCAGCCAGGCCCACGCCAAGCGCGCGCATGCTTGCTCGCTGCAATTCCAATTGCAGTGCCATAAACGACGTCCCCTGCCGGGAGCGTCGTCAACGTCTATTGCGTCGATCTACGCCCCGATCCTGTTGTTGGATCGAGACTGCGGTCTGCGGCGCTTAGGTGGAGTTAAGGCCGGAGGAGGGCAGGGCGATTGTCGCAAAGGCGGTCAATCGCAGGCTTCGGCCGGCCGGTAAATTGTCGCTCCGGCCTTTGCGTTTTGTTAACCGTGCCGCCTCAGCGCTCGCGCAGGGCTTCATCCTTCAGGGTACGGGCCGGCTTGAGGATGTAATCCAGAACCGACTTCTCGCCGGTCAGGATTTCGACCGTCGTGACCATGCCGGGAATGATCGGCAGCGGTTTCTCTTCCGTCCCCAGATGGTTCTTCTCCGTACGTATCATGACGCGGTAGAAGCTCTCCTGGCGGTCCGGCGTCTTTTCAGCCTTGTCGTCGACGATGGTATCGGCGCTGATGCGCTCGACCTTGCCCTTCAGCGAGCCATAGACGGACGAGTCGTAGGCCGAGATCTTCACCACCGCATCCTGGCCGGGCCGGATGAAAGCAATGTCCTGGGGCCGAATACGGCCTTCGACCAGCAGCGTGTCGTCGAGGGGAACGATGTCCATGACGTTGGCGCCGGGCTGCACGACCGCTCCCACGGTGGTCACGTTCAGCTTGTTGACGATCCCATGTACCGGCGCTTTCAGATCGGTTCGCCGGACCCGGTCC
Organism: Bradyrhizobium sp. Cp5.3; assembly: GCF_000426265.1. Classification (NCBI taxonomy): domain Bacteria; kingdom Pseudomonadati; phylum Pseudomonadota; class Alphaproteobacteria; order Hyphomicrobiales; family Nitrobacteraceae; genus Bradyrhizobium; species Bradyrhizobium sp. Cp5.3. Next base: position 57,068 of record NZ_AUFA01000040.1, on the reverse strand, counting down.
TGCGCCGATTTGATGTTCTCATCGAGCACGGCGAGGTCACCCTTGGACTTCGCAAGATCCTCGTCCGCCTGGGAGCGGAAAGAAGAGACCGTGCTCGCGATCTTCGATTGAGCCTCGGCGAGCTGCCCTCTCATCTCGGTCGCCTGACGGTCGAGGCGCAACATCTCGATTTCCGGCACGACCTTCTGCTCGTACAGCTTCCGCGTCAGCGACAGCTCCCGATCGAGCAATTTCAGCGTCCCGGTCAGGCGGGTGACCTGCTGGTTCAGGACGTCGACATCCTGCGCCAGTTTCTGCGCGCGCATCTTGAACACGCTGGTCTCCGCAGCCACGGCCGACGGCACCACTTGGTCGAGTTGATCGGGGAAGCTCAGTTCGCTCTTGCCCCTGGCTTCGGCCTCGAGGCGGGCGACGCGCGCGGCCATCGCAGCGCGCCGTTCCCTGATCTCGCCGAATTCGGAAGCGAACTTGGTGTCGTCGATGCGCATCAGGGATTGTCCCTGCTGGACGATCGCTCCCTCCTGCACCAGGATCTCGCCGACAATCCCGCCTTCGAGCGACTGCACCACCTGCATCTGCCGCGACGGCACGACGCGGCCGTTGCCGCGCTTGACCTCGTCCAGGATGGCAAAATGCGCCCAGCCCACGAAGACCACGAGCATGGCGAGGAATGTCATCAGAAGCATGCGCGAGGTTCGCGGCGTGCGCAGCATCGCGGCGGCACGAACGTCGTTGGCGAAGGCGAAATCAGAGGAGGCCATGGGTTCAGCCCTGTGATTGAGCCCGGGATAAATTGGGGTGAGGCGAAGTCTCGGCGGATGGCCCGTTCGGCTTGCCCTGGAGCAGGGCGAGCACCTTGTCGCGCGGCCCGTCGGCGACGAGGCGGCCGCTGTCGAACAGCAGCAGCCGATCGACCGCATTCAGCAGCGAGAGGCGGTGGGTCGAGATGATCAGGGTCATGCGATCGCCGTGGATTGCCTTCAGCCGCTCGAGAAATTCGGCTTCGCTGCGCACGTCGAAATGCGCGGTCGGCTCGTCCATGAACAGAATGCGCGGATTCCTGATCAGGACACGCGCCAGGCCAATCGCCTGCTTCTGACCGCCCGAGAGGCTGCGGCCGCCCTCGGCGATGGGCATGTCATAGCCCATCGGATGTCCGGCGATGAAGCTTTCCACCCCGGACAGACGGGCGGCATGAAGCACTTCCTCGTCGGTCGCCTCGGGCTTGCCGAGGGCGATGTTGTCGCGCAACTTGCCGAAGAAGAGATCGGTATCCTGCAGGGCAAAGCCGATGCCGGCGCGCAGATCGGCGGGATCGTATTGGCGCGAGTCGACGCCGTCGACGAGGATGCGTCCTTCCTGCGGTTCGTAGAAGCCCACCAGGAGCCGGCCGACCGTCGTTTTCCCTGATCCGACGCGCCCAATGATGCCGACGCGCTCGCCGCTTTCGATCTTGAACGTCACCTTGTCGAGTGCCTTGCCCGGCGCATTCGGATAGGTGAAGCTGACGTTGTCGAAGCTGATGCGCCCCTGGTCGATTTTTCGGGACACGTAGGCGCGCTGCGGCGACCGCTCCCGTTCCAGCGACATGATGCGGTCGATCGACTTCAGCGCCGACAGCGTCTGGGTGCCGCGCGTGATGACCGACGCGAGGCCGGCGATCGGCGCCAGCACGCGACCGGCCAGCATGTTGGCCGCGACCAGCGCGCCCATCGAGAGCTTGCCGTCCAGAATGAGGAGCACGCCGATCACGACCAGCAGGAGGCTCGTCGCCTGCTGGGCGGTGTTGGTGCTGGTCAGGGCAAGCGAGGCCCAGAAATGCACGTCCTCGCCGGAGCGTGCGGTGGCCGCGACGGAGCGCTCCCAGGCCGTTTGCATCCGCGACTCGGCGCCGGTCGCCCGCACGGTCTCGATGCCGGACAGGGATTCGATCAGCACCCCATGCCGTGCCGCCGATTCCGCCTGCAATCGCTTCATGGCGCGGTCCAGCGGGCGCTGCACCGTCAGGCCGATGATGATCATGATCGGCAACATCGCGAGCGGGATCCAGGCAAGCGGACCCGCGATCGCAAAGAGGACGCCGATGAAGATCAGGGCGAAGAGCAGATCAGTCGCCGAAACCACGCTGCCCGAGGTGAAGAACTCGCGGACCGAATCGAAGTCGCGGAGCTGGTTGGCGACGATGCCGACCGAGGTCGGCCGCTGCGCCATCTTGACCGACATGATGTGCTCGAAAATGTTCGCGGCCAGCACCACGTCCATGGTCTTGCCGGTCACATCGATCATCTTGCTTCGCACGGTTCGCAGTACGAAGTCGAACAGGATGGCAAGGCCCATCCCGACCGACAGCGCGATCAGCGAAGGAATGGCGCCGTTGGGCACGACGCGGTCGTAAACGCTCATCGTGAACAGCGGCGTGGCGAGCGCGAGCATGTTGACGAGGAGGGCGGCGAGAGCGATGTGGCCGTAGCTGCGCCAATGCACTTTGGCGGTTGACCAGAACCAGTGACTTCGCGGCAGGTCGCCGGCGGCAACGACGCGTGCGTTGCTCTCGGCTGCGGCCCGGACGAAGAATGCATATCCGGTGTAGCCGGCCGAGATGGCCTGAATCGGGTGAAGCTCCGGGCTGTGAGGCGTCGAGGACGGATTGAGGACTTTGGCGTTGCGTCCGGTCTGATCGAACTCCACGAGGATCAGCGTCGTCCCGTTCTTCATGATCAGGACGGCCGGCAGAACCAGCGCGGGAATGTCTGCAATGTCACGCTTGACGGCTTCGGTCTCAAGTCCGGCACGCCGGGCTGCGCGGTCATAGAGGGGGACTGACAATCGTCCATCAAGGATCGGCAGGCCGCCCAGCAATGCTTCGCGGCTGACGGCGCGGCCATGATAGGCCGCCAGATACATCAGCGATGATGCAAGCGGATCGTCGAGGTGACCTGCCGCCTGCTTGGGTTCAGGTGCAGCCGTCACCTCAGCAACGGGGCGGTCAGGCGCGCGCCTGGACTCGGATGATCGAAACAACAATTGCCAATGCCCAAAATGAAATGATGCGGAGCGAGCAGCGAACCGTCATTCCACCATAGCGGAAAACGCAGAGGAATCATTTGGTTAACCGGCGAAAAGCGCGCCTAAAGGTTAATCTTAGGAGCGCCTTCCGCCGCTTGGCCAACCTGCCAAGCGGATTTCACGACCCGCTCCCATTCGCGGGGCGGGGCTATCTCTGAACCGGCTCGAACGCCGTCGCCAGCCAATGCGGCTTCTTGTCCGCTGCATAAGCGGTGACCGGGGAGGGGGTCAATACGGGGGGATTACTGGTACTTCGCTGCTGCGTGAGCCACTCCGATGCTCCCGTCATGCTCGCCTGATTAGCCCCACGCGGCCATCTATCCCTGAACAGATCAGCCTCGGGCGTTTCGCTCGCATAGCCCAGACGCTGGGGAGCCGGCTGGGCTTCCGGCACTGCGACCTTCAGCGGCTCGGAGCCCGTCTGCGGCAGCTTCACGCGCAGCGTGGGCGCCCTGTAGTCCGGCGTTCCGAATATCCCCAGATCCACCGGTGCCGCATCAACCGGCGGCGGAGCCTTCAGGTACTCGAGCAGCGTGCCCATGGCCGCCAGCAGTTGGTAGTCGGCGAACACCACGACGCCGCGTGCCGAAGTCAACGAGACCAGCGTGTTGAAATACTGGTTCTGGGCATTCAAGAGATCGATCAGCGAGCGCTGGCCGAGCTCATATTCCTTCTGGTACGCCGCAATGGTCTTCCGGGCGGCGTCTAGTTCCCGCACCAGGGTCGCGATCCGCGTCGCGGTGACCGTGCGCGCCGCCCAGGCCTTGTCGATGGACTCGATGGCGTCACGCTGCAGGCGCGCGTGTCGCGCGGTGGTCTCGACATAGCGTTCGGCCATCTCGGACCGCCGCCAGACATCCTGGCCGCCCCGGAACACATCCCAGGACATCACGACCTTGCCGCTGTAGTCGTCGTGAGTGACGCCGAGGTACGGATAGGTATTGTCGTTGTGGGTCGCCCGGCCTTCGAGCGAGAAGGTCGGAACGAAAGCGCCGTCCGTCACCCGAAATGCGTGCTTTGCCGCATCAGCGTCGGCCTGCGCAGCCTGGATGGTGGGATTGAAGCGCACGGTGGTTGCAAGCGCCTCGTCGCGGGTCGACGGCATGCCGCCCAGTGGACCCGGAAAACGAACATTGATGGGCTCAAGTCCCACGACCTTGCGGTACTTGGCGCGGGCCTCCTCCAGGCTCCGGCGGAATTCGGTAAGCGCGGCACGTGCAGCTTCAACGCGTTCGCGCGCCTGTTCGAGGTCGCCTTCGCCGGCCCGTCCGCCGGAGAAGCGCGTGTTGACGTTGGCGAAAATCTTCTCGTGAGCGGCGACGTTCTGCTCGCCGGTCGTGACCAGTCGCAAATAGCGCGTGACGTCGACATAGGCTTCCGCAGCGTCGAGAGCGATCAGCTCGGTGCGTTCGCGCACACGGAAAGCCGCCGCGTTGACGCGGGCGGTCTGCCGCCAGATGTCCTGGATCGATGCGAAGCCGTCGAACAGGATCTGCCGCACGACGACGGATTCCTGCGATCCGTTTCGCCAGGAGCCATTTCCGGCCACCGGGATGGGTAGGGCGGTACTGCTGGTTACGGCAGCGCTCTGGTCGAATTTTTCGGGACCCCACCGCGCTTCGACGCGAACCTGCGGCAGCAGCGTGCTCTGGGTCTGTCGAAGCTCGCTTTCGGTGGCGCGGCGGTTGGCAGACGCTTCGCCGACGCCCGGATTGGTATGTACGGCCTGCTTCAAAGCATCGTTGATCGAGAATTGCTCCGCTACCGCGCCGCCGCACGGAATCAGAAACAACGTACTAGAAATGAGAATGCGCCCAAACAATTTAACCTCCACCCGTCTCCGAATTCTACGGACGCGGGGCCCCCTGGAAATGCGCCTGACCTTTGCAGGGACCGGCGCGACAATCTAGGTCAAACGCGTAAAAGTTGCACAAATGACCGGACGTTGTCGCATTTTTGCCACGACAGAGGCGCTTTATCGGTTATATGATACCTCTATCGCGGGGCGGGAGGGGCGAGGAAGCTGCTTCCTTTACGATTTGTTTGCCTTGTCTTCAGAGGCAAGTTTCAGCGATTCTCGTGCGCTGAATGATAATCGATATAAGATATTGATATGTAAGAGATATTTCTGGTCGATCTAGGCTGGGGCGAAAGTTGAATTTCTCGAATTCTGGATTGCTTCGCTCCGCTTCCCGATGACGATATTGAGAGGGCGTGCGCCTCAATCTTCGTCGTGCGCCACCGTTCCTTCGCTGAGATTTTGGATGAAATGACTTCGCATGAAACTTGAAGAGTTCCATCCAACGAGTCGGCGGACCAAAAAGAACAATCGCCTTCCATCCTTGCTGCCACAACGGCACGCTCAGCATCGAGCCGGCAAGCGCCTTGACAGGCGAGACGCAGCGCGCCCATTCTTACACTAAGTAAGAATGACGACAGGGATGGAAATGTCTGAGCAGCCGAGAAGTCGGCGGCAGACGCGTGCGGCCATCTTGGGGCATCTGCTTCAATCGGGCGGCATGTTTCGGCCACCTCTAGCCAAGGCGGTGCGCCTGTCTGAGGCGAGCCTGTCGCGCATCCTGTTCGACCTGAAGGCGGAAGGGCTGATCGAGGAAATTCGGCGGCCTGCGCCTTACTTCGGCGGCCCAACAGCGCTCGTGTCCCTCGACGGTTCCGTGGCCCTGGCGGCTATCGAGCTCACGGGGCAGTCGCTGAGTGTGGGCGTCGGCGCGATGTCCGGCGAGCTGCACTACACCGAGCGGCTGCCGCTGCCGAAAACGCCGACCGCCGAATCCGTGGGCCGCGTGTTTCTCGAGGCGCTAACGTCGGTGCGGGACTGGACACAGCGACACCGGGTCCGGCTGTCGCAGATCGGCGTCTCGGTTCCCGGCCTTGGCCGGTTGAGCGTATCGGACAATCCCATCATCCCCTGCGACGTCGGACGCATTCGCGGCATGCTTGGCGAGATGTTCGCGGGCGTGCAGGCCGAGTTCACCAATTCGGTCGTGGCGCATGCCACGTTTCACCGCTGCCGCACGGAGGACTATCCGTTCAGCGGCGCGCATCTGTTCGTCTTCGTCGGCCAGGGCGTTGCCGGCGCCTGGATGGACGATGCGATCGACGCCGACGCCCTGCAACCCGTCGAGCTCGGCCACATGGTGTTCGGCGAGGGCGGGCCGCGTTGCCGCTGCGGCCATCACGGCTGTGTCGAAGCCTATACGTCGCTTCCCGCCCTGGCCGGGATTCTCGGCGTGCCCGAGCCGGAGTTGCTCCGGCTCGGCAGCGACTGGGTGACCGCGATCCCGATTTCGTCCCGCGTGCGGCAGGAGCTGCGGCTTCGCCTGTACCGGCTTGGCCTCGCGATCGGGAACACGCTGAACGTAAAGCCCTGCTGTGGCGTGGCCATCTCGGGCTGGCCGTCGCTTCTGGCGGAGGCCGATCGAAAGGCTCTGATCGACGGGATCGATGCTTGCCTACTCGGCGGGCGCAAACTCGCGCAGGTGTCGCTCGCTTTCGTGCCGCCGTCGAACGGCAACGATCCGAGGGCCGCGCTGGCGTTTGCCGCCTATTGCCTTGCTTGCCGCGGCGGCATGCCGGCCGCATCGACGGAGGCCGCCTGAGATGCCCTAAAGCCGCGCGGCTTCGCGCCACAGAGTTCACACCCGGGAGGAACTTGCCATGCCGATCACGATAACAAGGCGTCGTCTGCTCGCTGGATCTGCTGCCACGCTCGCACTGCCGGCGGTTGTCCGTGCGCAAGGCGCGGCCAAGCCGCGCCTGACCGTGATCTCGCAATGGTCCGCCGGCAGCGACGGGGCGGCCATCACGGCGCTTGGGAAGAAATTCGAGGAGAGGGGCGGGGTTTGGCAGCACTCGCCGGTGCCCGGCTTCACCACCGAGATGATGAACAAGCTGCGCGCTCAGATCATGGCCGGCGATCCACCGGCCTGTTCGCAGCTCAAAGGTCCCGAGATCGCAGCCTGGTCGAAGATTGCCCCGACCGTCGATCTCGACGCCCTTGTTGCCGCCGCCGGCTACGAAAAGGTTGTCGCTCCAGACCTCTCACGCCTGCATAAGCCGGGGGGCAAATGGATTGCACTGCCGTTGCAGATCTACAGCACCAACATGCTGTTTCTCTCCAAACGCGCGATGGACAAGGCCAAGGCCGACAAGATCCCCGTCACCTGGGCTGACTTCAACGACCTTGCCGAAAAGATGAAAGCGGGCGGGGTCACCTATCCCATCGCCAACGGCGGCACCCGCCCGGACGATGGACAGAAGTTCGAAGCCGCTCTCGCCGGCATCAGTCCGACTTCATACCGTGCGGCGATCATGAATCTTGACGAAAAAGCCTTAAAGGGGCCCGAGATAAAGGCTGCCTTCGCGCAGGTGCGCAAGATCGCCGACTGGATGGACCCCAACGTCGGCGCCCAACACTTTTCGACCAACCTGAAGCGCTTCGTCGACGGCGACATGGGCATGATGATCATGGGCGGGTGGGCGCAGGGCGTATTGCGCAACGCCGGTTTCAAGTTCGACGATTTCACCATCGCCCCCGGCCCGAGCGACAATACCAAGCCGGTCTTCCTGTTGAACGCCGATGCGTTCATCTTCTGGCAGCGCAAGGAGCCCGACCTGCAAGCCGGCCAGACGCTGATGGCCCAGCTCGTCATGGATCCGGCGATCCAGACGATGTATTCGCAGATCACGGGGTCGATCCCCGTGCGCACCGATGTCGATCTTTCCGGTGAAGGCTGGTCGGACGGTCAACGGCGGACCGCAGCAGCTCTGAAAGACGCGATCGCCAGCAATCAGGCTGTTCTGAGCCTCGCGCACAACATGGCGCAGGAAAACGGTATGACCGCAGCGATGATCGACGTGATCACGGAGTACGTGAAGAACAAGACGGTTACACCGGAGCAGGCGGTCACCCGCCTTGCCGACGCCGTCGAGAGCGCGCGTTGACCAACGCCGTCTCGACAGCTACGCGGCCGGGCCGGCCGGCGATTTCCGGCGCGTTGCGCCGGCTGCCCGAATATCTGACGATCTGGGTGCCGCTGCTGTTGTCCGCAGCGCACCTCGTGTCGTTCTCGCTGTGGACGATCTGGATTTCGTTCACGCCATCCACTCTTGTACCGGTCTCCGGCTGGGTGGGTTTGCGCAACTACACGGCTGTGCTCGCGACGCGGAACTGGAAGATCGCCTTCGACAATCTGCTGCTGTTCGGCAGCGCTTTCGTGCTGCTGAGTGTGGTGACCGGCCTCGTGCTTGCGATCCTGCTCGATCAGCGCATTCGCGGCGAGAACGTGCTGCGGTCCATCTTTCTCTACCCGCTGGCCGTGTCGTTCGTCGTCACCGGCACGGTCTGGAGTTGGCTGCTCAATCCTGGCGTTGGAATCCAGAAGCTGGTCCACGATCTCGGCTGGACCTCCTTCAAGTTCGACTGGCTGATCGACCGCGACATGGCAATCTGGACTATTGTCATCGCCGCGATCTGGCAATCCTCCGGCTTCGCCATGGCGCTGTTCCTTGCCGGCCTTCGGTCCGTCGACGCCGACCTCGTCAAGGCTGCGCAGATCGACGGCGCCGGACCTTTCCGAATGTACCGGCGCGTCATTCTGCCGACGCTTTGGCCGATCACAGTAACCGTCGTCGTCATCCAGCTACAGTTCGCGATTTCGACCTTTGATCTCGTTCGCGCGCTCACCAACGGCGGCCCCGGAATCGCGACCCAACTGCCGGCACTTGTGGTCTACGACCTGATGTTCCAGCGCAGCTTGCTCGGCCGGGGAGCGGCGGCGGCGGTGCTGATGTTGCTCATTCTTCTCGCGGTGCTGCTGCCCTATGCGGCGTGGCGATATATCCAGCAACGGCGCGCCACCCATGCGTGACCGAACCTTCGCGCCGACCCGGATTCTGATCTATCTCGTCGTCTCGCTGATCGCGGCAGCCTGGCTCGCGCCACTGGTTGTTGTCGTGCTGAACTCGCTCCGTACCAACGAGGAGATCGCGCAGGCCTCGATGATCGGCTGGCCGAAACATTGGGCCTGGAGCAACTACGCCGCTGCCTGGAGCGGTTTCTGCGTCGCCGAGACCTGCGCCGGCATCCGGCCGTACATGCTGAACTCCGCGCTCGTCACGATTCCTGCGACGATTTTCTCTACCATGCTCGGCGCGATCGCCGGTTATGCCGTGTCGCTCTGGCGTTTTCGCGGCGATAGCTGGATCTACGGCATCGTGACGCTTGGCCTCTTCCTTCCCCAGCAGATGCGCCTGCTTCCCTGGACCATCGTGCTGCGGGACATCGGTCTCATCAACACGCTGACGGGTCTGGTGCTGATTCACACGATCCAGGGGCTTTCCTTCACCACACTGTTCTGCCGAAACTACTATGTCGCCATTCCACATGAACTGATCAGGGCCGCACGTATCGATGGCGCAGGGTTCTTTCGTATTTTCTGGCGCATCATTCTGCCGCTCTCGGCTCCCATCCTGATCGTCACCGTGATCTGGCAGTTCACGCACATCTGGAACGAGTTTCTCTATGGCGTGACGTTCACGAGCGGCCAACAGCAGCCCGTCACGGCCGCTCTCATCGCGCTATCTGCCGCAGTCGCAGACATCCCGCAGCATGGCGTGCAGAGCGCCGCGGTGATCATCGCAGCGCTGCCCACTCTGCTGATCTATCTCCTCGGTGGCAGATACTTCGTACGCGGCCTTACCGCGGGAGCCGTGAAATGATGGGGTTGTCATGACGGCACTAAGCATTCGCGCCCTATCCAAGCGCTACGCCAATCTGGAGGTGCTGAAAGGCATCAATCTCGACATCGAGAGCGGCGAATTCACCGTGCTGGTCGGACCGTCCGGCTGCGGCAAGTCCACGCTGCTCAACATCGTCGCCGGGCTCGATCGTGCGAGCTCCGGCACCGTCGAAATCGGCGGCCGCGTCGTCAACGACGTCCCGCCCAAGGACCGCGACATCGCCATGGTGTTCCAGTCCTATGCGCTCTATCCGTCGATGACGGTGCGCCAGAACATCACCTTCGGCATGGAATGCCGTCATGTGCCGAAGGCGGAGCAGGACGCGGCGGTCGCGAATGTCGCGAAGCTGCTCCAGATCGAGCCTCTGCTCGGCCGCAAGCCGTCGCAGCTCTCCGGCGGCCAGCGGCAACGTGTGGCGATGGGGCGCGCCCTGGTGCGCGATCCTCTCCTCTTCCTGTTCGACGAGCCGCTGTCCAATCTCGACGCCAAGCTGCGCGTCGAGATGCGGATGGAGATCAAGCGGCTGCATCAGCGCATCGGCGCCACCATCGTCTATGTCACCCATGATCAGATCGAGGCGATGACGATGGCGACGCGGATCGCCGTGATGCATCATGGACAGGTGCAGCAATTCGCCGATCCCGACACCGTGTACCGCTATCCGGCCAATCTGTTCGTGGCGCGCTTCATGGGCTCGCCGCCGATGAACACGATGCCGGCACGGCTCGAGGCCGACAATGGCGGGCCGGTGGTCGTGATCGGGGCCGGGCGGCCGGACGAGGTTCGCTTTCGCCTGCGGGGATACGATGCGGCGGCCTCGTTTGTCGGCCGTGAGGTGGTGCTGGGGATCAGGCCCGAATGCATCGCCGAGGGCAGCCGGGTATTTTCCGGCGATGCGCCCATTGTCGTTAGCGCGCCGGTGGAGATGGTCGAGCCGACCGGTGCCGAGACGATGGTGTTGTTGCGCCTCGGCGGCGAAGCCGCGATGGCGCGCATCACCCCCGATATCCGGCCCACGCCGGGCGCGCCCGCCGACTTCGCGCTCGATACGCGGCGCATTTGCCTGTTCGACCCCGAGACGGAGCGGCTGATCGCATGACCGAGACGAGTTATTCCGGCCTCGCGGGCCGTGTGGTGTTGATCACGGGAGGCGCCAGCGGCATCGGCGCGGCCTTCGTGCACGCGTTCGCGGCGCAAGGGGCCCGCGTTGCATTTGTTGACATCGATACGGAAGCCGGCGAGGCGCTGGTCGATGAAGTGGCAGATGTGTCCGGCGCCGCGCCGCTGTTTGTGCCCTGCGACCTCCTCGACATCGACGCCTTGCGCAGCGCGATGGCGCAGGTCCGAGGTGTGCTTGGCGATGCGGCGGTCCTCGTCAACAACGCCGCCAACGATCAACGTCAGGTTCTCTCCGAAGTGACGCCGGCCGAGTTCGACTGGATGATGGGCGTCAACCTCAGGCACGTCTTCTTCGCGGCGCAGGCGATCGTGCCGCAGATGCAGGCGCGCGGCGGCGGTTCGATCATCAACATGTCGTCGGTGGCATGGATGCGCGGCGCGCCGGCGCTGCCGGCCTACGCGGCGGCGAAGGCGGCGATCGTCGGCTTCACCAACTCGCTCGCCCGACTCGTCGGCCCCGACCGCATCCGCGTCAACGCCATCGCTCCCGGCATGGTGATCACGGAGCGCCAGCGTCGGCTCTGGTTTCCGGACGAGCAGAAGATCGCCGAGCTTCGCTCGCGTCAGGCTATTCCCGACGCGGTGACGCCCGGCGACATCGCACGCGTGGCGCTGTTCCTGGCGTCGGACGAAAGCCAGCGCATCACACGGCAATGCTTTCAGGTCGATGGCGGCCTCGGTTAGGCGAGACTGCTCGGGTCCGGAGATTCGATATGCTTGGCCGGAAGAATGGCGGCCTCGGGCAAGCTGCCATTCTTCCTTCCAACTCTGCGCTCCGCGCGCAGACGCGGGCCGAGCTCAGTAGCCGGTGGTGGGCTCGCAGGGGGGACGGCGCCACGGGGCACTTGCATACGAGCCGACGTCAGGCGCCCGGACGCAGCCGCGCTTGGACATGGCCGGAATGCGCTGAGCCGACGCGTAGGCATCGGCTACGGTGCGCCGCGCATGCGTGCTGTTCTCGCGGGCCATCGCGGGGGCTGCGAAAGTGGCCGCAACGATCAGTCCGGCGGACAAGAGCTTCAGTGTAGTCATCGAACGTCTCCTTGACAAAGCGAAGCCGGAGAAAGTCACGGCTTGCCCCGCCAAGGTGTGTACGCATGTACCGGATGGGCAGTAACAATCGAACGATCATTTTCGCCTTTGCACGAAGTCGTGCCTGGTTTGCAGCTAGTCGGATGAGAGTGTCGTCCCATCCCCGCGTCCGTCGAGTAGCGGCCCGAACCATTGCCATCGGTCGCCGGTAAAGCGCATCATCTGAAGTTGCTCGATCGGACGATAGTCCGTCGGTGACGTCTTGATCCGGACGCCGGGAATGTAAGTCGCGATCTCGAAATCGAAATCGGTTGCCACTCTCATGATGTTCTCGCGGGTGAGATCGTCGCCGCAGCGACGTATCACCTCCGTGAGTGCGGTTGACATGCTGAACGCGATCAACGGGCCGCTCTCCGATCGATCTACATCCGGCATGTACCTTGCCATGAACGCGCGGAAGCGCTGCATGCCCGGGTGGGCGTCCCACTGCGGATCGGTCACGTCCATCTGATAGCCCGCGCTGAGGAGTTCCCTCGCGTTATCCAAGCCGGCTGGCTTCAGCACAGCGCCGACAGAGACCGATACGTTCGTCATGATGTGGACGGGATGCCAATCCAGTTCTGCGAGCTTCCTGATCGCCTGGGCCGCGAATTTCGGCGTGGCAATGTTGATGAATATCTCGGGAGCCGCGGCCTTGATCGCGACGATCTGTGAATCGATCGTCGGCGTGCTGACGTCATAGGACAGGCTGGACACGACCATCCGATCGTACTTGTCCTGAAGCGTGTCCCTCAATCCGACGAGATAGTCCCGCCCGAACTCGTCGTTCTGATAGAGGATGCCGATCCTCGCATCCGGATAGTGCTTCAGGATGTAGGCCGCATAGATGCGCGCTTCGGTCCGGTAGCTCGGCTGCCAACCGATGGTCCAGCGGAAATTTGCGGGATCGTCAAAGCGCGAGGCCCCGGTTATTGCAAAGAGCTGGGGCACATGTCGCGCGTTCAAATACTTCTGGATCGCAATGTTGCTTGCCGTGCCAAACGGAGCGAAGATCGCAAGCACCTCGTCGCTCTCGACGAGCCTTCGGGCCTCGTCGATCGCCTTGGGTGGGCTGTACGCATCGTCATACGAGATAAAATTGATCTTTCGGCCATTGATGCCGCCGTCCTCGTTGATCATGCGGAAATACGCGCTCATCGCCTTGCCGATGATGCCGTAGGCTGATGCCGGACCACTATAGGGCATGATGTTGCCGATCTTGATGTCGGTGTCGCTCGCGCCGGGGTCGTATCGCTCCTGCGCGGAGACGCCCAGGCCGTCGCCGGCAAGCAGGACGGCAGCGATGAGGAGCTTTGCAAGTTGCCGGGCGATTGTTGACATTGCCCCGTCGCGTCCGCTCGTAGCCAAGTGAAAGACCTCCGTGATGTCGCCAGTTTCGGCGCCGTCCCGGCGCGCTCCGATTTAGCGGCGGAGCGCGCCCGGGAGGGCGAGCTGGAACTATAAGCGGAATCCGCACGGCGACGCTCGTTACGCCCGCTTAGGACTTGTTAAATTTCGCAATTGCGCGGAGCGAGGGTGTTTTGGTCAGCGATGCCGATGGCCGCCGTAGATGTGGTGCCAGGCGAACACCGGCGCAGCGCCACCGGGACGTTCGAGGCCCATCCGACCCGCCGGTGTGAGTGCGCCGCCGTTGAGCACGTCGCGATCGGGGTACATCGATGCAAAGGTCGCGGGCTCCTGATCCGCGAAGGACCACGCGGCCGAGGCGGATGAGATAGTTGCAGTTGAAATCAATGTCGCGGCGATCAGGATCTTGAATACACCCATAGCGATTCTCCATTGCTTGTCGTGTGCGGAGAGTCGCCGTGGCGATGATCGCTGCTCGTTCGGGGCGTTTCGAAGGGTTGTTGTGTATCACGACCGATATAGGCACTCGTGGGCCGAATGCTGCAGAATATTCGTCACCGTTGCGCGACTGGACGATCATCAATGTTGCGAGATCGCGGAATAATTTCAAATGCGGGAGTCGGAGTGATGTGAGAGTTGAGACGTGCAGCAACGAGTCTTTGATCATGTCGTAATGGTCATGATGCTCGCGTGATTGTGCATGGCCAAACTGCCCGGCTGGCTCTAGCTGCAGCTAGCCCTTACACCCGGAGTTTGAGTCATGAGGCCGCTTAGGATTTTCTGCATCGTCTCCTGCGTTGCGCTTTCGGGCGTGGCGTTCGCCCGCGGCGGTTCAGGACCGCACATGTCAATGGAAAGCGGCGGGGTGCTCGGAACGAGTGCGGCGGCTCCCGGAACGAATTCGCTCGGCACCGCGCTGCCGTCGTCAGGCACCGGCGGGCACGCCATGAGCGGGCCGCTGCTCGGTATGGACCCCGCTATCGATGGCGACGACGCGCGGCTTGATAAGATGTTGGAAGGATCGATCTGTCGCGACTGTTGAGGAAGGCGACTTGGCGCCCTGATCATCCGCGGCACGCTGACGTTCTGAACTCGGATCGTGATTGCAATCTCAGATTGTTGCAGACGTGCATTGGACGCAGCGCGATCGTAGGTCGCGCTCGGCTCACTGGCGGTGTTGCCGGGCAATAGGTCCGGATTTGTTCGTTGTCCCCCTCCTTTGGGCGACTTGCGCTTGTTGAAAGGCTTGGTGGTAAACTAGGTGGAAAATCTAAGAACGACTTGGGGCTATCCCATGATGGCTGGGTCAAGCCAGCGCCCCGTCTACGCTTGCGCGGGATGGGAAATAGATCTCGCCAGACGAGAGTTGCGCTCCATGGGAGCGCCCGTTCCGCTGGGCGGACGAGCCTTTGAAATCCTTGCGGAATTGGTTGAAGCGGAGGGCGAGCTTGTCTCCAAGAACGACCTGACGGAAAGGGTCTGGCGCGGCGTCTTCGTCGAGGAGAGTGCCCTTCGCGTGCATATCGCCGCAATCCGGAAGGCCTTCGGAGCCGATCGCGACATGCTGGGAACGACGGTCGGTCGTGGCTATCGGCTGGTCGGAGCATGGCGGGTTCGGCAGATGGATGCGCCGCTACTTTCTGCCGCACCGGACCCGCTGCCGTCGACCAACATTCCAACGGCGTCATTCGATCTCGTCGGCCGCAGCACGGCGATTGCGCATCTGTGCGAGCTTGTCTCGGCGTATCGGGTGGTGAGCCTTGTCGGACCGGGCGGGATCGGCAAGACGGCGCTTGCGCTACAGGCAGCCCGATCGCTGCCGGCCGGCTTTGCCGCCGATAGATTGTTGATCGAACTGGCCTCGCTTTCGGATCCCGCATTTGTTCCTTCGGCCGTCGCAGGTGCGCTGGGAATCAAGCTGGAAGGGGAAGAGATTTCGCCGCAATCGGTCGCGCGGTCCATTGGTGGCCGGCAACTGCTGCTCATCCTCGACAATTGCGAGCATGTCGTCGATGAAGTGGCGAAGCTCGCCGAGACGATCGTCAGCCGCTGCTCCCGGACGACGATCATTGCGACCAGCCGTGAAGCGCTGCGCATTGATGGCGAACATGTCTATCGCGTACCCGCCTTGAGCGTCCCGCCGGAGTCCCGCCTCGCGCCCGATGCCATCTGCGAATACACGGCGGCGGAGTTGTTCATAACCAGGGCGAGGGCGCTGGGCTCCAGCTTCGCGATGGACGAAGAAAACCTTGCTGGCGTTGCAGCCATCTGCCGGCGGCTGGACGGCATTCCGCTCGCGATCGAGTTTGCCGCCGCGCGCGCCGTAATGCTCACTCCGCCGAAGATCGCAGCAATTCTCGACGACCGGTTCAAATTCCTGACGTCCGGTCGGCGCACGGCACTGCCGAGGCAGCAAACGCTTCGTGCGACGCTCGACTGGAGCTATGACCTGTTGCCGGAGGCCGAGGCGCGCGTCCTGCGCCAGCTCGGCATATTCGCCGGCGAGTTTCTGCTTGATGCAGCCATTGCGGTCTCCGGTGAGAACGCGAGCGATGTCACCGGCCAGCTCGCGAACCTGGTGGCCAAGTCACTCGTCGTCGCCGACATTCGCGGCGACCATCCGTACTATCGGCTGCTGGATACGACGCGCGCCTATGCGTTGGAGAAACTGCGCGCCAGTGGAGAATATTGCGACGCGGCCCGCCGGCAGGCTGAATATTATTGCAGTTTCTTCGCCGGTGCGGAGTCAGAAAGCGAGCTGAAACCCCAGCCGGAGTGGCTCGCCATCTATGGGCGGCACATCGACAATGTGCGTGCCAGCCTCGATTGGGCATTTTCGTCCGGCGGAGATGCTCAGATCGGAGCGGCGCTGACCGCCGTGGCGATCCCGCTATGGGTACAAATGTCGCTGCTTGCCGAATGCCGCGAGCGTACCGAGCTTGCCCTGGCGCGCCTTGACGACGACGCGGCGAACGCGGCGCGGTTGCGTATGCAATTGTCCGCCGCGCGTGGCTGGTCGCTGATGTATGGCGTTGGTCGGGGGCGCGAGGCCGGCCCTGCCTGGGCCGCGACGCTACGGCTCGCCGAGCAGCTTGGCGACTGGGACTACCGATTGCGGGCGCTTTGGGGTCAGTGCATCGATCAGTTCAACAATGGCGAGTTCCGCAAGGCGCTCGAATTCGCGCACCGGTTCGCCGAGATCGTGGCCTACTCCAGCAATTCCGTCGACCGCATGATGGCCGACCGGCTGCTCGCAACCACCTTGCACTATCTCGGCAACCAGAAGCTCGCGCACCATCACATGGCGCGGACGCTGTCCCGTCTCTCGGATCTGTCGCCGAAGCCGCAGGTCGTCCGCTTTCGGTTCGACCTGCGGTCCTCGGCGCACTATTTCCACGCGCGCATCCTCTGGCTGCTCGGGTTGGCCGATCAGGCATTGGGCGTCGTTGCGCGCAACGTCGAGGAGGGCCGTGCCAGCGGTCATGCCCTGACGTTCTGCAGCGTGTTGGGCCAGGGCGCCTGTCCGATTACGTTCCTGGCCGGTGATCTCGACGCGGCGGAAAGCTATTGCAAACTGCTGATCGAGCACACCGAACGTCATCCGATCCGCCTCTGGAATATATGGGCGCACGCTTTCAGAGGCGTGGTGATGGCGCGACGCGGCGCCGTCGCTGCCGGTCTCACCGCGCTGCGCAAGGCGCTCGAGCAGGCGGGCGACGCCCGGTACCTGCCGCGCTTCCTGCTTCCGCTCGGCGAGCTGGCGGTATGCCTCGGCGAAGCCGGCGACGTATCGCTGGGACTTGCCACAGTCGACGAGGCGCTCGTGCGGTGCGAGGCGAGGGACGAGCGCTGGTACGAAGCCGAGCTTCTGCGCATCAAAGGCGAGTTGCTGCTGCGGGCCGGCTCGCATCACTCCGTTGCCGCGGCCGAACAGGCGTTCGACAAGGCGTTCGCGGTCGCGCAGGGCCAGGGCGCGCTGTCCTGGGAACTGAGGACTGCGATCAGTCTGGCAGGGTTGAGGATCAGCCAGGATCGCCCTGTTGAAGCACACCGCATCCTTGCGTCTGTATACGGTCATTTCACCGAAGGTTTGGAGACCGCGGATCTAAGACGAGCGCGAGCAATGATGGGGCAGCTGTCGTCCGGGTAGGTTGCAGCGGTGGATGCCCCGGGGGCGGCATCCGACCCATGCAGTCGGATGTGCGTGCGGCCTCGTCGAGCGCCACAGCCCCCGTGCTCCAGAACTTCCGCAACTTGCTCACCGTTCCGCGCCTCATGCCGCAGCGTGGTGTGGCGCTTGCTCCGGTGTCTCATTGCCGGATCAGGATGCCCTGGCGCGCCGGCGGGGTCTTTCGGCTCCGCGCTCTTCTATCAGGATCGCACGGCGTCCCGATGCGAGATGCGAGCCGACCCGAAGCAGGCGCGACCTCTTGGGGATCGGAAATCCACGCTCCGATTCCATGCGTACAGACAACAAAAGCTGCGCTTTCGAACGACCAGCCTGTTGCATCGAGGCATGACTCGAGCGACATGGAGGCACCAGTGTCCCGCTTCTTGCTCGCCGTCATACGCAACTGCGGTGTCGCGATTGCGATCTCGATATTCTTCGCCGCTGCGCGCGCGCCGTCGCACGCGCCCCATCCCAGTGCGCTTGGCAGGCCTGCCACCGTTGTGGCGGGAAGTCCCGGGGCGATGCCACGCAGATCGGATTGCGGTCGCGTCCTCGGTGGTCGCTGTCGTCCGATCGATGCAATGCAGCCTATCCCCTGAGCGATATCTCCTCGCGCTGCGTTGCTGTAAGATCAACGATGCACTCTCTCAATTGCGCGCGAAATGAACCTTCTGTCACGGCGAGAACTCCTCGTAACGGCCACGCGCCTTGCCGCGCTGGTCGCATGGCCCGACGGCGCAGGCGCCGATAACTATCCCTCCCGTCCCATCCGGCTGGTGATCCCGTATGCGGCGGGTGCCTCGGGCGACCAGATCGGCCGGCCCTGGGCCGAAAGGATCGCATCGCTGCTCGGCCCGATCTATGTCGAGAACGTCGGTGGCGCCGGTGGCTCCGTTGGCTCCGCCATGGTGGCCCAGAGTGCGCCCGACGGCTATTCGCTCCTGCTCGGCAATGGCAGCACCCAGGTCATGATTCCGTTGTCCTCGGTGCGTCCTGCCTACGATCCGGTTCGCGATTTCCGGGCTGTCTATCGCCTGATCACCAGCACGCTTGCTTTCGTCGTACATCCCTCGCTCCCGGTGAGGGACCTCCAGGAGCTCGCCGCTTACGCGAGAGCCAATCCCGGCAAGCTTTCCTATGGCACTCCGGGGGTCGGCACCGGCAATCATCTTGTCGGCGAGATGTTCAGGCGGCGATCGAGCGTCCCGCTGGATCTTGTCCACGTTCCCTACCGGGGCATGGCACCTGCGACCAACGACCTCGTCAGCGGTCAGATCCCGGCCATGATCGCCGTCGTATCTGGTCACCTCGTGCAGTTGCACCGCGCCGGCAAGCTGCGCATGCTCGCCGTGACGAGCCAGAAGCGGCTCGGCGGTGCGCCGGACATTCCAACCGTCATCGAGGCTGGCATGCCCGACCTCGGATACGCCGGATGGTTCGGTCTGTTTGCGCCCAAGGCGACGCCGGATGCGATCGTCTATCGCATATCCGCCGCAACCCGTGCTGCGATGGCCGATCCGGCGTTGCAGGAAACCTACCGTTCGCAAGGCATGGAGCCGGACGCCGATTCCAGCCCGGAGAAATTCCAGCAACTGGTGGAAGATGAGCTGGCGCACCTGGCGCCCGTCGTCAAGGCGATCGGACTTACGCGCGATTGAGGGCGCCGATCAACCGGCCGCGAACGAACCCGAAGAGTTCGATTTGGCGAGCAGCTCTCTGGCCGCCTCCAGGGCGCGTGTTTGGAATCCCTCGGTAAATCGTCCGTAGGTGGGAGCGAGCATGTCGCGCGCTTCTGCACGGCGGCCCTGTCGCAGCCATAGCCTTGCAAGGCTGATCGCCGTACGCAGTTCGTAACCCAGCGCCCCCTGACGTCGGGCCAATTGCAGCGACTGCCTGAGGCACTGCTCCGCCTGCAAGAAGTTCCGATTGTCCTTGCGCATCAGCACTTCCGCCTTTGCCCGCAACATGTCGGGCATGTCCACCATGAAGTTGCGATGCCCAGCCCGGGCAATCGCCTCATCGATGATGTCGAGTGCTTCATCGCTGTGATCAGCGGCCGCCAGAGCTTCGGCGAGCGGCACGCAAAGTCCAGCCGCCGCGCTGAAATGCCGGCTCTGCAGCTTCTCTACAGAGCTTTTCAGCATGGCGAGCCCGATACCGGTCTCGCTCCGCCCCAGCAGCGCGATGCCTTTCATGGCCTCGCCGATCGTCTGGAGGATGGTGAGGTCCAGTCTGCGGGCTTCCACGATGAGTCTGTCCAAGTGCACCTCGCAATCCTCAAGGTCCCCATTCCAAAGGAAGACACCAAATGCCCAGGGCAGCGCTCTGCAGAGCGTCATCGGATCGTTCAGTGCAATCACGTCCGAGATGGTTCGCCGCGCCGTTTCCGTGGCCTGATCGGGATGTCCCTGAAGCCAGAGGATGCGAGCGAGAGTGGTTTGAGCGCACTGCGGAAACTCGAGCGCCATGCCGCTATAGTCGTCGTCTTCCAGGTTCAAATGCAACAACGCGGCTTCGATGTGCGATCGGGCAGCGGTAATGTCGCCAAGATATTGGCAGGAAATGCTGAGCAATACGCGCATGCGCGCCACCGAAACAGAATCGCCGCTGGTGAGGGCGATGGCTTCGCCGCGCCTGGCAGTACTCAGCGCATTGTCAAAGTTGCCGATGTACAACTGGAGCAAGTGCAGCCGGCCGATCAGACCGATCTGCCCGGGTACGTCGCCAATCTTCTCCGCCAACGCGATTGCCCGGTTGAGGCAATTGACGCCCAATTCGTCGATTTGCCCTGTGAGCATCCGGGCCGACCCAAGCGCGCCATGTAGTGCGAGGTCGTGCCTGACGCTTCCGTCGGTTTCGTCCAGCGCCTTGATTGAGCGCGTGAGCCACAGCTGGCATTCAGTCAATAGCGACAGCTTGAAGAACAGCGGTATCGATGCCGCAGCGAGGGCCACGCCGGTTCTTCGGTCTCCCTGATCTGAGAAGCACCACGTTAGCGCGCTGCGTATGTTGCCGGACTGATCGACGATCGCCGAAAGATCTTCGTCCCGCTCGTCGCCCGTGGCTTCAAGCAGGCCGAGAAAGTAGGAGGCGTGGCGGCGCGCCATCATGCCGGCGTCCGCGCTGGCGGCAAGATTCTCCTGCGCGTAGGCCCGCGTCGTGTCCGGAAGCCGATAGCGACTGGATTGCGGGCCTGCGTTGAACGCCACCATCGATTTGGCAACGAGACTGGCGAGCGTCGTCGTGATTGTGTCGTCGTCGGCAGCCCCGGAACCGGCGACTGATCGGGCAGCCTCCAGAGTGAAGCTGCCGACGAATATGGATAGCCGGTTGAGGATCACGCGTTCCGATTCGGATAGAAGATTGCAGCTCCATTCGATGGTTGCACGGAGCGTCCGATGTCGGGGCAGCGCGGTACGTCGTCCCTCCCATAGCAGATTGAACTGCTTGTCGAGCAGCTCGACCGTGGTTTTGATGCCGTATGCGCAGACGTGGCCGGCGGTGAGCTCGATTGCGAGCGGTATTCCATCGAGCCGACGGCAGAGATTGCCGACGTCCGACGCGTTCGCGTCCGTCAACTCGAAATTATCGCCCCCCGTGATCGCGCGCTTCACAAAAAGTTCCACCGCGGGGTAGGTAAGTGCGCTCGCGGCCCCTAGATCGGCGTCCTCCGGTGGACCTGCCAGGGGCGGCAGACGATCTACGTGCTCCCCTTCGACGCGCAGCAACTCGCGGCTCGTGGCCAGGATATGCAGCTCAGGCGCCTCCTTGTAGAGGCGTTCGGCAAGTGCTGCCGTCGTTTCGATGACATGCTCACAGCAATCCAGGATCAACAGCATTCGCCTGTTGCGCAGGAAAGCCGCCAGACTTTCGGTAGGATCGTTTGATCGAACCGGCAGCCCAAGCGCAGACGCGGTGACGTCAGGCACGAGAGCGGCATCGCCGATCTCGCCGAGGCTCAGAAAGTAGACCTGGCCGGCGAACTCGTCGATCAGGGCGTGGCCAACGGAAACGGCGACCGTCGTCTTGCCGATGCCGCCGGGACCGATGATGGTGACGAAGCGCTGGATCGTCAGCTTCTCGGCTATCTCCTGGATGGTCTGTTCGCGTCCGACCACCTGGCGGGGAAGTGCCGGAAGATGGTCGGCGTGAGTGGAACTGACCGGCGTGGGCTGTGCGGGCTCCAGGCGCGCGACGGATCCGATGAAGCAGTAGCCCTGTCCGGACACCGTGCTCAGATATTTGGCGCCGGCGTTGCCGTCTCCGAGCGCCTTGCGAAGCGCCGCGACGTGAACACGCAGGCTGCCTTCGTCGACGCTGGCACCAGGCCATGCTCTGGCCATCAGATCGCTCTTGCTGATGACGGCGCCTGCGTGCCTGATCAATACGAGAAGAATGTCGAATGCGCGCGCCGACAGTTGAACGGGCCTGCCATCCCTTTCGATCCGTCTCCGCGCGGGATCCAGGCGAAAGGGGCCAAACGCGAAAACTTCGCAAGCGGCGGGTTGAGTCGCGACCGCAACGCTGCTGCTCTGATCGCGGGAATCCATTTGGGGCATATTGAGCCGACGGCCGACCTGTGGCGTTCAAAGGCTTGGGAGCACGCCAAGACGTGTGAACGTAGAGGCAGTCTCAACTTAACAGCCGACGTTGCGGCGGTAAAGGATCACCTGCATGACATACGTGCCACAATTCGAGCGCAGCTTTGCGAGCTCAGACGAGCATGCTGGATTTTCAGAAAACAGCTGTCGATTCTGGAAAAGCACCACAGCTGCGCTTGTTCAGTTCGGCACCGTTCTCTTCCTCGGGATCGCCCGAAGATGGTTGTCCATCTGGGAGACTGACCTGGCCTATCCGATGATCGTCGGTTTGAGAATATCGGCGAGCCCGATCCGGCGCAGCAGTTCCGTCCGTATCCGATCCGCGACGGCATCGACGACTGCAGCTCCGTCGTCGTCCGCACCGAAATGAACCCGTAATGGACGCTGCCCGAACGGCGTGTCCACGACGTTTGCGATTGCGCGCGCGACGTCTTGTGGGGCCGGATCCCGGGGCGAAAGCTCAGCGAGGCCCGCGAGCGCGATTTCGCTCACGTCGGCGGTCGGACCGTCCGCATATTCTTCCGCCCGGATGGTATCGAGCGGTCTGCCGGAGCGAACATAGTGGCCGGGACCGAGAGCGCCGGGGACGACGATCGTGGTTTCGATGCCCCAGCGTGCGAGCTCACCGGCGTAGCTCAACGCCAATGCATCCACAGCCGCCTTTGACGAAGCATAGGGACCGAGAAACGGCACCGAACCGCCGCGCGCGCTGCTGGAGGTGATCCATATCAGCAGGCCCTGGCCCTGCTTGCGCAATTGCGGCAATGCTGCGCGATTGACGCGCTGCGTGCTGAGCACGTTGGTATCGTAGAGTTCGGCGAGCTGCTCCGCCGTAAAGGCCTCCGTCGGTCCGTACACGACTTGACCGGCGTTGTGCACGACCACGTCAAGCCGGCCATTTTCGTCAATCATGCTGTCAATGGCCGAATTGACCGATGTTTCGGAAGACACATCGAGCTCGATCGCACGCAGATCGAGGCCATCCTTGATGGCTTCTGCTCTGATCTCCTCGACATGATGCGCATTGCGACCGTTCGTCTCTCGCATTGAGACGTAGACCGTGTGTCCCGCCCGCGCCAGTTCCGTGCACGCGCTTCTTCCGATTCCGTTCGCAGCCCCCGTGACGATGATCACTTTGCCCATTCGATTCCCAATCGCATTCAAACCTTCCGCACATCGCTGCGCCTTACGGCACAACTTCATCGCCTCGCAGCTGGCTGCGCCGCGTTGAGCGAGGAATGTCCGGAATAAGATGCGGGGCAGGGCGGGTCTTTCGCTCCTGGTGAGCGTTTTCCAAAAAGCACGAATCTTTTCGAAAAGGCCCGGCCCGCCGGGAATAACTTGCCTACGACGGGTCCGACCGCCGTCTCGCGCGTGCGCGCCGTGCCTTCCCGAAATTGGCAACAGGTTTGAGAAGATCGCCGCCAAGGGGGCAGACTACAAGGAGACCAACTCGAATATCGGACCGCCGGCGTCTGATCACGCACATCTCAAGGAGACGGAATGAAGCAGTCAGGCAAGCTACCACGGTCCAGCCTTGGATCGCTCGCCCTGATCGTGGCCGTCCTTGGGGGCGGCGCCGCCGCCTTCGCGTACTCCGCCGGATGGCTCTCTCCCGGGCGGCTCACGCCGGGACGCATGATCGAGGCGCTGGCGCCGCCAGGCGGCGCGCCGCCCGGGTACCGGCGAAATCACGCAAAGGGAATCTGTTTCACCGGCGTGTTCGAAGCGAACGGAAACGGCGTGGAGCTTTCCCGTGCCAAGGCTTTCGCGCAAGGCCGCTACCCGGCCCTCGGTCGCTTCAATCTCGGCACGGCCGACCCCAACGCAGTGGACGCGACGGTGCGGGTGCGTGGCCTCGGGCTGATGATCTCGCCCGCGGAAGGCGAGGAATGGCGGACCGCGATGATCAACCCGCCGGTCTTCGCAGTCTCCACGCCCCAGGCATTTCACGATCTCCTGCTGGCTGCCGGTAGCAAGAACCCTGAGGCGATGAAGGCGTTCGTCGGCGCGAATCCGGAGTTTGCCGGGTTCGCGAGCTGGGCCAAGACGGCGCCCTGGACCGGCAGCTATGCGGAGGAACCGTATAACGGCCTCAACAGCTTCATCTTCACGAATGCGAGCGGCGCCGAGCACGCCGTGCGATGGTCGCTGCTGCCGTCGGCCAAGCCCATACCGATCTCGAAAGCCGAGCTCGATGAGCGTGGTCCGGACTTCCTCGAGCAGGAGATCACGGAGCGGGTTCGGACGGCCGGTCCGCAACGCTGGACCATGCTCGTCACGGTCGCCGACCCCAGCGATCCTACGGCTGATCCGAGCAAAGCGTGGCCACAGGGCCGCCGCACGGTCGAGGTCGGAACGCTGGTCGTGCAGCGGATCGAGCCGGAGCGGGATGGCCCTTGCCGTGACATCAACTTCGATCCCACCGTCCTGCCGCCGGGCATGCGCGTATCGGACGACCCGTTCCCGGCTGCGCGATCATCGGTCTACCGCAAATCCTATGATCTTCGCACGGCGGAAGCCAAGGACTATCCCCGCAACAAGGCCGCCAAGCCATGACCAACACTCCCGATCGCTTTGCTTTGCTTCAGCGGCTGCTGCACTGGCTGATGGCGGTCTGCATCTTCGCGATGCTCTTCATCGGCGTAGGCATGGTGTCGACCGTCGCGCCGAAATATCTGCCGCTCATCCTCATCCACAAAACGCTGGGCGTCGCTCTGCTTTTCCTCGTCCTGATGCGGCTGGCGCTGCGGCTGTATTACGGTGCCCCGCCGTTGCCGGCCGATCTGCCGAGGGCGACGAAGGTCGGCGCTGCGCTGTCGCATCAGGCGCTCTATGCGCTCATGATCGTCATGCCGTTGCTCGGCCTCGGAATGCTCTGGGCGGCGGCTTATCCGGTTGTCCTGTATGGCGGAATCCAGATTCCCGCGCTGCTGCCGCAGAGCGATGGCGTGCACACGCTGCTCTGGAATGCCCACTTCTATCTGGGATTTGCGTTTTTCGCGCTGGTGCTGCTGCACCTCGCAGCAGGGCTGTTCCACGCATTGATCCGGCGCGATGGGGTCTTCGAGAAGATGGCTCTGTTCCGGCTGCCCGGCAGGACGGCGCCCTGAGCGGCGCGCGCCGCGCGTGCAATCTGAAAATGGTCTTTCGGGCCCGAAAGACCGTTCGCGTGGCATGCCGCTAGAGTTCCCGAACCACCAACAAGGATGCTGACAATGACCAGAGCAGAACTTCAAACTCCGACAGATCTGGGCGCGAATGCGAACCGTGACGTTCCCGCCGCGCTGCGCGCGCTGCTGGCGGATGTCTTCGCGCTGTACCTGAAGACCAAGAACTTCCACTGGCACGTGTCGGGCAGCCACTTTCGCGACTATCACCTCATGCTCGACGAGCAGGCCGAGCAGATTTTCGCCATGACCGACGACATCGCCGAGCGCGCACGCAAGATCGGCGGGACGACGCTGCGCTCGATCGGGCACATCGCACGCGAGCAGCGCATCCTCGACAACGATGCAGAATATGTCGAGCCACAGGACATGCTCGCGGAGCTGCGTGACGACAATCAGCAACTGACGCGGGAAATGCGCCGCGTCCATGAGCTCTGCGACGAATATGGCGACGTCGCAACCGCAAGTCTGCTGGAAAACTGGATCGATGAGACCGAGCGGCGCATCTGGTTCCTGTACGAGTCCGGACGGACGGGTTCGAAGCCCTGAGCTCGACATAGCGTCCGGCAGGGAGTCGAGTGAAGGATGAGCGGGCCGTCGGAGCTATTGCCGGATGGCGGGGATATGGCCGAACGCCTGGTGTTGCGCGAGCTCTCGCACGAACTCGGCGATGAGCTCGCCTCCGTGATCAACCTCGTCTCGGTGGCGGCAAGCCGCTGCGACAGTGCCGAAGCGAGGGCGAGCCTCGCTTCGGTGCGGGATAGGCTGCGAGGTCATGCGCAGGTTCATCGCTCACTGCAAATGATGGAATATACCACGACGATCGATCTGGCGGCCTATCTCCACCATTTGTGCCGTTCGATCAGCCGTTCGAGGCTCGAGCGCGACGGTATTGCGCTGTCATTGTTGCTCGATCCAGTGAGGATGAGCTCGGAGCGATGCCGGCTGCTCGGCATGATCGTCTTTGAATTGCTCGCTGATTCAGCGCGGCACGTCCCCCACGGGGGAGCGGGCGCCATTCATCTTGAAATGTGGCCGACGGATACGTCGATCGCGTGCTGCGTCACCGACAACGGCTCATCAGACGAGGGCGCACACCTCGAGAGGGGGAGCGCCGTCGTCGAGGCGCTCGCCGCCAGTGTGCGTGGAACAGTTGATATCCGCAGGGGATTGGACGGGACACGCGTCGTCGTCAATATCCCGCGCGGGGCAGACGAGATGCCTGTTGCAGGCGAATAAATTCGCGGCCGCCAGCGGCCTGCATCGTGCAGACGGGCAATATCGACCGCATACGTGAAAGATGACCGGCGCCGGGTCGTCCAAGCTGACCCCATTCGCGACCTGAAAGAACGGTCGTGTAACGAGGGTCGAGTCATGACGGACATGTCGAACACGAGAACGTCGCTGGGACACGCCATCCACGCGATCACCGGGAAATGGGGCTGGTTCGTTGCGCTGGGGGTCGGCGAACTGATCCTTGGCGGCATCGCATCGACAAACCTGATGGCGGCCAGTCTGGCTTCTGTGCTGGTCATCGGAGCCACCATGGTGGTCGCCGGCATTTTCCAGATCGTACATGCCTTTTCAATGCACGGCCTGCGTGGCTTTCTGTTCTGGCTCTTGGCGGGGATCGTTTATACGGCCGCCGGAGCGATCATCCTCTACGACCCGCTTCTCGCCTCGTTCACGCTGTCCCTCGTGGTTTGCGCCTTCCTGGTTGCCGCCGGTGTGATGCGGACATGGGCTGGCTTCCACATGAGGCCGGCCGCAGGCTGGCGCTGGATCGTGGCTGCCGGTGTTTTGACGTTCTGTGTCGGCATTCTCCTCGTCGCGACCTGGCCCGCGATCGGCCTGTGGCTGCTCGGCGCGATGCTGGTGGTCGACCTGATCTTCCAGGGGTGGGGACTGATCGCGTTCGGGCTCGCGCTCAGATCGCGTGCGACCAGGCATTCGAGCCAGCCGGCGACGGTGTGAGCCATGATCATGAACACGACATTTGCGCCGCATCGGGAGATTGCCTGGCGGCGCGGCCAAGCCATGGCGACATCGCGACTCGTCGCCGAAGAGACGGCGATCGCGCTCAGCTATAATGGGTCGACCCATGCCGTGATGATGGCGACGCCGGATGACCTCGCGGATTTCGGCATCGGCTTCACGTTGACCGAAGGCATCGTGGAGCACGCGAGCGAGATCAGAAGCATCGATGTGATCCCGAGCGAACTCGGCATCGAGATCCGGATCTGGCTTAATGGTGATCGGGCGACGCGCCTGGCTGCGCGGCGCCGCGCCATGAGCGGTCCGGTCGGATGCGGACTATGCGGCATCGAAAGCCTTGAGCAGGCGCGCCGAGCGCCGTCGCGCGTACCGGAGCGGGGCATTGCCTTTCAAGCCTGCGACTTGCTGGCTGCCATGCAGGCGCTCGCTCCTCTCCAGGTCCTGAACCAGCAGACGCGGTCGGTGCACGCGGCGGCCTTTTGGCATCCGCGCACCGGCATCGGCCCCGTCAAGGAGGACGTCGGCCGCCACAACGCGCTCGACAAGCTCGCCGGCGCGATCGCTCGCCATCGCAAATTGGCCAGCGCCGGCGCCGTGCTGCTGACAAGCCGCGTTTCGGTCGAGATGGTGCAGAAGGCCGCGATGATCGGCGTGCCGGTCGTGATTGCGGTGTCCGCGCCGACCACGCTGGCCATTCGAACCGCGGAGGAGGCCGGAATCACGCTGCTCGCGATCGCGCGCGACGACGGCTACGGCGTGTTCACCCATCCCCATCGCATTCTCCTGCCTGAGAACGCCGCGCCTCGCGCGGATTGCTGATCTCATGGGCCGTGCAAATGGCGATGGAAGCCGCGCCGCCGAAGCTGGAGTCTAAAGCGCTGGTCGACGCTTGCGGCGTCGAACAATCGCTCCCTGTCGCGTCCCTTCTGACGATGTCGGCCGGATTTCTCGACGCCTTCACCTGGCTCTCGCTCGGCGGCGTGTTTGGAAGCTCCCAGACCGGAAACGTGGTTTTCCTTGGAATGTATGCCGCTTCGGGACACTGGCATCAGGCGGCTCACCACCTCCTTCCGATCCTCGGTTTTCTGACGGGGGCATCGGTGGCGATCCGGCTCAAGGCACCGCTGCTATGCCTCGGCGGTGAGATCGTCTGTCTGGTTGCGGTGATGCTGACGCTGCACCGGATCTCCGAACCGGTTGCCATCATCGGAATATCCTTCGGAAGCGCGCTACAGTCGGCGAGCTTTAGACATGTCGGGCGCCTGAACTATCTCTCGGTCGCCGTCACCGGAAACATGTTCCGCACACTTGACCAGTTCGCGGCGATCCCGCGTGCCGAGGCGGCGCGCGGCGCTGTGGACATGCTCACGATCTGTCTGACGTTCGTGTTGGGGGCCGCGGTCGGCGGCTGGGCCACGCTACGGTTTGACGCTGCAAGTCTGGCGCTGCCGATTACATTGTCGACTTTCGCGCTCTGGCTTTGCCGCCGGCGCCGCGCAATCTGAGCCTATCCGGCCCTCACCATCGGCTTTGCGGCCGGGCTCGCCGCATTGGAAACCGACGCGATCGCGCAAGAGCCAGCTCCGTGAGCTGCCGCCATTCCATTCGACAAAAGGACGTTCGTTCGCGGAAGCGCCTGCGGGGCGAGGCGCCTACGTTGCCAGCAGCGCCGAGCGCGTTTCCGACGCAACTGCCGGGAGATGCAAGCATGAACGACCTCCGCAAAGAAACAGACAGTTTGGGCGAAGTCGGTGTTCCCGCCGACAAGCTCTGGGGAGCGCAGACTCAGCGTTCGCTCGAGCATTTCAGTATCGGAAAGGATCTGATGCCGCGTGAGATGATCGCGTCCTACGCGACCCTGAAGAAAGCGGCGGCAAACGCCAACTGTGCAGGAGGCCGCCTCGACGGCAAGCTTCACAAGCTGATCGTCCATGTCTGCGACGAGATTCTCGCAGGGCAGCACCATGACATGTTTCCGCTCCATGTCTGGATGACGGGCAGCGGCACGCAGTTCAATATGAACGTGAATGAGGTGATCTCCAACCGGTGCTGTCAACTCGCCGGCACCCCGCTCGGCAGCAAGCGCCCGGTCCATCCGAACGATCACGTCAACATGTCGCAGTCGTCGAACGACAGCTTTCCATCGGCGATGTACATCGCGGCCGCCGTGAATGTGACACAGCGCCTCGTGCCGGCGGTCAAGGCGCTGCACGATGCGATCGCTGCAAAAGCAGTGGAGTGGGGCGATATCGTCAAGATCGGCCGCACCCACATGCAGGATGCTACCCCGCTGACCTTGGGCCAGGAATGGTCGGGATATGCCGGCATGCTCGAGGACGACCTGGGACGCATCGACGGCGCGCTCGGAGGCGTGTTCCGGCTCGCACTCGGCGGTACGGCCGTCGGCACTGGAATCAACGCAGCTCCCGGCTTTGCCGAGGCGGTGGCCGCCGAAATTGCGCGGCTGACGAAACTGCCTTTCGTCAGCGCACCGAACAAGTTCGCCGTGCAGGGCGCGCATGACGCGCTAGTGCAACTGTCGGGTACGTTGCGTACGCTCGCGGGCTCACTGTACAAGATCGGGAACGATATCCGCCTGATGTCCTGCGGTCCGCGCGCGGGATTTGCCGAACTGCTCATTCCGGAGAACGAGCCCGGCTCGTCGATCATGCCGGGCAAGGTCAACCCGACCCAAGCCGAGGCGCTGACGATGCTCGCGGTGCAGGTGATGGCGAACGACGTCGCTGTGGGGTTCGGCGGCGCTGGCGGCTATCTGGAGATGAATGTCTACAAGCCGCTGATCATCCACAACATTGCCCAGTCGATCACCATCCTCACCGACGGTTGCACGAACTTCCGCAAATTTCTCGTCGAGGGAACGCGGCCGAACCGCAAGAAGATCGAGGAGTATGTGGAGCGTTCGCTGATGCTCGTTACCGCGCTGGCCCCGGTGATCGGTTACGACAAGGCGTCGAAGATCGCGCACTACGCGATGGACAACGATCTCACGCTGAGGGCGGCAGCGCTCAAGCTCGGTTTCGTGACCGAGCAGGAGTTCGATCGCGTGGTCGACCCCGCAAAGATGGTCAAGCCTTATGTCGCCGAGGCCACGGCGCCTCGCGCGATCGGTGCGCCGGCAACTTGACGGGTGAATGCTGGCCTCGCGTGTGAGCGCAGCGACAACAATGTGAGGAGAGAACCAATGATCCGTTGCGTGCGTCTATGGACCGGCGAGGACAATAATTCCCATTTCGAGGAAGGGATCATCGAGCTGGAGCCGGGCGCGCGCGGCGACGCCCTCAGCAGCAGGGTCGATGTGGCCACCGTCTCGTTCCAGGAAACCGCGTCGGGCGGGGCCTTCTCCTGGCACACGGCGCCGGTCCGCCAATTCGTGATTACGCTAAGTGGAACGCTCGATTTCCAAACGCGCGACGGCGAGCACTTCCTGCTTCATCCCGGCGACGTCCTGCTGGCGGAAGACACCGCAGGCTCCGGACACAGCTGGACGCTGACGGATGATGCGTCCTGGCGCCGCGCCTATGTGGTGCTGAGGCCGGGTGCGCAGGTGCCATTCCGCACAAAGGCGCGGCAGCGGACCCAGGCCTGATCTGCAATCCAAAACAGCGAACGAGGAGAAATCCCATGCAAGGCACTTCCAATTCCGAACTCGACGTCGCGCTCATTGGCGCTGGTATCATGAGCGCCACGCTCGGCGTCCTTCTCAAGGAGCTGGAGCCCTCGCTCACGATCCAGATGTTCGAGGTTCTGGAGGATTGCGCTCAAGAAAGTTCGGACGCCTGGAACAATGCCGGCACCGGGCACGCGGCGAACTGCGAGATGAACTACACGCCGGAACGGCCCGACGGCAGTATCGACATCTCCAAGGCGCTTCAGGTCAACGTCGAGTTCGACCTGTCCCGGCAATTCTGGTCCCATCTGGTCGGGCGGGGGGCGATCGCCGATCCGCGGACCTTCATCCACCCGGTGCCTCACATGAGCTTCGTGCACGGCGCCGACAATGTTGCGTTCCTCCGCAAGCGGTTCGAGGCGATGTCTGCCCATCATTGCTATGAGGGCATGGAGTACAGCGAGGACCGGAAGAAGATTGCCGACTGGGTTCCGCTGGTGATGGAAGGACGGAGCGGCGACGATCCCGTGGCCGCAACGCGCATCGTCACCGGTACCGACGTCGACTACGGTTCGCTGACTCATCTTCTGGTCGCTCATCTCGTCAGCCAGTCCGGCTGCGCCGTTCGCTACAAGAGCTGCGTCACGGAGATTGTCCGCGAACCGGATGGTCGCTGGCGTATCGACGTGCGCGATACCGACAGCGGCGAGACGCGGTCGGTCCGCGCGAAGTTCGTGTTCATCGGCGCCGGCGGCGGTGCACTGCCGCTGCTGCAGAAATCCGGCATTCCGGAAGGGCGCGGTTACGCGGGCTTTCCGGTCAGCGGGATCTGGCTGCGTTGCGACGATCCGGAGATCAACAAGCGCCACCATGCCAAGGTCTACGGCAAGGCGGCGGTTGGCTCGCCACCGATGTCCGTGCCGCACCTCGATACACGCGTGATCGGGGGGCAGCACTCGCTGCTGTTCGGTCCCTATGCGGGCTTCTCGAGCAAGTTTCTCAAGCACGGGTCGCTGCTCGATCTGTTCGAGTCCGTCCGTCCTGCCAACGTCGAGCCGTTGCTCGCGGTAGCGCGCGACAATTTCGATCTCACCGAATATCTGATCGGTCAACTGCTGCAGTCCGAAAATCGACGCCTGGCGACGCTCGACGAGTACTTTCCGAACGCGGATCCAAAGGACTGGCGATTGCAGGTCGCGGGTCAGCGCGTTCAGATCATCAAGCCGGACGTCAAGCGCGGTGGATTGCTCGAATTCGGAACCGAGCTCGTTGGCGCCGCCGATCATTCCCTGGTCGCGCTTCTCGGGGCCTCACCGGGCGCTTCCACCGCAGCGTTCATCGCCATCAGCGTGCTGGAGAAGTGCTTCTCCGGCGAGCTCACGGCAAGTGCCTGGCTGCCGAAGCTGAAGCAGATCATCCCATCCTACGGCGTGTCGTTGATCGAGGATGCGGATCTGTGCCGGCAGATACGTGCGGTGACGGCCGAGGTCCTCAAGGTCGACAACATCCCCGCCACACCGGTGCTGCCGGCGGCGAAGCGAGCCTGAGCGGGCAGGAGAGTTTCCGATGGACCCCACGGCGCTCCTCCTGTCGCGGATACAATTCGCCTTCACCATCTCGTTCCACATCATCTTTCCGGCCTTCACCATCGGCCTTGCGGCGTGGCTTACCGTGCTCGAGGCGCTGCACCAGTACAGCGGCAAGCCCGTCTACCGGACCCTGTTCGACTTCTGGCTCAAGATATTTGGCGTCGCCTTCGGCATGGGCGTCGTATCGGGAGTGGTGATGGGGTTCCAGTTCGGAACAAACTGGAGCGTTCTTGCGAAGATGTCAGGGCCGATCCAGGGCCCGCTTCTGTCGTACGAGACATTCACCGCCTTCATGCTGGAGGCCAGCTTCTTCGGCATCCTCATCTTCGGGCGGAGCCGAGTGCCGCCCTGGTTCTACCTGTTCTCCACCGCCATGGTGGCGCTCGGGACGACGCTTTCGGCGTTCTGGATCATGGTGAACAACAGCTGGATGCAGGCGCCGACCGGCTATGTCTTGCAGAATGGCCAGTTCGTTCCTGACGACTGGATGGCGATCATCTTCAACCGGGTGGTCTGGGTCAGGTTTCCGCACATGCTGCTCGCCTCCTATCTGACCGGCGCGTTCTGCGTCGCGGCGACCGGCGCTTGGTATCTGCTGCGGGGGACCTATCGCGCCGAGGCGCATGTGATGCTGCGCATGGGCCTCGCGCTGGCGGCCGTGCTGCTACCGGTCCAGCTCTTCATCGGACACCTCGTCGGCGACTATGTCCACGACTATCAGCCGGCCAAGTTCGCGGCGATCGAGGCCCGCTGGCATGACGAACAGCCGGCCTCGGAGGTGCTGATCGCGATCCCGGATTCCGGCACTGAATCCAACAAATACGCCATATCGATCCCGATCCTCGGAAGCATCATCGGCAGCATGAGTCTGACCTCGAAGGAGGTGGGGCTGACCAGTTTCGCGCCGCAGGAGCGGCCGCCGGTGGCGATCCCGTTCTTCGCCTTCCGCATCATGGTCGGCTGCGGTCTCGTGATGCTGGGGCTGGCCTGGCTTGGGACCTATCTCGGCCGCAAGCACCGCCTCGAGCGGAACCGGCTGCTGCTATGGGGCATCTTCCTCAGCTTTCCGCTGCCATGGGTCGCGATCCTCACGGGCTGGTACACCGCGGAAGTAGGGCGCCAGCCCTGGACGGTTTACGGCGTGTTGCGGACTGCCGATGCGGTGACGCCGTTCCTGACCGCGCCTGCCGCGACGGCTTCGCTGATTCTGTTCGTCGCGGTCTACGCCTTCATCTTCTCGTTCGGGACCCATTACATCTACCGGCTGCTGCGTGCCGGTCCGGCGGGACTTGGCGACAAGCCCCTGCACAACCCGGCGCCCAATCGACCCATGTCGCTTGCCGATAGGCCACCGCTATCGGGCGACTACGCTCAGGCAGGAGAATGACCATGGTGACGTTCTGGGTGGCTCTGCTGGCGATCAGCATCCTGATCTATCTCCTGCTCGATGGCTTCGATCTCGGCGTCGGAATTTTGTTCCTGCTGCCGAACAGCGAGCAGCGGCGGCAGGCGATGCTGGGCGCGATCGCGCCGTTCTGGGATGGCAACGAGACCTGGCTCGTGGTGACCGGTGTGATCCTGTGGGGTGCATTTCCGGTCGTGTATGCGACGGTGCTCTCGGCCTTCTACCTTCCGGTCATCTTCATGTTGCTCGGATTGATCCTGCGCGGGGTCGCATTCGAATTCCGCTCCAAGTCGCAGCGCTCGCGCTGGGTCTGGGATCTCAGCTTCGGCCTCGGCTCCCTGGTCGCGAGCTTCATGCAGGGTGTGATGGTCGGCGCGCTCGTGCAGGGCCTGCCGGTCGTGGATGGCCAATATACCGGCGGGGTGCTCGGCTGGCTGAGCGTGTTCTCGGTCCTGTGCGGTTTCGGTCTTTGCCTCGGCTATGCGCTGCTCGGGGCGTGCTGGCTGGTGAGAAAGCGCGGGGGCGCTGTTCGCGACCTGGCGCGAAGCCAAATTCCCGTGCTGGCAACCGGGGTGCTCCTGTTCCTGATCCTCGTCTTCAGCCACGCGCTGATCCAGCACCTGCCGATCCTGCAGCGCTGGATCGAGCGGCCCTATCTGTTCCTCTTTCCTGCGATCGGCGCCGGCGCCGCCTGCATGCTCGCCTCGAGCATCCTGCGGCATGACGACTATTGGCCGTTCCACATGGTCTCGTTGATCTTCGTATCAGCGTTCGGCACGCTGGCTCTTTCGTTCTGGCCCTACATGGTGCCCTTCGCCATCACGATCGATGAAGCCGCCGCGCCTCATGCCAGCCTTGCCTTCATGTTCTGGGGAGAAGGCCTGTTCATCTTCCCGCTCATGCTGGCCTACGTCGCGATCGGCTTCCGCGTCTTCCGGGGCAAGTTCGAGTCGGAAACGGCTCGCTACTGACGGCAAAAGAAAGGCGCCGGTTTCGGCGCCTTTGTCGTTCAGGATTTCGGCATGATGCCTGGACTGGTGTCCGGCCACTGGGCGATCACCTTCTCATCGATATTGAGGTGCTGGGCGACCAGTGCGGGCGGTGTGTGCGCAAGCCAATTGGAGAGCGATACCTCCTCGTAACGCGGCGCGCGGAATACACCGACGAACTGTACGTCGGTATCGCCGACGTTCTCGACGTAATGTCCGAGATTGCGCGGGACATAGCCGATATCGCCCGCGGAAAAATCCGTCGTTCGCGCGTTGGGCCCCGTATCGAACACCGTCATCCGCGCCTTGCCCTTGATATAGTACTGCCACTCATCCGCGTTCGGATGCCAGTGCATCTCCCGGACGGCGCCCGGAGGCATCGTCACCAGCGCGGCCGCAACCGTGGTCGCCACCTTGAAGTTGGTGCTATCCGCGACGCGGATGCTTCCCGCCGAACTCTCCTTCATGGGAGCCGAGCTGCCCAGCGAGTAAACGAACGGGTAGGGCGGTGCCTCGGCATGTTTGGCAATGGCGGCGCGATCTGCGGCGAGATCGCCGGGTACCGTGCCCTGGAAGATCCATCGATCGTGCAAGGGAATATTGGCGAAGGTTTCGGCCGGCACTCCGAAATTCCTGGCCAGCACCTCCGGAGGCGTGTGGGCGAACCAGTCCGTCACCAGCAGGGTGTTGAACTCGTTGGCGTGACCGTCGTCGAAGCAGATCACGAACTCGCAGCCGTCGGGACCCAGTCCTTGCAGGGAATGCGGCGCACCCGACGGAAAGAACCAGAGGTCGCCGGCCTTGAGGTCGGCCACATAGGGGCGGCCCTGGACGTCGAGCACCGTGATGCGGCAGTTGCCGTAGGTCATGATCGCCCATTCGGCCGCCTGATGCCAATGCAGCTCGCGGATGCCACCGGCAGACAGCCGCATATTGACGCCGGAGATCTCCTTCGAGATCGCGAAATCCTCGACCGTGACCTGGCGGGCCCATCCGCCGTTCTGAATGCGCCTGGGCGCGTTGTTGAACGAGGCCCAGTTCATCTGCAAGCCGCCGACGTCCGTCGCCGGCGGCTCTTGTGCCGAGGGAAACTGCTTCGCCAGGGCCGGATTTTGCGGCCCGGGATCGCTCAGGCTTCCGGGGCTCTTGGCATTGATCGCGCCCTGCGGCGGCTCATCCGGATTGCCGAAGGTTGCGGCTTGCGCGCTGGAGCTGACCATGGCGGCGCCTGCCGCCGACATAGCCAGCAATTCACGTCGTGAAAACATGTTGGTCGCTCCTGAAATGCATCTCGAGCCTTCATCGCGGCGAGGCTCCACGAGACTAGCCTAGTTTCGCCCTGTGGACGCAGCTTCCGCGAACGGCGATCCTTTTTCCGGAATGCACTACCGACTTCGGCGGGGTCCTCGCGATTGCACCGGGGGGAAGCTGTGCAATTGAGAAATTCGAAATCCGATTTGAAAAGACTAGTCCGGCGCGGGCGTCCTTAACTGGCATGAGGATCGTCACATCGAGAGACCTCTCAGATGACCAGGAAATCGGTTCGTCCCTATCATGAGCCCGCCGGCGGCTGGGGTGCCCTCAAGGCGCTGAGCGAGGCCCTGCTGGTGCAGCGGGTGCCGGTGAAGGGCGCGGCGACGCTGAGCCGGATGAATCAGCCGCAGGGATTCGATTGCCCCGGCTGCGCC
The DNA here is from genome assembly GCF_000426265.1 of Bradyrhizobium sp. Cp5.3. Taxonomy (NCBI): domain Bacteria; kingdom Pseudomonadati; phylum Pseudomonadota; class Alphaproteobacteria; order Hyphomicrobiales; family Nitrobacteraceae; genus Bradyrhizobium; species Bradyrhizobium sp. Cp5.3. Next base: position 20,386 of record NZ_AUFA01000040.1, on the reverse strand, counting down.
TGGCCCGATCCGAAGCACACCTCGTCATTCGAGTTCTGCGAGAATGGCGGCAAGGCAATTGCCTGGGAAGCGACCTCCAAACGGTGCACGCCCGAGTTCTTCGCCGAGCATACAGTCACGGAACTTGCGAGCTGGAGCGACTATGATCTCGAGATGGTCGGGCGGCTCACGCATCCGATGGCCTACGATGCTGCCTCCGACCGCTATCTTCCTGTGCAGTGGAGCGATGCGTTCGACATGATCGGCCGCCAGCTCAGGGCCCTGCCGGACCCGAACATGGCGGATTTCTACACGTCCGGGCGGACCTCGAACGAGGCCGCCTTTCTCTATCAGCTCTTCGTGCGCGAATACGGCACCAACAATTTTCCGGATTGCTCGAACATGTGCCATGAGGCGACCAGTGTCGGCCTGCCGCATTCGATCGGCGTCGGCAAGGGCACGGTGCTGCTCGAGGATTTCGACGAGGCCGACTGCATCTTCATCTTCGGTCAGAATCCCGGCACCAACAGCCCGCGGATGATGACGAGCCTGCGCAATGCGGCGCGCCGCGGCGCCTCGATCATCTCCATCAATCCGTTCCGCGAGCGTGCGCTGGAACGCTTCCAGGCACCGCAGAGCCCCCTCGAGATGATCACGCTGAGCTCGACGACGATCAGCTCGAAACTCTTCCAGGTACGGATCGGCGGCGACGTCGCGGTCTTGAAGGGGATCATGAAGCTCCTGGTGGAAACTGACGAGGCCGCGCGTGCCGCCGAGCAGCCGGAGATCCTGGACTGGGATTTCATCCGCGGGCACACAGTCGGGATCGAAGCGCTGATCGACGATCTCAAGCGCACGGCGTGGCCGGACATCGAGCGTCAGTCGGGCCTGACGCGCGAGGACATGGAATACGCGGCCAATGCCTACATGAAGGCGGAACGCGCCATCTTCGTCTACGGCATGGGCATCACCCAGCACCAGCGCGGTGCGCACAACGTGCAGCAGATCGCCAATCTGGCCCTGTTGCGGGGCAATGTGGGACGTGAGGGCGCCGGCGTCTGCCCGGTTCGTGGCCACTCCAACGTGCAGGGCGACCGCACCGTCGGCATCACCGAGGTCCCCAACGCGGAGTTCCTCGAGCGCCTGGAACAGCATTTCGGATTCAAGCCGCCATCAGCGCCAGGACATAACGTCGTGACCGCATTGGAGGCGATGATCCGCGGCGAGGTGAAGGTCTTCTTCGCGGTGGGCGGCAATTTTGCGGCCGCAATCCCCGACTGGCAGGCGACGCAGGCTGCGTTGCGCGAGCTCGATCTGACCGTCCATGTCTCGACCAAGCTCAACCGCAGCCATCTGATCCATGGCCGTGCCGCCCTGATCCTGCCGTGCCTCGGCCGCACCGAAATCGACGTCCAGGCGGCGGGGCCGCAATCCGTCACGGTGGAAGACTCGATGTCCATGGTCCATGCCTCGGGCGGTCGCAACAAGCCGGCATCGGAGCATCTCCTCAGCGAGGTGGCGATCATTGCCGGTGTCGCCAAGGCGACGCTCGGCGACCGCACGGTGGTCGACTGGGACGGGTTCGTTGCCGATTACGATCGCATCCGCGATGCGATCGAGGCGGTCTTCCCCATCTTCCAGGGCTACAACGCACGCATCCGCGTTCCCGGCGGCTTCCATCTGACCTCGACCGCGCGGGAGCGGATCTGGGCGACACCGTCCGGCAAGGCCAATTTCCTGGTATTCGAGGGCTGCGGAGAGGACCCGCCGCAGTGCGATCCCGATTTCCTGTGGCTCAGCACGATACGCAGCCATGATCAGTACAACACCACGCTCTATTCGATGTCGGACCGCTATCGCGGCGTGTTCGGCCAGCGTGACGTGGTGTTCCTCAACGAATACGAGATGAAGAAGCGCGGCCTTGCCGAAGGGGATCGCGTGGATCTGATCACGGAATCGACCGACGGCGTCGAGCGGATCGTGCGCAACTTCCGCGTGGTCGGCTATTCCTTTCCGACCGGTTGCTGCGCGGCCTATTATCCGGAGACCAATCCGCTGGTGCCGCTCTATGCCCGCGACCCCATGAGCTTCACGCCGTCATTCAAGGGCGTTCCGATCCGCCTGGTGCGCTCGAGCGCCTCCGAGTCCGCGATCGAGCAATAACCGGACGGTCGACTTCCGAGCCGGATCACGCCAAATCGGCTGAGCCGGAGATTGGCAGCGTAAACCAGAAGCGCGCACCTCCGCTCGCGCCCTTGCCATCGGCATTGATCCGGCCGCCATGTGCCTCGACAATGGAGCGGCAAATCGGCAGTCCCATGCCCATGCCGCTTTCCTTGGTCGTGAAGAAGCTCTCGAACAGCCGGCCGACATGTTCGGCGCCGATGCCGGGTCCGCTATCTTCCACGGAGCAACACAATGTGTCCGTATCCAGGGTGACGGTGCTGATGACGATCCTGCGATTTTCGCTGCCGGCCTGGGTCATCGCCTGCATGGCGTTGATCGCCAGATTGACGATCACCTGCTGGAGCTGGGTGCGGTCACCGTGCAGCCGCGGCGCCGCCGGATCGGGATGATGTGCGATCGCGACGGCACGGGACTCTATTTCATGTCGAAGAAAGAGCAGGGCCTCCCGAATGACGTCGTCGAGCGATAGCAGCACACGCTCTGGCGCCTTCCTGGTGGCCATCCCCTGGATCCGCGCCACGATGCTCGCGGCACGCTTGACATCCGCAGCCATGTTTTCGATCACGCTGCGCACTTCGGCCAGGTCCGGATTGGGCCTGTTCAGCCAGCGTAGCCCGGCTGCGGCATTGGTCGCGATGGCGGCCAGCGGCTGGTTGACCTCGTGGGCGATGGAAGCGGTGAGCTCGCCAAGCACGGAGACCCGAGCCGCATGCGCGAACTCCGCCTGCACCTGCTGGAGCCTTTCCTGGGCGCGAACACGTTGCGAGATGTCGATCGTGCCGACGAGGCTCAGCTCGAGATCATTGATGGGACCGACGCGCGCCGTCGTGAAGAGAACGTCGACGACGCGGTCGTCCCACGTGACCATCCTGGTCTCTTCCTCGAAGTTCGTCTCGCCGCGAAAGCGGGACTCCATGGCCCGACGGAAAGTATCCGGCCGCTCCCTCCAGGTGTCGGCCATGGAACGTCCGGCATAGCCGCCGCCGAACATCTGAACCGCCCGTTCGTTGGCCTCTTGAAACGTGAGCGCCTCCATGCAGGTCTGGAGGAAATCGGGATGGCTGTCGAAATAGCTGCCGAGATCCTCGACCCCTTCCGCGCGCAACTTTCGGAACAGTACCACCAGCCGGCTGGCGTCGAGCTGCCGGAGCGCGATCGGCATTCGGCTGAACAGCTGGCGATAGCGCAGCTCGCTCCGCTCCAGTTCGGCGTGGGCCTTCTTCTGGGCAGTGATATCCCTGGCCGCGGCGGCCAACTGCTCGCGCTCTAGGCTGTGCAGGCGCCTGACCAGGCCGACGATTGTCAGCGACGTGATCAGAAAGGTGGCCAAAGTGACGATGTCCTCGAGGCCACCGACCGCAAACGAATAGATGGGATCGATGAAAAGGAAGGCGAGCCCGCCGACCGCGACAGCGGAAAAGATCACCGACGACACCAGACTGTCGAGCAGCGACAACAGGACAATGACGATGAGGAGGGCAAAAGCGGTGGTGGCGAAGTTGAATCCGAGCAGGAAGCAGGCGAACGACAGCAGGGTCAGCGCAGCGCTTCCCGCGGCGCAGAGAGCGGCATGAGCGAGGACGCGAGTGTTCCGATGTTCGGCTTGGACCGGCTGCAGGCGATGCCACCATCGCTTGGACTGTAGCAGACGAAAGTCATCCAGGCGTTCAGGCGGCGTGTTCGATCGCTGACACTCGGCCGTCATGGAGCGCACTGCGGACGATCGGACGATTTTGCTCGGTCCAACTGGACCGGGATCGTGAGATCGTTGCCCGGCGCGGACACTGGACAGATCGTCCCCATGCGGCGGCCCGTCAGGGGCTCCCGGCCTCCACAGGCGAATCCGGGCTGGGCCAGCCGATGAGACAGGTTCGAGAGATACGCGTTGACCATCAGATCGCTTTTCCGAGTCCAGTTGCTCGGAGCATTGAGCACGAAGTGCGTGCGGTCTACCGCGTTGCGGAATAAGAGTCTTTTGCTTTCGTGGAGCTTTTGTCAAAACGCACGGCGGCGTCACCGAAGGCCAGATTGTCGCGGCTTCGATCCCAAACGCGGCTGTAGTCTCAGGCTAGTGAGAGGGCCGGAAAGTCGGAGCGGTTCGGCCAGCCAACTAAAAATTTGAAAAACAACCCCATGCAAAGTAGCGCGGGGCTGCCGACACGACGCAGCGCTCAGCCAAACCGTTTTGACGCCTCAGCCAAATCGTTTGACACGTCGGGCAAAACACCGGCAACCTGCGATCATCGGGCGTCGTCACGGCAGTCGGCAGACTCCGGATGAAGAAGGGACGCGTCTTTCACCCGGACCGTCATCCCCTCAGGGCGTTGAGAACGCATCACCTCCGCAGGCCGCGTTACGCCGAACCGTTTCTCGAACTCTGCGACGTTGACGATGCCGCGGCGATGGGTGCCGTCGCCGATCTTGCGGGTGCCGTCCCAGGCCTCGACCTCGAACACGACGCTCTTCGCCTCGATCTCGACGATCCGAGCAACCGCACGCACCATGCGGCCAATCGGCGTCGCCGCGAGATGGCGGACGTTCACCATCATGCCGACGCTGACAAATCCGGCCGGCAAGGATGGCTGGATCGACGATCCCGCGGCCATTTCCATGTGCAGGATCATCGTCGGTGTGCCGTAGACCGCCGGCATGCCCGGCACCACATGGCCGACCGTCATCTCGGGCGTGACGGTCAGACGCTTTTCCGCCGTCATGCCGACGGTCACGCTGTCAAGCGGACTCATGACCTAACCTCGTGTCTGGTGCGGCCGTGGACGGGCCGGATGGCCCGGCCGCCCGCGGCCTGGTGAACCACGCGCCGAGCCTGTCGAGATAGAGATAGACCACAGGCGTCGTGTAGAGCGTCAGGATTTGCGAGAGCATCAGGCCGCCGACGATGGTGTAGCCGAGCGGTTGGCGCAGCTCTGAGCCGGTGCCGGTGCCGAGCATCAGGGGCACGCCCCCGAGCAGCGCGGCCATCGTCGTCATCAGGATCGGACGGAAGCGCAGCGTGCAGGCCTGGTAGATCGCCTCTTGGGGAGTGAGCCCGTGCTGGCGCTCCACTTCGAGGGCGAAGTCGACCAGCATGATGCCATTCTTCTTGACGATGCCGATCAGGAGGATGATGCCGATGATCGCGATGACACTGAGATCCACGTGAACGGCGAGTAGCAGGAGCAGGGCGCCGATGCCGGCGGAAGGCAATGTCGACAGGATGGTGATCGGGTGGATCAGGCTCTCGTAGAGGACGCCGAGGATGATGTAGATCACGATCAGCGCGGCGCCGATCAGCAGCGGCGTGCCTGACAGGGAAGACTGAAAGGCCTGCGCATTGCCCTGGAACGAGGTCGCGAGCGAAGCGGGCTTGCCGGTGTCCTTCTCTATCTTCTGGATCGCCGTCACCGCATCGCCGAGTGCAGCGCCGGGCCGCAGGTTGAACGAGATCGTGACGGAGGGAAACATGCTCTGATGGTTGATCAGGATAGGGGCGGGCTTGATGACGCTGTGGACCAGCGTGCTCAGGGGCACCTGCTGGCCGGTGGCCGAATTCAGGTAGATGTCCTTGAGCGCTTCGGGGCCGTACTGGAAGCGCGGGTCGACTTCCATCACGACGTGGTACTGGTTCAGCGAGGTGAACATGGTGGAGACGATGCGCTGGCCGAAGGCATCGTCGAGCGTGTTGTCGATGGTTGAAGGCAGGATGCCGAAGCTGGAGGCGACCTCGCGATCGACGGTGACGTCCAGCCGCGGGCCGGCATTGGCCTGGTCGCTGGCGACATCGGTGATGATGTCGAGCGCGCGGAGCTTGTCGAGGAAAATGCCCGACCAGTGCGTCAGTTCGTCGGAATCCGCGTCCGTCAGGGTGTACTGATACTGCGTCTTGGACAGGCGTGCGCCGATCGTGATGTCCTGGGCCGCCTGCATGTAGAGTGTGATTCCCTGGATGTGGGCGAGCCGGGGCTTCAGCCGTTCGATGATCTGATCGGCGCTGGCCTTGCGTTCCGGCTTCGGCTTCAGGACGATGAAGATGCGCCCCTGGTTGAGTGTGGCGGTCGGGCCGCCCGGGCCGATATAGCTCGCGACCGACGCGATCGCGGGGTCCTTTTGCAGGACGCCGACGATCGCCTGCTGGCGCTCGGACATTGCGGGGAACGAGATGTCCTGCGCGGCCTCGGTGATGCCGACGATCTGTCCGGTGTCCTGTTGCGGGAAGAAGCCTTTCGGGATGATGACGTAGAGATAGCCGGTCAGCGCGATGGTCGAGAGCATCACCAACAGCGTTACGAAACGGTGGCGCAGCACGACGCGCAGGCCCCGCTCGTAGAGCGCGAGCAGGGAATCGAAGCCACGCTCGAACAGGAGATAGAGCCTGCCATGCTTCTTGCGCGAGTCGTCCTTCAGGAGGCGCGCGCACATCATCGGGGTCAAAGTGAGCGAGATGATCAGGGACAGCAGGAGCGATGCGGTGATCGTGACGGCGAACTCCTGGAACAGCTTTCCGACATACCCGCCCATCAGGAACAGCGGGATGAACACCGCGATCAGCGACAGCGTGATCGACACGATCGTGAAGCCGATTTCGCTGGAGCCTTTGAGCGCCGCCTGCATCGGCGTCATGCCCTGCTCGAGATGGCGCACGATGTTCTCGATCACGACCACGGCGTCGTCGACCACGAAACCGACCGCGATCGAAAGCGCCATCAGCGAAAGGTTGTCCAGGCTGTAGCCGAGCACATAGAGAACCGCGAACGTCCCGATCAGCGACAAGGGAACCGTCACCGCCGGAATGATCGTGGCCCAGAAGTTTCGCAAGAACAGGAATATCACCATGACCACCAGCGCGACCGTCAACAGCAGGGTGAACTGGACGTCGGAGACGGCGGCGCGAATGGTGGCGGTGCGGTCGGCGGCAATCGTCACCTTGATCGCCGGGGGAACCGAAGCCTGCAGCGTCGGCAGCAGCGTCTTGATGCGGTCGACCGTCTGGATCACGTTGGCGCCGGGAACGCGCTGGACCGCGAGAACGATGGCGGGCTGCTTTCCGTACCAGCCAGCCAGAAGGTCGTTCTCGGGAGCATTGATGGCCGTGCCGATGTCACGTATCCGCACCGGCGAGCCGTTGCGATAGGCGACGATGAGATTTTCATAGGCCTCGGGTTTCAGCAGCTGATCGTTGGTGTTCAGCGTATAGGTGACGCGCGGGCTATTGAGCGTTCCCTTCGGCAGATCGACATTGGCGCCGGCGATGACGCTGCGGACGTCTTCGAGCCCGATCCCCCGGGCGGCAAGCGCCTGCGGATTGACGCGGACGCGGATCGCGGGCTTCTGCTGGCCGCCGATTCCGACCAGGCCCACGCCGGGAATCTGCGAGATCTTGGGCAGCAGGATGTTTTCCGCGTAGGCGTCAACGGTGGTCAGCGGCAGCGAGTCGGACGTGAGCGCGATCAGCATGATCGGCGTCTCCGCGGGATTCACCTTTCGGATCGTCGGCGGGTAGGGGATGTTCGGCGGCAGAAACGGACTTGCGGCATTGATCGCGGCCAGCACGTCGACCGCTGCGCTATCCACGGTGCGCGACAGCTCGAACTGCACGGTCAGCTGTGCCACGCCAAGAGCGCTGGACGAGGTGAGCTGTGTGACGCCGGGGATCTGGCTGAGCTGCTGCTCCAGGGGCGTCGCGACGGACGAAGCGATGGTTTCCGGATCTGCGCCGGGCAATTGCGCCGAGATCTGGATCGTGGGGAAGTTGACGTTCGGCAGCGCGCCGACCGGCAACAGCGGATAGGCTGCAAGGCCGCACAACAGCAGGCCCGCCATCAGGAGCGCCGTTGCGATCGGCCGAAGGATGAACGGCGCGGAGAGGTTCATGGGATGGCGTCCTGCACGGCGCTCTGCAGGTCGGCCTCACGCGCCGCCTTGCCGTGCAGCTCCCGCACGCGACTTCCTTCCGTGAGGCGATACTGGCCGTCGACCACGACGACGTCGCCCGCTTTCAGGCCCTGGTCGATCAGGGCCTGGCCATCGCTGATTTGCGCGACATGGACAGGTCGCAGCTTCGCCGTCTGGTCGGCCGCCACGACATAGACGTAGTTGCCGTTCGGGCCCTGCTGCACCGCCGAGCCGGCCACGGTCAGGGCATCCTTCCGCGTCTCCAGCAGCAGGCGCGCATTCACGAGTTGCCCCGGCCAGAGCCGGTGCTCACGGTTTGGAAATTCCGCCTTGAGCTGGACGGTGCCCGTCGTGCCCGCGATCTCGTTGTTGACCAGCAGGAGGCTGCCCTCGTCGAGCTTCATCTTGTTGTCCTGGCTGTAGGCGATGACTTTCAGCGTTCCCTTCGCGGCCTGCTGCTGGATCACCGGCAGATCCGTCTGCGGAAGGGTGAAGAGCAGCGAGATCGGTTCGATCTGGGTGACGACGACGAGACCGTTCGGATCGGTCGGATGGATCACGTTGCCGACATCGATCTGGCGGACGCCGGTAATGCCGGGAATGGCCGAGGTCAGGCGCGTGTAGCTGAGCTGGACGTTGGCCTCGTCGATCTGTGCCTGGTCCGCCTTCACGGCCGCCTTGAGCTGATCCACCTGCGCGGTCTGTGTCTCGATCAGTTGCGGGGTCGCATATCCCTTGTCGCCGAGCTTGGTATAACGGGAAAGATTGGCCTCGGCGTTCATGAGCTGGGCCTGGTCGCGGTCGCGATTGGCGGTGAACTGCTCGATCTGCGCCTGATAGGGACGCGGATCGATCTGGGCGAGGAGATCGCCGGCCTTGACGGTCTGTCCCTCGGTGAAGGCGATCTTGACGATCTGCCCCTGGATCTGGCTGCGCACGACGTCGGTATTGTAGGCGATCACCGTGCCGATGCCGCGCAGATAGATCGGGACATCCTTACCGGTGACGGTGGCCGCAACAACCGGGATGGCGGCAGGCACGGGCGCGGCGGTGACGGCTGGGTGCCTGTTCGTGCCGAAGAACCAGAAGCCTGCGCCCGCCAGCACAGCAACGGACGCGACGAGCGTGACGGTGAGGATTGGTTTCACTGTGATGTTCCTCGATAACTTCAGGGATTTCCGGTGCTGTTCATGGGAGCCGGTCCGCCCGAAAGATCTGGGCCGGGCACCGGCACGGTTGGGCTCAATCCGGCACCTCCGAGCTCGGTGGCACCGAGCGGAATTCCGACGCGTCCGACTGTCGATGCTGAGGGCAGGGCCGACGGAGACGTCGCGCTTCCGGTGCAGGGGACCGATGAACCTCCGGCAAGCCCGCCGCCGTCGAACAGAGCTCCGGGCGCTCCGGCGTTGCTTGACGTGGCACAGTTCGCCATGCCTTGCGCGGGACTGATCGGGGACACGCCCGGCGTTGCAATTTCAGTCGATCCCAGCGGAATACCCTCGGGACGAAGAGCTTGCGGATTCAGCGGCGAGGTCGCGCCCATGCCGACCGGCGGCTGCGTCATCGGCATCGTCGGAACTGTCGTTTGGGCGATCGCCGCTGTCGCGGCCAGCCATACGGCGCCGGCGGCAAGCGTCGCGCCCAGACACATCAACGTGAACCGACGCGGTGCGGATCGCTTTGCGTCAGCGTTGTTCGATGAGAGCTGTATTCGCATGGGCGGTGCTCCGGCTGAATGCTCCCGAACCATAGAGAGCAGCGGAAGCGCAGGTATTTCCAGAATGCACGCCCTGCTCCCTGGCGGCACGACGAAAGGATGCATCCTGCTTTCGCTATCTCAGCACGGCTCGCGCACGGGCGAGCTCGCGGTTGCATGCGGCGGTGTCGCCGGCGCGATCGGCAGCGCGCGCGCGAGCGAGCGAATCCAGCGCACCGGTGAAGTCAGGGCCATTGCCGTTCTCGGCCGCGGCGAGCGAGCGGGGCGTGGGCTGATAGCTGCGCAAAGCGTTCAGACTCTCGGGCTTCCAGCCATGCGAGCCGGCATTGTGCTCTATCGCCAGATCGAGCTGAGCCTGGGTGCGCGTGATCGCGCCCGTGCAGGAGCTTGCATGCGCCGACGATGTTGCGCAGAGCAGAATGAGGGGGACGATGTAGCATTTCGCGGTTGATGTCATTGTCCGATCCTTTGCGTGGAGTTTGGGAAATGTCAGAAGCTCCATCTGCAATGCCCGACCGAGCGACGATGGTCTTTCGCGTACGAACGTTGCTTGCTGTCCATCAGTCGAACGCGCGTACTAGTTAGGTCGCTGAAGCCGAGCGCGTGAGTCATCGTTCGAGGCCCGGATATTGCCGGCGTGCGAAGTGACAAGGACAGTTGTTTGCGGAAATACGCACGCAACCTTCGAAACTAGTGTCCGCGTCATTCCAACCCGGAGTCATCTGACATGAAACATCTCAAGACCTGCCTGGCCTTCACGGCCGCACTTGCACTATTCTCGACTGTTGTCCCAGCGAGCGCCGAACCTCTGAAGAATATCGTCCTGGTGCACGGTGCCTGGGTCGATGCATCCGGCTGGAAGCCGGTCTACGAAATCCTGACCAAGGAGGGCTTCCACGTCAGCATGCTGCAGGAGCCGGAGACGTCGTTTGCCGATGACGTCACCGCGGCGAAGCGGTTGCTCGATCTCCAGGACGGTCCGACGCTCCTCGTCGGCCATAGCTACGGCGGATCGATCATCACCGAAGCCGGCGTCCATCCCAATGTTGTCGGTCTCGTCTACGTCGCCGCCCACGCGCCCGATGTCGGCGAGGACGAATCGGCTCTTGGCAAGAAGACGCCGAGCGTCTTGGGCAAGACCGAAGGCGCGATCAAGGTCACCCCCGACAAGTTCACCTATCTCGATCCCGTGCAATTCCCCAAACTGTTCGCGCCCGATCTGCCGCGCGAGCAGGCCGAGTTCGAATCGCGTTCCCAGGTCCTGGCCGCCACGCAGGTATTCAGCACGCCGCTGACCGCGGCCGCGTGGAAGACCAAGCCGAGCTGGGGCATTGTCGCCGGCAACGACCAGATCATCAACCCGGATCTCGAGCGCTGGTATTACGAGCGCGCCAAGAGCCAGACGACCGTCATCCCGGGTGCCAGCCACTCGGTCTACGAGTCCCATCCCAAGGAAGTGGCAGCCGTCATCGCGCGCGCCGCGCGCAACATCGTGCCGCCGGCCACACGTTGAAACACCTTTTGCCGGTCCTGACGCACGACCGGCAGAAGGGAGACTGGCGGGAGAGACAGCACTCCCGCCAGCCTCACTGCATGATCCGGAGAATTCCGCGTGACGCGATCGGTCGACCCGCTCGCCATGACTGTCCTCGTCGATTCCTGTGAAAGGTCAGGCCGATGACGTCCAATCCAATCGTGATGGCGCTCGCGCCGGTCTTCTTCGTCCTGCTGCTCGGATTTGCAGCAGGCCGGATTCGCGTCATCGACAATCATCACGTCGAGGGTCTCAATGCGCTCGTGATGGATTTTGCGCTGCCGGCCTCGCTGTTCGCCGCGACCGCGGCGGCCTCGCGCAGCCAGACGATCGAGCAGGGCCCGCTGTTCCTGGTGTCTGGGCTGACGATGCTGGTGCTTTACGTCGCCTGGTATTGGTGCGCGCGCACATTCGCCGGAGTCACCAAATCCGATGCATCGCTCCAGGCCTTGACGATCGGCTTCCCAAATCTTGCCGGCGTCGGTCTGCCCATCCTGACGTCGGTGATGGGAGCGGCCGGCATCGTTCCGGTTGCTGTCGTACTGGCAACGGGCTCGATCCTCGTCAGCCCGCTCACGCTGATCGTGGTGGAGATGAACGCCAGCAAGGCTCACGGCGGCGAAATGTCGGCGCGGCTGGTTCTGGTAGCCATCCGGCGCGCGCTCACCAAGCCGGTCGTGCTGGCGCCCGCACTCGGGATCCTGCTTTCATTGTCCGATCTGAATCTCGATGCGCTTGCGCATGCCTGCCTCGAGCTGATCGGCAACGCGACCGCCGGCGTGGCGCTGTTCGTGACCGGCCTCGTCCTGTCGGCCCAGTCGTTCCGGCTCGATTGGAAGGTCGTCGCCGCAACGGCGGCGTCAGACATCATCCGGCCGCTGCTGGCCGTTGCGATCGTCTACGGCCTTCGGATTGGTCCGGACACTGCGAAGACGGCAATTCTGCTTGCCGCTCTGCCGTCGGGCTTCTTCGGAATCCTGTTTGCCGTCAATTACCGGCTGGATTCCGCGACCGCGGGCTCCATGGTGATCGCCAGCACCGCATTCAGCATCGTGACAATGGCGATTGCGATCGCCGTGCTCTTTCCCAGTTAGGCAGCATCGCCAAAGCTTGCGATCGCTCTGCTCGAGCGGCGCGAGCGGCTGCCGTTCGACAGGATGCGGTTGATCGCAAAAAAGGGGCCGTCCCTTGGGGGAGGACGGCCCCGAGAGGCTCGCATGCCCGGGAGGGGAGGCCGGAGCCATGACTGGGTCTCAGTCGTTCACGTCTGCAGCATCGCCGATGGGGCAGACAGAATCTTTCATGAACCCAGGACGTTTCTCATTTCGCATGAATCACGCCGCTCCGCCGGAAGGACACGAGAAAACGTGGTGCGCGGTGGCGCCCGATCGCTGTCGTGACCCGCGGCCAACGACAGTTCGTTCCGCTTGGCGCACCGCCAGCGCGCCGGCGTGTCGCTCGTGATGCGTTTGAAGACGGTCGAAAAATGCGCCTGCGTGCAGAAGCCGACGGCCAACGCGACCTCGGCCAACGGCGTCTCGCTGTTCGACAGCAACGATTTCGCATGCTCGATGCGCTGATGCAGGAGGTACTCGCGCGGCCGGTATCCCGTCGCAGCGCGAAACTGCGCCGCAAAGTGCATGCGCGACAGCCCCGCGACCCTGGCAAGATCGGACAGGCTGATGCAGCGGTCGAAATGCGTCCTGACATGTTCCTCGACGCGCCGGAGGCGCCATTTCGGCAGCGCGTTGACTTTCGTACGCGGCAACTCGCGCCGGGCAACATGCATCGCCAGCGTCTGACCGATGCAGCGGGCAAATTCCTCATCGGCGGAGGCGCCGTGCTCGGTCAGGGCCTTTGCAAGTTGCTCGGCAAACGGATCGCGCAACAGGACGAGGTCGTTCAGGCTCTCGGCCGTGAGAAATTCCGTATCCGGTTGCGGCGATGGAAAGCAGTTGGCGGACACGTGGAAGTGCAGGAAGTCGCACGGTGCATGGAACTGCGCGCTGAGCTGTTTCGAGGGGGCGCCGACATACAGCGTGCCTGCCGGCATGATGCCGTCGAAGATGGTCTGGCTGCCCCTGGTCAGTTTGAGGCGCGTCGTCTTCAAGGCAATGCAGAAGAAATAGCGGTCCGGCGGGGTCGTCGCCTCTTCGTGCCGGACGGCAGCTTGCGCATAGGTCCAGCGCGAGATCGTGATGTCCTCGGCGGCAGTGCCGGTGTGTTGCTCGGGCCGACGCCATTTCCGTTCATGAGGAAACGCACGCGTTTCCGGCGGAATCTCCGGTTCGCATTGGCTGGCATCATAGCCCAGCCAGGCGCCGGCCGTTTGCATGTCGGTAAGCATCGTTGGTCCCGTTTCTTAAGTCCGGCTGCCGCCGTGACGGCCGCCGAACTGCCGAATGCAACAAGTCGATGCCTAAACGATAAGTCTGATCCCGTCGCAAAGCTCGTTATGGATCCTTAAGCGCTGTTAGATTTTGCAAATGCGATGGGTGCGACCCCGTGTCGCAAAAACGTCAATTGGACCAAGGGCATCAAGGGGTTGCATTGCGAGATGCGAGTTTGCCGGCTGGCACTGTGCGGCTTGGTGCAAAGCGGATCAAAGGCGCGGCGCAGCGCCTCTCATCTTGGCCGGATTCAGGGAAGGCGCGGTGACGCGTCGACGCCGGGCGTGAGGCCCGGGGCGATCTTCTCCGCCGAGGGAACCGCGGGCTCCCGCGTGTAAGGAAGCGCCTCTACTTCGGGGGCGGGCTGGGATGCGCCCTGGAGGCAGTTCGGACGTGGCGGGCGGCCTTCTCCGAACCAGTCGGATATGGGGGCCATCAGGTTCGCACGGAGTTGGCCGAACCAGGTCTGGGGATCACCACCGGCAGGCTGCCGAATCGTCACCGTCGCCGTCATGCCCGAGACCAGCGGCACGTCGGCCGGCACCGTGTCGATGGCAACGCGAACCGGCACGCGCTGGGCAAGCCGCACCCATGTGTAGATGGGATCGACGTTGGGCAGGCCCTGCGTGCCCGCCGCGGCGTTCGATACGCTGACGCCGCGCGTCACGGTCTTCACGTGCCCGAGGATCGGCCTGGGATAGCCGACCAGTTGCGCCTCGGCGCGATCGCCTATGCAGATGCGAGCCATCTTGGTCTCCTCGAAGTAGCCGTCGATCCAGAAGCTGTCGGAATCGATGACGGAGACGTTGCTGACGCCGGTGACGGCATAGTCTCCGACGCGCAGCAGAAGGTTGGTGACGTAGCCATCGACCGGACTGACCACGCTGGTCCGCTTCAGGTTCAGCTCCGCCTGCGCGAGCTGGTGTGTCGCGGCTTCATAGGCGGCCTTTGCCTGCATCGCATTGCCGGCAAAGATCTGCTGCTCCTCGGGCGTCGTGGCCAGATCGGACAGATGCTGGCGGCGATCGAATTCGGCCTGCTTCACTTCCAAATCGGCCGCCCGCTGGTCGACGAGGGCCTTCCCGACGCGGACGGCCACCTCGAAGTCGAAGGGATCGATCACGTAGAGGACGTCGCCCTTGTGGACGAACTGGTTGTCGGCCACCCGCAGCTCCACGATCTTGCCCGGGATCTGCGGCGCGACGTTGGCGACCTGAACGCGCACACTGCCATTCCGTGTCCACGGAGCGGTGACGTAGTGTTGCCATGTCGCGGCCGATATCAGGATGGCGACCAGCGCAATTCCGAGCGTCGCAAGATGCTTGCCGGCGCCGACGATGAGGCGTCCGAGAGCCTCGCGCCGCAGCGTCGAGGGTGTCGCCTGAGCCGCACGGTTGCCGTCTTCCGCGGCGCGATCGCTGGTGTCGCGTGCCAGAGGCTCCGGCAGGCCGGCATGGTCGACGGCGTCGGTGCTGCCGGCCTGTGTTTCGGTGGCCGCTTTGCCGTCAAGCAGCGTGGCCGCGTCGCGGCGCAGGCCAGTTTCCACGGTACTCTCCCTAAGAAGATAGTGCGAGCAGGCAAAACATCGTCACGTACAGGCTGAGCTCGGCCAGCGACGGGTTGCTGAAGATCCTCGCAAAGCCAACGAACCGCAGCAGAGGACGAAGTAACAGGAACGCGAGCAACGCCGTTGCCGCGTACGACACGATCGGCGCAATCAGCACACCCCCGATGACCAGCTCATGATATGTGTTCGTCATGGCCACTTTCCTCGGCTGGGCTGCATTGATGCGAACGCCACGCTTGCCGAAACCAGTGCCGCGAGGGTCGAATTGGCGGACAGGCCGCGTCGGCTTGCCGCCTGGCGCAGCGCGTCCGCCGTAGCCAAGATCGCCCGATCGTTGCGCAAGGCGAGGGCGGCTTGCGCGGCGCGCGCCGGTTCGGCGAGCGCACCCGCCGCCAGACGGTCCAGTTCGACACGGCACCGCCGCAGGATCGCAGCCTGGTCGAAGCAGCGCATCGCTTCGGCCATGACCTGATCGTTGGATGTCGAACCGTCGTTTGCCGTCACGATCTGTTCGATGCGCGCGGCATCGCGAAACGCGGCTTCCTCGAGCGGAAGATGCCGGACTTGCCTGCTATCGACGTGGTTCAGCTCGGCGCGGGCCTCGCCCAGCAACAGCCGGGTCCGTCGCTCGCCCGACAAGGACGGGAGAAGAAGCTGTGCCGCAAAGACCAGCGCTGAAGCCAGGCAAACGAAGAGGCTTGTCACCAGAAACACCTCGGGATCGTAGCTCTGCGGGTTGGTCGGGGCGAAGATGGCGAGCGTGAACACCAGGGTGAGGCGGCCAACCGATGACAGCATGCGGCTCGGCAGCGAGATCAGGAGCGCAAGGCCGATGACGACAGGCGCAAGACCGATCGCCAGCAACTGAAACTCGGAGACGCCGTTGAAGACGAGGTACTTCAGGATGCCGGCGAGCAGGCACGCAATCGGCATGGCAAGCAACGCCGTCATCGTGAAGCTGCGTGGATCGGGGGCCGTCGAACCTAGCGCGATGATGACTGCAACGAGGGAAAGGCAGAGCTCGGTGGTTGGCCAGCCCGCCATCACAAACAACATCGCGATCAGCGCGAAATGGATCGCCGTCCGCGCGCCGCCCTCGGCTGCGATGCGGCGCGAGCGATACAGCGGCGCACGCCACGTCTGCGGCGGTCGTGTGCCGGCGCGCAGGGCGTCGAGGCTGCTGCGCACGTCCGCGCTCTTGCGAAGAATCTCGCCCCTGAGCCAGGCTCGGCAAACCGCGATCAGACCGGAGGCGCCGCCGTCCCGATCGCCCGCGACTTCGGTCGGCAAGATAGCGACGGGCAATGCCGCGAGCGAGCGGGCGAGGGACAATACGGTCACGAGGTCCACCATGGCGGAACGCGCTGCGGCGGTTCTCGCTGGGCCGTCGCTCGATTCCGTGGTGAGGCTCGCGATTTCTGGACGCAGGGCCGCAATATCGCGCAACAGGCCCGCCGCGACGGAGCTTGAGGACGCTTCGCCGCGAGCGGCGCCTTGCGCAACGTCCATGACCCGGCGATGCAGAGCCTCTAGTCGGCTTGCCAGCACCGGATGGTAGGCGGGCGCGGCAAGGACCTCGTTGACGAGTGCGACCGCGAGGACCCCGATGGCAATGGCGGCGCCACGCGCGACGCCGGTGGGAAACACCTGCAGGGGACTATCGATCTGCTGAATGGCAATCAAGGCTACGGTGGTGCAGCCGAGGGCTGCCGCGTAGGCGCGATTGCCGTCCAGCATCCCGGCCGTATAGACACAGAGGCCGATCCAGATGCTGAAAACCGCGAGCAGGAGACCGCCGGTCTGGGAGAAGACGCCGGCGATCACGATCGATGCCGCGACGCCGATGGCGGTGCCAAGAAGCCGGTAGCCGGCCTTTTCCATGCCTTGAGCGCGCGTGGGCAGCGCCAGGATCGCCACGGTGAGGGCCGCCGACGACGGGGATTCGAGCTCGAGCCAGAAGCTCACATAGAGCGCGAGAAGGGTCGCGAGCCATACCCGCAGCGCGAAGGCCCAGGAGCTCGCGGAGAAACCGGCGAAGACAAGGGGGCGCGCTTGACCGGGAGCACTGGTGGCATTCGCTCGCATGCGCGCGAGTATGAGATTTGCCGGGCTTGCCGGTATTTCCGGTCCAGGAACCTGCTTGCCAGAATGCACGCTCCGAATACAGAAGCCACGCGCATTCTGTGCGGAAGGGAAGGTAGGACTAGCGCGGCGGCTGACCTGCCAGCGCCTCTTCGAGGCAGCGGATGATTTCGTCGCCGCTGGAGGGCTTGCCGAGATAGCAATGTGCGCCCGCCGCCATCACACGCTGGCGGACGGCGTCGGAGGGAAACGCCGTCATCAGAATGATGGGGAAATGGCGGCCGGAGGCAATCAGCCGCGCCTGCAATTCATCTCCGGTGATGGCCGGCATCTGGATGTCGGCGATCATGCATGCCGGATCATCGCCTGGCGGCTGCTCGAGGAAGTCGACGCCGGACTCGTAGGTGTGCGCCTCATAGCCGAGCGAACGCACCAGGCTCGCAAGCGAGGTGCGAACTCCTGCGTCGTCGTCCACGATCGCAATTACCGGGGTCTTGGCCATTCCCGCACTTCCTGGCCGGCGTGCTCCAAGGAGGCTATCTCCCCGCAACGCGGCCGTCAGCGCCTTATGGACCGCGGACGGTCCCACCGGAACTATACTCAGGTTTGGTCCGTAGACCTGCGGGTCTGGGATACCCCAAGCGCCTCGGCCTTGCGGACGAGATCGGCCAGCGACCGGACCCCCATCTTGCGCATCACGTTGCCACGATGGATCTTGACCGTGATCTCGCTGAGGCCGATCAGGCCTGCGACCTGCTTGTTCATCAGGCCGGCGGTCACGTGGCCCATCACCTCGCGCTCGCGCGCCGTCAGTGTCTCGTATTGGGCGCGAATATCCTCTTTCGCCGTGGCTTCGGCGCGACGCTGGGCATCGCGTGCGAGCGCTGCCGTCACGGCATCGAGCATGTCCTGATCGCGGAATGGCTTGGAGAGAAAATCGACGGCACCAGCCTTCATGGCGCGCACCGACATCGGAATGTCTCCATGGCCGGTCATGAAGATGATGGGATATCCGATGCCCTGCTGGGCCAATTGGCCCTGGAGATCGAGCCCGCTCACCCCGGGCAGCCGGACGTCCAGCACGATGCAACCGGGCCTGTCGGGTAGCTGGCCGCCGAGCAACTCAGCCGGCGAGCCGAACAGGCGCGTTTCGAGGCCGACGGATCGGAACAGGCTGTCGAGCGAGGTACGAATCCCTGCGTCATCGTCGACGATGATGACGATGGACTTTGCGGATGGCGGATGTGCTTCGTCGATCGGTCGTGTCATGGCGTGGTGTGTTCTTGGCTGTAGGGCAGCGTCAGGCGAAATGTCGCCCCCGAACCGGGCACGCTCTCTGCCGACAACTGCCCTCCGTGAGCTTCAACCGTCGTTCGACAGATCGCAAGTCCCATGCCCATTCCGCCATTTTTCGTCGAAAAGAACGCGTCGAACAGGCGGGGCAGGTCGCCAGGTGCGATGCCGGGGCCGGTGTCCTGCACCGTGATGGCGAGCCTTTCGCCTGCGACGGAACCGGCGCCGAGCGTAACGATGCGGGGGCCGCTTTGGCCCGACATGGCCTGGCCGGCATTGACCAGCAGATTCACGAGAACCTGCTGAAGCTGGATCCGGTCGCCGCGAACCGGCGGCAGCCCAGGTTCCACCTCGATGGTCAGGACGACGTCGTCCTTTGCGAGCTCCCGCCCGACCAGCAACGCTGCTTCATCGATGATCTCGCTGATTTGCAGGATGTCCTGCTGGGGCGACCTCTTCTTCAGGAAGGTCCGGATGCGGGTCACGATCTCGCCGGCCCTGCGCCCTTCGGCAACGACGTGACCGATGGTCGCCGCAACCTCGTTCAGATCGGGCACGTCGCGCCGCAGCCAGCGCAAGCCGGCCTCGCCGCTGGTGACGATCGCCGCCAGCGGCTGATTCACCTCATGGGCGATGGATGCGCTGAGTTCGCCAAGGGTGGCGACGCGTGCGGCGTGGGCAAGCTCTGCCTGCGCCGCGAGCAGTGCGTCCTGCGACTGCTTGCGTTCGGTGATATCCATGACAAAGGCAAGCACGTTGCGATCCCCGCCGGGCTCGGGCGGGAAGGTGATGGTAAACAGCACGGGAACCTTGCCGCCGTCGAGCCTGACGAGATCGGTCTCCCCCTCGTAGAACGGCTCGCCTTCCGCGAATGCCAGCATTCCGCCGAGGAAACTGCGGTCGTCCGCGCCCAGAAGCCTGTCCACGTTCTCGATGAAGGCGGAGGAGCTGCTTGCCCCGGCCATCCTCTGCAGGGCGGGATTTGCGTCGGTGATCCTGGCCAGCCCGCGGGCGTATCGGACGAAATCGGGATTTTGCACAAGATAGTCGCGTAGGCCGGCTTCCCCCGGCTCCAGCGAATTCAGCGCGGCTCGGAGGCCGCTCCAGTCCTCTTCGAGGACCCCGATCCGGCTGGCATCGAACATCCGCCGATACCGTCGCTCGCTCTGCACCAGCGCGGCATGCGCCGCCTCGCGGTCCGTGACATCGGTGTGCGTTTCGAGCACGCCGACCGGCCTGCCGAGATGATCGCGCTGCAGGGCCCAACGGGCATCGACGCTGAGCGCGGTGCCGGCTTTCGTCCGCTGTTCGACCCGGCCTTCCCATCGGCCGGCCTCGAGCAGAACGGATTCGATGAGATCGCGCCTGTCGGGATACACGGTCTGCAGCAGGTCTTGGTTGTGTGGAAATGGATAGCTCGGAAGCGGCCGTAGTCGACAATCGTTGCAGGCCGCCGATGTTTTCGCGTCGGATCGTCCAATAGCCGGCTGAGGTGGTTATAGCGACGCGCGGTGGCGCTTTTGGACGCACTTCCGCGCGTTCAGGTGGCGCGGATTGCTGCAATCAGGCTCGGTTTGCCGACGATGTTCATCACCCGAGTGAGGTTATAGGCCAGGACGTGCAAAGCCATCTCGGCGGCGACGTTCCGTAGGCGCTTCATCAAGAAGTGGGTTGCACCCATACGGGCCTTGATCGTGCCAAAGGGATGCTCGACCGTCTCGCGTCGCGTCCGCATGGCGTCGGGATTG